>JAPPOR010000923.1 GCA_028817905.1 Myxococcales bacterium
TTCTTCGACGAACGCGGCGAGCGCGTGGAGTGCGACGACCCATGCAGGCAGGCAGCGGATACGGGTCCGTGCCGGGCGGCGTTTCTGCGCTGGTACGCGGACGCGGATGGAGTGTGCCGGACCTTCACCTATGGCGGGTGCGGCGGCAACGCCAACAACTTTGAGACCGAAGCCGAATGCAACGCCGCCTGCGGCCCCAGGGATCCCTGCTCGGAGCCGATCGACCCAGGGCCCTGCGAGGCTGTAGTGCCACGCTGGGCCTACGATCCCGCAATGCAAACCTGCGTCCAGTTCAACTACGGAGGCTGCGGCGGCAACGCCAACAACTTCGAGTCCGACGCCGAGTGCGCAGCGTACTGTTCCCCAGCCCCGGCGTGCCAGGGTGACGCCAGCAGCGGAGACTCGGACAGCGATGGCGTATGCGACGATATAGACAACTGTGCAACCGACGCGAATGCCGACCAGATTGACAGCGATGGCGACGGCCCTGGGGACAGCTGTGACGAGTGCCGCGGAACGCCCGCCCACGTGCCTACGGACGCCCACGGTTGTAGCGGGCCACAGCGGATCACCCAAGCATGCGGTTCGAGCAAGGACCACAGCCGCCACGGCAGCTATGTCGCGTGCGTAGCACGCGCTAGCCGAGCCAGCGTCCGGGCGGGGCTACTCACTCGCCGACAACGCGCGCAAATCGTGCGCCGAGCAGCCCGCAGCCGCTAGCATCGTTCCGACCCACCCGACTCACCCAAGAACGCTCTCGTAGGCGTGCACTCCAGGGCAGCCGGCCCCTCGGGGTGCACAGCTGCGTCTGGACACGGTGGGTTGTCGGCATCGCGCTCGAGTTTCAGGTGTTTGAGCCTTGCGACGATCGCCCATCAAAGGCAGAAGGTTCAGGACCATGAAGGACAATCGACTGAAACGACTTCTCGACGGGGGCGAGGTCGCCGCTGGGATATGGGCCGCCCTGGGTAGCGAGGTCACCGTCGAAGTGGCCGGGCAGCTCGGATACGACTGGATCCTGCTGGACCTCGAGCACGGGGTCTCCGGGCCGGAGCAGGGGCTGGCCCTGCTGCGGGCCACCGGGGGACATGCCATGACCAGCATCGTGCGCGTCCCCAGCGCCGACGACGCGGGCCTGTTCAAGCGCATCTTGGATTGCGGGGCTGAGGGCGTGCTGGTTCCCATGATCCGCAGCGCCGAGGAGGTGCACAAGGTGGTGCGCGCCTGTCGCTACCCACCACAGGGAATCCGCGGAATCGCCTCGCTCCGCGCCCACGGCTACGGTGTGGACTTCAAGGACTACCTGGCACGGGCCAATGACGAGGTGCTGGTGATGGTGCAGATAGAAACGAAGGAGGCAGTAGAAGCCGTTGACGCGATCCTGGATGTCCCGGGCCTCGATGCCGTGCTGGTGGGGCCGGCCGACCTGTCGGCCGCCCTGGGCGCCCCCCTCGACACGACCGCGGCGCCCTTCGAACGCGCCATCGAGCGGGTGCTGGCAGCCTGCGCGCGCACGGGAAAGCCCGCCGGCATCTACTGCCATTCACCACAGGATGCCAAGCGTTGGGTCGCGCGCGGCTTCGGCTTCGTAAACGTCTGCAACGATATGTCCCTGCTGGTGTCAGGCATGCGCAGCGCGCTAAACGCGATGCGCGACCCCAGATAGGCTGGATCACTCGTGACTTCGACGCACCATACCTAGCGACTGGACCCCCACTCCCCTCCAAGCACGACAGATCTCGTGGTGGTGGCGGAACGGGCCGAACGCCGGGCACAGCAACGGGCGCGGCAAGATCTGCCGGAAGTCGGACTTCGCGGTGCCCGGAAGCCGCATGAGCGCGAGACCGACCCCACAAACAGGCCCCGAAGATCCCCCGTTTCAGCAGGGTTTGTGCACGTTTGAGGCTGCTGCCGGTGCTCACATGCGTCTTCGGAGCGTTGTTGTTCCAGGTTTTGATCCGGAGTGCGGATCACGCAACCTTGAAATATGAAAGTACTATCTTCATATTTCCTGCATGAAGCTCGCCCGCCAGGTCCATCAGAAGACCGTGGAGGACCTGTGCGGCTGGCGGACGGCTTCGGGACGAGCGGGTCGCAATGCCGAGTAGTCAACAGCGTCACCGCGACCGCGGCGGATGTGTCCAGAACTTCTGGTACCAATACGGCACATGGAGCGGCGGCCTGTCGAAAGCAGGACGGGGCTGACACCCACCGGTAGGTCATGGTAGGCGCGGGGGATGGAGCCAACCATGGACCGGGAATCCTCAGAAACCTTCCGCGAGCTCGTGGGGATGGCTGAGGCCAAGTTCGGGCGGATCGCCACCGAGTTGATCGCAACGCAAGTCATGCGAGCCACGGCCGGGGGGAACTGGCCAGTTCAGCTCGCTGCGATGGAGGCGCTGCTGCGTCGCTTTCGCTTTGCCGACCGCGATGGCCTGAAGGTGGCATCGCGACCGAACGGCACGCCGCTGGGCTGCTACAGCACACGACGTAGCGGCGCGCGAGACCGCCCCTACGCCACGCAGCTACACGGTCTCGACCCGCTATGGGCAAGCTGTGACTGCGCGGATTTCAGGCACGCGGGGCTGGGTGCATGCAAGCACGTGCTCGTCGTGCTGGATGACTTGCACAGCCGGCCTCGGAAGCTAGCCCAAGCCATGCGCGCATCGCAAGCGGGGCCACAACTGTGGTGGGATCCGGTGCGCCCTCTGCGTGGGCCAGGTGACTGGATGGACCGCGTCTTTCTTGCACCAGAGCGCGGGAAGAAGTCGCGCGCCCACATGAATATTGCGCGCAGGTTTGGAGCGCATGGCGGTCAAGTGGCCGCACTGAAGAGAACGTACACGGATGATGGGCCGCGACGACGCGAGCTCGCGACGGATCTCTTGCGTTTCATCAAGGTGGGTGGCCTTGCGCGCAAGCTGCAGCGCGGACTCGCCGACGCCGCGTTGATCGCTCTGCTCGAAGAAGAGCTGCAACGCCTTGACGCGGGCGTCGTGCTCGCAACGGGCGAGCTTACGCGCGCACTAAAAAGCCTGCGGCTGCCGCTATACGCCTACCAGCGAGCAGGCGTGCAGCAATTTCTTCGACAGGGGCGCCTCCTGCTCGCCGACGACATGGGACTCGGCAAGACCGCGCAAGCGATCGCGAGCTGTCATGTGCTCCACGCCCTCGGACGAGTACAGCGCGGGCTGCTCGTCGTTCCGGCACCGCTCAAGCATCAATGGCTTCGCGAATGGGAGCGTTTTTCGGATGTACCGGTAGAGGTCGTGGACGGTTCGCCAGGGGAGCGACAAGCCACGTACCAGCGCAAGCGCAGCGGATACCTGGTCATCAACTACGAACAGCTCCTGCGAGACCTACCACAAGTTCAACGATTCGGACCCGACGTTGTGGTGTTGGACGAGGCCCAGCGCATCAAGAACTGGGCGACAAAGACTGCGCTCTATGTGAAACAACTGTCGCCGCGGTACCGCCTCGTCCTCACCGGTACGCCGATGGAAAACCGTTTGGAAGAACTGGCTTCGGTCATGCAATGGGTCGACCGCGGCGCACTGGAGCCGAGCTGGCGGCTCAACCCATGGCACAGCAGTCCCGCCGGTGCCAGAAACCTGGATACGCTTCGCGAACGGCTGCGCCCGCGCATGCTGCGCCGCGTGCGCAAGGAAGTGCTCGATCAGCTCCCGGCCCGGACTGACACGCGGGTGCCGGTGGAGCTGACGCCGGAGCAAGCAGAAACGCACAGTGACCTGGACCGGCCGATCGCGCAACTTGTGAGGATAAGCAAGCGGCGACCGCTCACGCACAAGGAGTTCCTGCGACTGATGGGGCTGTTGAACACGCAGCGCATGATCTGCAACGGGCTCGCCCTGTCACAGTACGAGGAAACCTGGACAAGAATCGATGCTGGACCCCAGCCCACGGCGGCCGTCCTGCGAGGACTCTTCAGCCCCAAGCTAGGTGAGCTCCGGGCGCTCGTCGAGACGCTCGTCGTCGAGCAGCAACGGCGGGTAGTCGTGTTCAGCCAGTGGCGGAGGATGTTGCGGCTCGCGCACTGGGCCGTACAGGACTTGCTTGCGGAAGCTGGGCTGCGGGCCGTCTTCTTCACGGGGGAGGAGTCGCAGAAGCGTCGTACCCAAAACGTGATCGAACTACACGACGACGAGGCGACGCGCGTGATGTTCGCGACCGACGCGGGCGGCGTCGGGCTGAACCTGCAGCGCGCTGCCAGCTGCTGCATCAACCTCGAGCTGCCCTGGAACCCCGCCGTCCTCGAGCAGCGGATCGGGCGTGTATACCGGCTGGGTCAGTCGCAGCCCGTGGAAGTCTACAACTTGGTGAGTGAGGCAGGCATTGAAGCCCGTATTGCGACTCTGGTCGGAAACAAGCAAGCACTCTTTCAAGGTCTGTTCGACGGTACGAGCGACGAAGTGACCTTCGACACGGTCGGCTCCTTCATGGAACGCATAGAGCATGTCGTGGAAGCCGCGGCCCTCCCGGAGCCGGACAGCGAGGCCCGGGACACGGACGAGGAACTCGAGGGTGAAGAACTCGAGGCAAGCGGCGCCACGGAGAGCGCCCCAAACGGCGCTGCGACCGGAGCGACTGCGAGCGAGACCTCACACGCTGGTGCCACGTTTGCGATAGACCCGACTCAAGTCAGTGCGTTGGCCGGTCAACTCACCGTGCAGATGGGGCCGGACGGGGGTGTCCGAATCGACGCGCCACCGAAAGCAGCCGCCATGCTGGCCGGCGTCCTGGAACAGCTCGCCGGCCAGCTTCGACGCGGCCCAGCCGGTCCGGCGACGCGCTGACTCCGCCGCCAAGCTGGACCAACACGCATGCGGCGCTGATGCCCGCGTAGGAGACGCGCACCGCCTATCGCGGCGTCGATGCCGCGTGAGATCCGCAAGCGGGCCTTGGCGGCGATCGACGAAGCGGGTGTGCAAAACGGGATGCGGGTGCTGATACTGCGCAGGATCGAGCGAGACCTTTCCGCGCTGCCGGGAGCGCCGCCGCCACACCACAAGCGCCGACGGGGGGCACGTCGGCGACAAGGGTGCCTCCCGACGTGACAGCTAGCGTCGGCAAGGCATTGGGGCTAGCGCGCAAGCCGCCCGACCATTGACCAGCCGGGTTCGAGCGGCTGCTCAACGCGATGCGCTCCCGAAGCCTGTCGCCGCAGGCGCCGCCGTCAGAGAGACTGGGCCAACCACCAGGCCGAATCCTCAGTCGGATCAGCCACATGCAGCCCCGGCGCGTCGCGAATACGGTGGGCTCCGTGATGCGCCATGGACACGCCCACTCGCCACGATGCCTGAAGCGGGAGCACCAGCGTGCTCAATCCTAGGCACCCGGCCTTGGCATAGCACTTGCTTTGTCTTGCTTTGTCGCTACCGTGACCGCGAGCCGGGGTGGCGACAGGAGCAGGTGCGGGATGAGCCGCTGCAGTTGGATCTGGTTCGTTTGTTGGTCCGTCTTGGGGGTCGGCGTGTCGGGCGCCGCCCTGGCTGATGCCGGTGTACCCGTGGTGAGTCTGCATGGGGTCCGGTTTGAGCTGCCAGCCGACCTCAAGCCGGTGCCCGCGGCGGCCGCTAGCCAGCGGAACCTATCGAAGGCGTTCATCGACGGGCGAGGCGTGCAGGTGTTGCTCCTCGAACCCGCGCCGCCCGATCCCACCAAGGCCGCACAGAAGCTGGCCTTCTCGGTCGAAGACTATGCGCGTGGGTTCGCCAACTCCGTGCAGGACAAGCTCGGCCAGGGCACGCTCACGGATATCGAGCCACTGGCGCACGACCCCGAGCGGGGCGCGGTGCGCGCGCGCTTCACCTTCAACGGCCCCTCGCCAGTCGCCAGCTTCCTGGCGCTGCCCGACGAGCATCCCGCGTGGGCCCCCCTAAGGCGGCCCAACGTCGACACCCGGCAGGTCCGCTGCTTGTTCCGGGCGTTGCTCGGCGAGGCGACCACCGCGACCGAACCCGAGCTGCGCGCCCATGTCGGTGCTGCCGCCAGTCGCTGTGGCCGCAGCACGGCCGAGGTCGAGACATTCGCAGGGGCGTTGCCGGCGTCGCTGTTCGCGCCGCAGCGGGCCTCACTCGAGACGATTTCGGTGTTCACGCGCAGCGCCGCGGTCCACATGCTGGTCATGGCGCCAGAAGCGGCCCAGGCCGCAGCCGAATTCAGCACGCAACTGATCTGGGAGCGCTTCACCGTTGGAGCAGGCACACGGCCGGAAGTCTCCATATCCGCCGTGCTGCGCGGCACCGGGATGTTCGACACTGGGCACCTGCTCGGGGTGGCCATGGGGGCAGCCCTGGCGGTGTTTGTCTTCGGAGGGCTCCTCGGCCTCCTGCTCGCGCGGCTGTCGCAACTGACCGCGGAGCGAGCGGTCCTGGGGGTGCTCGTGGGGATCGCCGCGCTGATGCTGCTCGGCATGGTCGCTGGCCAGCTCTCATGGCCGGCCGGCGTCCAGTTCGTCGCCTTCACGGCCACCGGCGTCCTGAACCGCCGGCGCCTGACCCAATGGGTCGCTGAGCGTGCCGATACGGACGACGATGGCGGCACCGGAGCGCCACCCAAGGGTCCGCTCGCTTGCACCCAGGGCCTGTCCACGCTGGAGTACGGGCTGCTGTTCGTGGTGGTGGCGGCCGGCGGCCTGCTGCTGTGGGCCAACCTGAGCGAACGCACCGCCGAACACGTGCAGACCAGCACCGCCGAGATGATGGCCGCCATGGACGGCGCCATGACTCGGGGCCGCACCGGGACCGCCTCCCCTCCGGGCATCCAGGGCTCATCCCCCTCGGGGTTCCACAGCTCGGATGCGCCGATGCCTTCAGACGGCCAGCAGCACAGCCACAATGCCGCCACCGCCCCACCATCCGGCGGCCAGGCCCACCCCGCCGCCGCGACCGCGAGCACATCGCACGCTACCGGCGGCGTTCCCCTCACCGCTCAGACACCCCTCACCACCTCGTATGGCGCCGGCGAGACGGAAGAGAGCTGGTGGCAATCGACCAAGGATTACGTCCGCGACACCCCGCCCGCCCAATTCATCGCCGGCCTGGTCGCCGGCGGCATCGACGGCACGACCATCCTCACCGGCTTTGTCGAAAGCCCCGAGGGCTCGGGAACGCTGTTCCAGGTCGGCCGCGTCGCCGGCGAGTTCGGCATGGGCGTCCTGCAGATGTACGCCGGCCCGGCCATCATCACCGCCGGCCTGGGATTGATGGGCAAGGGCATGCTCGTCACCGCCGGCAGCGGCGGCCTCGCCGTCCCCATCGGCGGAGCCGAAATCCTCGCCGGCGCCGGCGTCGCCACCCTCGGCGGCGCCATGTGGCTCAACGGCGCCTACCACGTCGCCCAAGCCGGCGACCGCGCCTGGAACCTCATGACGGGCGGCGCGGATAGCGCGCCAACGCCGAAACATGGCGGTGGCGGGGGAACTGGGAGCGGGAGCGGTAGCAGCGGCGGAAGTGGCAAAGGTCCCGGGACACCCGGCGATGGCTCTGGCGGTCCGACCGGCGGAAAGCCACCAACGCCCGGCAACACGGAGCCCGGCACAGGGTTCGTTAGATTCCGGGCCGACATCGCGGATCATCTAGCTCGTCGCGATCCCACCGTGCCGAGGAAGAACGGTATCGGGGGAGCGCACAACGTTGACGAGTTCAACAAGCATGCGGCCGACCTGAAAATTGTCTCGAGGACCGACCACCCAAGCGTGCCGGGCATCCAGCGCATCGAATACCAGATTCCCGCACTGGACCAAACGGGTGCCCCGACGGGCGCATTCAAAGCCAAGGTGTTCGAGAAGACAGTCTATGATCCGCGGGTGATCTCGGATACCGACTTCTATCAGCTCGGAAGGCAGGCGGCGGCCGAGGCACAGGCAGGTGGCCGTCTGACCCGCGAGTGGGTAGGAACGGCTCCAAACGGGCTGCGGTTCCGTGGGTACCTCGACGATACGGGCGCCGTCCGCAGCTTCTTCCCTGACTTCTAGCCCGGATTATTCATGAACTCTGCGTCGGATCGCGCCGGGACTCGGCTTCACATGGCTTTCGGCGACCGACGGGAATACTCTCCGTATTTGCTAGGGCGGCGAAAGCCGTGTGAAGTCGAAGAACAAGCGAGGCGATGCAGAGTTCATGAATAATCCGGGCTAGCGCCCTTGGAGCCCCGCGAATGCCGACCGCAACCTATCGAGTAGTCATAGAAGACCCGACCAAGTTCGCCGTTCAGGCGTTCTTCAATGCTATCAGCGACGATAGCTTCGTGCGTACCGTCACAGCGCTGCTCAACAGCGTCGGTGCGAGCTTCAACGATGCGCATTGCGAGTTCCCGGGTGACCTCGACCCGGGAGACCCCCCCTTTGAGGGCGTGCGCTTCTCGCTGTACGAAGACGAAGTAGTACTTTCCGTAGAGGAAATGCTGCGAGTGCTCGTCGAGGCGTGCTCGGTGCAGAGGGTAGTGCATCCGGAGCAACGCGAGGCGATCGACGACCTGCTACGCCAGCGCGCTCTCGACTACGATAGTTAGACGTATCCCCGTCACTTCAAGTGTCGTGAGCGGGCGGTGATCCGCTCGGCGAGCTGTTCGGCGAGGGCTTCGGGAGTCGCATCTTCGGTGGGCACATGAACGGCGAAGGCCGGCGCGGCGTGTGCCAGGCAGCACTCTTCAGCGCGCCGATGTACCCAGGCCCAGCTGGGATCGCCCGCCGGCTCGCCGCGCGCCGCAAGGCGTGCGCGCACGACATCCAGCGGCGCGGTCAAGCAGAAGTGCAGTACCGGGCGCCGCGACGCGGCCAGACCCGAGCGCACCTCGTCCAGGTAGCGAAGCTCCGAAAACGCCATCGGAATAATGACAACCTCCCTGGTCGCGGCGAACACCCGCGCGCCGAGGACCGAGAGTCTCCTCCATGCCGACAGGTGCTGGAAGTCGGACCTCGCGTACCCCGGAAGTCGCATGAGCGCGAGACCGACCCACTCCGGGTCGAAGAGCGTGGCGCTCGCCAACTTCCCGCGCAGCGCTCTCGCCACCGTGGTCTTGCCGACTCCGAAGGCGCCGTTCAGCAGGACGTACACCGGGACATTCCGTTCGCTGCGGTAGGGAGCAAGGCCCGGAGTCTACCTACTCTCCGGAAAGACGCCATCCTGCACGAAGCCGCCGTCGCGTTCGGAGGCTTCACCTGGCGCGATTTCCGCGGAAACGCGGTCGGTCGCGGATGACTCAAACCTTCGGCCAATGGATCCAAACACTGGAATGGCGCCTGCAAAGTTGTGAAATACGCAAGAAGTCCGGGAAAGGACTCGAACAGGTGATGTCAGGCCCGGCCAGGGGTGGACTGGTTGGACGCCGATCGACACCCGATTTGGCATCACGGCAGCTGCCATCGCATGCAGCGGAGCAGTGCGTCTCATCTTCGGCTTCGCCACGGCATCCACGTGATCCGGGGGGCAGATCCGGGCTGCCGCAGGAGTTGCGGGCACAAGAGCGTGGCGGCCCACACACAGTAGAGCAGCGCTCGCAGGGGGAGGGACGGATCCCACCGAGCGGCAAGGGTCGCCACGGCGGAGGTGACCACAAGCACGATAAGAAACCTGACACGGTCGAGGGCCTGTGGGCAGCCGCCCAGGTGCGTGACGCTGCGCGCGTACAGGGCGACCCGTGCACTTGCCGCGAGCAAGTAGGGAATAGCGGGCAACATGCGCAGCCCCGGATCCAGAGCCAGCAGCATCGAGAGCCCGGCGGGAATGAGATGGGCGAGCAGCCGAAAGCTGCATCGGATCCAGCGGCCGGTCATCAACGCCACGTAGAGGCAGAGCAGCGGGTGGATGAGCCAGGCGAGCAGACCCTCGACACGACCCCAAGGCTGGGCGCAGAGTAGCAGGGTAGCGATACCGAGAGCGAGGGCGAGAACGCGGGTGGGGATACCCGCCCGGATACGCAACGCGAGCGTCGCAGTGACGAGTACCCCCAGCATCACATTGAGTCGCATCGCGCAACTCAGAAAGCGTAGGCGATTCCGACGGTCGCGTAGAGGGGAGGAAACCCGGGGTTGCCACCCTCGGATGCCTGAATGCCGAGTCGAGCGGACAGTTCGACGGGCCCGACGCGCGCACCACCACGCAGACCGAGGCGGATGTTGCCGCCGGTGCTCCCGTACCAGCCCTCCTGGGCCTCCGCGTAGCCCAGGCGCTTGTAGCGCTCGGAGGCCGATACGTAGCTCGCGATGATCCTCTCGTAGCCGAGCTCCGCCATCAGGCCCCAGCGCTCGGACTGGTATCCGGGGAGCAGGGTGAAGTGGGCGCCGATGCCCCGGGCGGAAAAGGCCACGTTGCTCGTGCGGTGCGTGTGCAGTCCGAGCCCGACCTGCAGTCGCAGATCCCCGTAGGCGATGGCGGTGGTCCGAAGACCCACCTGGAGGCGGCTGTCGCTCGGATCGAAGCCCGCAAACGGCACCGTGACGCTGCCCTGGAAGAGCACGTCGTACTGCCAGACGGCGGGGCGGAGTCGGTAGCTGTAGCCGGCGGAGAACACCATCGCCGAGTCGAGCCCTCCTTCGATGCCGACAGCGTGTGTCGTACGGGCCGGGAGCTGGGTGACGTGTTGAGCGCTGCCAGCCGTCGCGATGCCGAGCGTTGCGAGGAACAGAGTACTTGCGATGTACTTGGTCATTGGGCTTTGCTTTCTCTTGGAGTTGGTTTGCAGGGCTCAAAGGGCGTCAACGTAGTTGAAGACCGCACGCAGGGTCTGCTCGGGGTGGGTCGTGGGCACTTCGTGTCCGGCGTTCGGAATCACAGTCAGCGAGGCGCTCGGGTAGAGCTCCATCTGGCGCTGCTGGAATTCCTCCCCGAGCACCACGTTGTCACCGCTGGCAATGAAGAGGGTCTCGGTCTCGAAGTCATCGAGGCCTACAGTGAAGTCCCAGACGCCTACGCCGTCCTCGTCGAGCCCCTCGTTCTGGATCTCGGCGTTGGCGACGGCACCGACACGCCAGAACGACAGGTCGTCGGCGTCGACCCCGTAGCCCGGCTGGGAATCTGGTGCCAAGACGGCGGAAAGCACGAGTAGATCCGCTCGCGCGTGATCGTCGGGGCTGATGACACCGCGCGCCCAACTCAGGTCGTTGAGCCACTCGCTGAAGAAGTCGAGCTCCATGATCTCGTCCTTGATGTCCTCGAAGAGCTCGCCAGTCAGGGGTCCCGGCTCGATGAGGACGGCGCCCGCCACCCTCTCCGGATGATTGGAGATGTAGCGGGTCGCGTACATCCCGCCCCAGCTGTGGCCGAGCAGCACCACGGGGCGCCCCGGGGAGAAGTGCTCGACGATCCAGTCCAGGTCCCGGTCGTAGAGCGCAAAGCTGATCTCGTCGGCGTCGTGGCGCTGGCTCAAGCCGCTGCTGCGCTGGTCCCAGTAGACCACCCGGTGGGTGTCCTCCAGGCGCCGGCCATCGACCGCCTGGCGCAGGCCGAGCAGGCCCCGGTAGTCGGCGCCCGGCCCGCCATGCAGCATCACGATGACCGGCAGGTCCTCGTCACCGAAGGCCTCGACGTGGAAGGTGGAGTTGTTGAACGAGAGCTGCGGGAGGCTCGGGTCCTCATCCACCGTTTGGGGTACCAGGTCGCCGCTCTCCATCGGGGAGAAACAGCCCGCCACTGGCACGCTCAGGGTCAGGATCAGGGTCGCGGTCAGGCCGCCGAAGGTGTTCGTTCTCATCGGATGTCTCCTGGTATCGGGGCGGTCATTCGCACCGTCTGGAGTCATCTTGGGCGCCCGGGGGCCCGCGCTCGCCCGAGCCCATGAACACGGACGCCGTCTCCGTCCAGCCGGACGTCCGAGTTTCTTAGCCCACTGAAACTAAAGGACTTTCTCCTGAAGGGCGCCGGCGAGGAAATGCCGGCGCCCGGGTTGCAGCCAGCCCCTACGAGCCCGCTTGGAGCTGCTGCTTGCGGTACTGGGTCGGCGTCAGGCCGGTGTGCTTCTTGAACGTACTGTTGAGCGTGGATTTCGAGTTGAAGCCACAGGCCAGGGCCAGCTCCAGGACGCCTCGGTCGGCCCGTGCCGGGTCGCCAAGGGCAAGCTTCATGGCGTCGGCACGATGGCCGCTAACGAAGGCGTAGAAGGTCTTGCCCACGCGGACGTTCAGCAGCTGACTGAGCTGGTGGGCCGTAACACCGAGGCCGTCGGCCAGGTCCTGGACGGTCAGGGCTGGGTCGCGGAACGGCTCGGTCTCGGACATCAGCTTATGGAGCACCGCGACCAGCTCGGACGCGTCCGCATCGTCGAGCCGGTTACGTTGGTAGCGCGGGCTGCTGCGCGTGGCGGAGGGAGCAGGAACGGGCGCAGCGGGATGCTGGTGCAGCTCGATGGGGTCGCGGCCGTCACCGGGCGCAGCATCTGTAGCGTGCGCTTCGACCGGCTCGGACTCGCCCGGCGTCACCGGGTCGCGCTCCTCAGCGAGCTCGCTCGCCGTGGCCGGTTCGTCGTCTCCCTCTGCCAGCCGTCGTGCGACGCCCGCTTTCTCTGCCAGCTCCGGCTGCCACAGGAAGATATAGCCGACGAGAAAGATGAACAGCGACGACCCGGCCTCCACCGCGGCCGACAACTCGCTCGCTCCCGGGATGTGTAGGCGAAAAAGCTCGGCGGCGTACTGCGCTGCAACCACCGCCCAGACCGATGCGCTACCGAGCACCATCACAAGTAGCCAGCGCAGGTCGATCGCAGTCAGGTCGCTGTAGTAGTCGCGCATGCGGCGCCGGTAGCGACGCAGGGACACATAGGCAGCCGTCTGGTAGGCCACAGCCTGCAGGATCTGCACACCCATGAAGAACACCATCCCCGGCAGCACGTCTCCCGCCACGTGAGCGCGGGCGAGCGCGAGCTTGGTCTCCGCGTCTTGCAGGTAGAAGACGCCCATCATGTAGATGGCGTGGCCGAGGAAGGGCAACGCGTGGAGCTGCAGGCCGGGGCCGAAGCGCAGGGGTGGACGGACCAGCGCCTGCACATACAGGTACAGCAGCGGGGTGAACAGGTAGGGCAGCGGCGCGCCGAGCGCCAGAAAGTGGGGATGCCCCCGCCAGCCCAGGCTCCGGTTCAAGTAGTCGAGCAGCAACATCAACGCCAACGCAGCGATGAGCGCGCCCAGCACCCGACTCGCGACGCGATTGGCCCGCTTCAACGACAGCGCAGCGGCGAGCCCCGCACCCTGCAGTGCGCCCAGGAGCGTGAGCGTGTCGAGTAGGTCCCCCATGCGGGCGCCACTCGTCTACCACAGATGCGCCCCAAGGGTTGACCACCGGCCACGGCACCGCCAGGCGACCACCCGCTGCCCCTCACCCGGGCGATCCGGAGGAGCTCCACGACGGCATCGGCTCGGGTGGCGCTCGCGAGCACCAGCGAGAAGCGAACCGTGTGCCCACACTTGTCGCTTGTCCTTCGACTCCATAGGACTTTCGTCGGCCTCGCAAATACGGGAGTATTCCCGTCGGCCGCCGAAAGCCCTGTGAAGCCGAATCCCTGCGCGATCCGATGCCCAAGGCATGAACGATCCGGGCCAGCCGCCATCGAGAGCACGACATGAGCGACAATGCATTCGACACCAAGCTGCTACTGCGCTTCGACGCAGCACTCTCTCGCTATGTGCGGCTGGCGAGCTTCCCGGTGGCGGTGCGCTTCATCCGCGACTGGGACGAGGTTCCGGAGCGGGCAAAGCGCCCGGCGCGCGATCTCGGCAACCGTTTCACCACGTGCCAGGCGATTT
>JAPPOR010000429.1 GCA_028817905.1 Myxococcales bacterium
GGGCGGCGAAAGTCCTGTGGAGTCGAAGGACGAGCGAGGCGGCGTCGAAGTCATGAATGGTCCCGGCTAGTGCTACACTTGAACCGTCATGGTCGCCAAGCTCGTGCGCACCTCCGATCCCGGCTGGCTCGAGGCCGCGTTGGAGCACTACGTCCAGGGCCAGCCATTTGACCTGAAGGACGATGCGGGCGTGGGGCTGACCGCCCGCGACGTGGTGACTGCCGCCCACCTGCTGGTCGCCGCCAAGCGCACGGGCAAGCTCTCCCTGAACCGGATCATCGCTGCGGTATCGGGCCTGGGCATCGCAGGCGCCGGCCTGTGGATGATCGCGGCGGCCCTCGCCGACTCAGAACCCACCAGCAAGCTCGGGTTGCTGGTAGGCGGTGGGGTACTGGTGGTACTGACGGGTGGGCTCGGAACCATGGCCGCCCTGGGGGTGCGCTTCACCGTACGCGCGCGCTCGGTGGGTGGCCACGTCTTCGAGATCAGGCCGGATATCAAGGACTGACCTATTCGGGAGGCGCACCCCAACTCCCCTGCAGGCAGTTCGTTCCAACGAACTCACCGTCCATGATGCACATCTCACCGGTATAGGTGTTGTTGGTGAAGCGAAGGGTGGTGTCGTGCTGGTTGATGACGTGGCATTCCCACACGAGCTGGTCGCCCGCCTGCACGTCCAGAATGCCACTCCAGCCGCCCTCCATGCCCTCCAACAGATCGGGTACGGGATTCGTCACCGTGGATGCGAACTGGAGCACCATTGGCTGCTCCCAGTCGAGCCCTAGATAGAAGAGATCGCGGCGGTCTCCCCTGACACGCCAGGCGCTGAAGCGCACGTTGTTGGCGTGCCGATGGCCGTAGAACCAAAGCAACCGACCGCTCGCCTCGATGTCGCAGCGGTAGGGACCAAGCACGGTTTCTTCGCGTGGACCGATAGCGAAGCTCACGTCACCTGGCGCAAACAGCTGCTGCGCGACCTGGGTCACCTTATCCTCGTCGACATACCAGAAGTTCACCCAGGCCTCACGTAGCAGGGGTTCGTCCGTCGGGTTGACCGAATGCAGGTTAATGTTGACCGTGGCATGTGCCTCGATTGGTACGCCCACCCCCCGATTCTCGGGCGCCGGCACGCCACCCGGCGGATTGTCCTCGACAACTCGATTGGTCGTTCCAATGCGCAGCCCCCCAACGCCGAGTCTTTGCGTCAGCGCGTTGACCGTCGTGAGCACGTTGTGGTGGGTGCCCGGCCGTTGGCGGTACTGCCGGTAGTAGATATAGATGGGCCGATCGTTGCCGAGTGGGACGAGGTGGTCGGTCGTGATCTCCTCGCCGGGTCCCAGAAGGAACGTTGGATCGGGGTCCCCGTAGTCCCGTGGCCCTACGTGTACCTGAAACCCTCGGTCCGGCGGAGGAGGAGCAAGGCAGTACTCATCCCCCAAGAACCCGCTGTCGAGCCCGCACGGGTCCTGTGCTCGATCCGACCGCGTGCCAGCCGCGACCGAGGACATGGCTGGGGAAAGGGAGGGTTCGTCCCCACGTGAGGTCATGCTGCCCATGGTCCCTGGAGCGCCACCGCAACCCCACGTATGGGCTAAAAGGGCGGCGACAACGGCGACCCCGCCTCCACGAAGGGCGCGCACATCCTTGCGGGTCACTTGAACAAAGGCGCGCGGCATGAGGCCTCGGACAACGCAGCGTGCATCCCAACACCGGAAAGCCGCAGGGTAAGTAACGTCGCATGCCCCAACGGGGCGATCAAGTCGTGGAACCCGGAGGCAGCCCGCATCCATTGCCGAATCGCGCAGCCCTCGCCCGACCGCTCCACTCGCATGTCGTGTGGAGTCGAAGGACGAGCGAGGCGGCCGTCGAAGTCTTCAATGTTCTGGGCTAGCCTGCGCCCCATGGCCAATACCACCGTACAGCCCTATCTCTTCTTCGACGGAAACTGCGCCGAGGCGGTCGCGTTCTATGCCAAGGCCTTGGGAGCCGAGACCCGCATCATGACCTTTGGCGACTCGCCCATGGCTACCGAAGAGAACAAGGACCGCGTGATGCACGCGTCCATCAACGTCGGAGACGCTACCATCTTTGCTTCGGACGGAATGCCCGGCACGCCGATCGACTCAGGCATGCGCGCGCACATCTCGATCGGGACGGACGACGTCGAGCGGGGCCGCAGGTACTTCGAAGCACTCTCCGCAGGCGGCCAGGTTACCATGGCCTACGAAAAGCAGTTCTGGGGCGACACCTACGGAATGCTTACCGACCGCTTCGGAGTCAAGTGGATGGTGAATGCCAACCCGAACCCTTCGTGAACTGCGCGCGTCGGTTACGCGACGGTTCGGGCACGGGCACGGGCATGGGCGAGGATGGCGGGACGGCTTCGTCAGGGTCCTGCTAGCAGCATTCGATGTAGGGACCTGAGAGTCGCCTGGGGGAGCTTGGAGCCCCCATGACTGCGCATGAAGAACTCGCCCACCAAGGTCGCGTAGAGGATCTGGGCCCGTCGTTTGGCTTCGGCGCGGCCGACCCCGGCGTCCGTGAGCAAACGAGCCACGTACCCCAATCTGCGCTGGTCGACCCGATCGATCGTTGCACCCACGGCCGGATCCTGCGTGCCCCACGCGCGGATGGCCGTCTCGAACTGGTCGTGCAGAAGCGGCCCCCCGAACACCCGTTCCATCAGGCGCCACAGGCGTTCATCGGCGCCGCAGTCGTGCTCATCGATGGCAGCAATGATCGCTTCGGTACCGCGCGCTTCCCAGTCGCTCAACACCGTGGCGAGTAGCGCATTGCGGTCGGCGAAATGCCAATAGAAGCTGCCCTTCGAGACCCCCAGGCGCCTTGCCAACGGCTCGACCCGCAGTCCTTCTACACCATGCTCGGCCAGCATGCCCGCCGCCGCCCGTACCCAGTCCTGTGATGTCAACCGCGGCACCACTCGACAATACGCCACCGTATGGTACGCTCGCAACCATACGCATCCGTATGGTCTTGGAGGCTCCCGACGCGCGTCGGGCAGGGGGTGGCCAGGTGACGCCGAGCGACCACTCTCTCAGACACAAGGGGAGGTAGAACATGGAGAGCATTGTGTGGATCGCTGCGGGAGGGCTGCTATTGCTAGCCCTGCTGCACACGGCGCTGGGAGAGCTCGAGGTGTTGCGCCCGCTGTTTCGCCAAACGGGCTGGCGGCTGCCCGGCGTGGGCCCCAGACAGGCCCGAGCACTCCTTCGGTTTGCCTGGCATCTAACGAGCCTCGCCTGGCTCGGGCTGGTCGCAGCTCTGCTGGGCGTGCCGAGCCCGCTTGCCTTCGGGATCACGCTGCTGGTGTCGGGCGTCGTCGTCTTTTTCAGCCTTCGCGAGCACCTGGCTTGGCCGGTGTTCCTGCTCGCAGGCCTGGCGGCGCTCGACCACGGCCGCTTTCTACCCCCGTTGGTACCGGTGGCACTGCGCGCCCTCGCCGTGTCCATCGCGGTGGCCGCCGCTATGGT
Source organism: Myxococcales bacterium (assembly GCA_028817905.1). Taxonomy (GTDB): domain Bacteria; phylum Myxococcota_A; class Polyangia; order Polyangiales; family JAFGIB01; genus JAPPOR01. Next base: position 3,492 of record JAPPOR010000429.1, read on the forward strand.
CCATCTGTATTGGGCTGCGGGAGGTCGGCGATGGGCCGATGTGGCCGTCCCCGCGAACCCGGATGGAAGCCCGCTGTTTTCACCTGGCCCGGTTGCCTGCCTACTGGTAGCGCTCGCGCTCTGCGCATTCGCCGCCCTGTTGGTGGGAGCGCCCAATTGGCCGCAAACTTGGGTTCGGTACGCTCTTGGGACGGCTGCTACCATCTTGACGGTGCGCATGATCGGCGACGGAAAATTTGTCGGCTTCCTCAAGCGACACCACAACACGGCGTTCGGGCGTGCCGATGGCAGACTCTACACACCTCTGGTTGTGGGCTTGTGGCTCGGCGCGCTTGCTGGTCTGGCTGCCGCCACATGAGGATCGCGTGGTTATCCGCGCACGGACAACCGGCGTAGTCAATCGCCGTCGGTGAACGTAATGCCCAGGTCCACGCCGAGACCGAGGGGCACCTCGCGACGCAGGCTGGTCTCCAGCACAAGGAACGCGGCGGCGGCCTGCTCGCGATCTTCCGCCTCGACCGCCTTGCGGGCGCCTTCGAAGCTGTCCCGCGCCACGTCCACCTCGGCTTCGAAGCCGCGCTCCATCATTACCAAAAAGAAGCCCGCGTCCGAACCAGGAGGGTCCATCAATCCCTCGAGCGCGTCGAGACCGGCCGCAAGATTATCCCAAAAAGGCGACAACTCGGGGCGGGCACGGCCGGCCACCGCCAAGTCGACCACCCCGTCCAACTTGCGAAGGCGCAGGTATTCGAGGTGCTTGATGGCGGCCAGCAACAGCGCATTCACCGGCTCGGAACCATCGGCCAGCATGTCCCGCAGCAACAGTTCACGGAACGGCAGGCCGGTGTCGAGGAACTCGTCGGTCCATCCAGCTTCGACCCCATCGGCGCGCTCGCGCAGCAGCCGGGCCACGCCCTGCAGATAGTCACATTGGCGCTCATGGTCGAGATAGCGCTGGGCGATGTCCGCCGGATCGATGGCCGGCGGGTCGGCCGAACTTTCCTCGAACAACAGCACCTCCAGGGCGAGCATGCCCACACGGTTGAAGGTGAGGCCCTCGAAGAAGGTATCGTCCAAAGGGTCAGTCTCGGAAACGGCGGCCGCAAGCGTCTCGCGAACCGTATCGGTGTAGTCCATCCCGCGCTGACGCATCGACTCGATGAAGATCATCGAAGGCATGATGATGTCCTCATCGAGCGGCCCGAGGAAGTAGATACCGACTCGGTTCCAGGAACGCGACAGGTCCAGCCACTCATCCTGCAAAGCGACCAACCCTCGGTCCGACGGCGCCTCGCAGAAAGCATCCACGGACGTCTCGAGCCCCCGAGCTCCCCGCGCGAAATCCTCCACCGCCGGGATGATGCTTTCGTCCACAGCACTCCGCAGGGCGGCCTCGAGCGAGCCCATCTGCCCTTGTCCCGCGTCACCATCAGGGTCGTCACCATCCGCACCGCCACCACAGCCAGCGATGACCAACACCGCTACCAAACACCGGAACGCACGGCGCCACGGCCCTGCCGATACGACGTCAAAGAATCCGAGCGTCATGCTTGCTCCCGGTCGACGGCGACCTCGATCAGGTGATTGTCCCATTGCAGGCCCTCAAAGCGTTGACGAGCGCCCCTGTCCTCCACCAGATCAGTGGTGGATAGCACACGGACCTCCCCCAGTGAGCTGCTCAGAACGAAGTGCCCGCCATCGCTCGCAACCGCCAGACCGGAGCAATCGGCCAGCCGGTGCACACCCACCAGCTCGCCGCTATCGGCATGCCAAAACAGCGCGATGTCGCCACGCGGGCTGGTGAAGCCGGCGACCCGCGTCTGTGAGCAAAGCGCCACACTGCCCACGTAGTCGTTCATCAGCGGCAGGTACTCGTGGCCATGCGAAAAGAGCTGGACCTCACCGCCGCGGCGGTGCGTGCCAGCCAGCGGCACCACCTCCTCGTGGTCGAGTGCCTCCCGCTGTACCTGCACTCCGAACGCCACCGTGCCGTCCTGCGCGACGTCCAGGTGGCGGATGCTAGACTTGGGCTCCGCGACCCGTCGCTGCTCGAGTAGCTCCCCGGAGGCCAACGCTAGGTAGCTCAGGCTCGAGTCCATGCTGTCCAGGTTGAGCACCTGTCGACCGGTCTCGGGGCGCGTGAGCAGCCCTCCGTTGGCCACCACCACGGTGGCAGCATCAGGCATGATCTGCGCCTCGTGGGGCCCAATGCCATGGGTGTCGAGCTCAGCCACAAACGAAAAGGTCTCGGTCTCTCGCAGGCCCAACTTGCCCTCGCCCGTCAACGTATCGGCCTCCGTCGTGACGAGCAGCCGGCCGTCGGGCGTGAAGAAGCCATGCCCCTGGAAGGCCCGTCCCGGCTGCGCCTCGATCATGGCGACGACCCGTCGGCGCAGAATGTCCACGACGGCGCTCCGGGTCGCAGGCCTGCGCCCAAAGAGCGCAACCAGCCCGGGGATCAAGGGATGCGCGGCCACGTCGTGACCTCGAAAACCCGTCGGGATGCGACCAGGCTCCGAATGCTGCGCGGAGGCCGCTTCGGGCGACCCTTCGGACGGCACGGCAACGAGCCCGAAAGCGCCCCCCCCGGTCGCACCGTGTGCCGCGACCCAGAAGCCGCCGGGGGTGCTTCGCGCCCCTGTGGGCGCCGTGCAGCCCGGCCCAACACCCATACCGGCCGGCGCAAGCGCACACGCGGCTACGCCGCGCAGAAACCGTCGCCGGCGCAGGCGCGTCGCGCCCGATACTAGCGTTCCGTTGTGTCCGCCCCGAAGATTCATAGCGACCTCACGAAGGATAACAGGGCGCGCCGGTCGCGCGCCGCAAGCCCCGCGTAGCGCTCGCGACTGGCACGTGCCTCCCCGTCGTGCCACAGGACCGCCTCCTCGACCGTGCGCGCCCGCCCGTCGTGCAACAATCCCACGTCCTTTCGCACGGCGCGGGCAAGGCCCACTCCCCACAGGGGCGGGGTCCGCCACTCCGATCCGGCCGCCAGGTAGTCCCTGCGGCCATCGGAAAGCCCCGGGCCCATGTCATGCAGCAAGAGGTCGGTATAGGGCCAGATCTCCTGTCCCGACAGATGGGGTGCGCTCGGATCGCTGCCGGTGACAAAACTCGGCGCATGACAGCTGGCGCAACCGGTCCGGTAAAAGAGGCCCCGACCACGACGCACCAATGGGTGGTCGGCCGTGCGGCGCCGCGGCACTCCGATCGAGCGCACGAAACCGACGAGCAGCGCGAGCAGGTCGTCGCTGATCTCGGCCTCACCGGCCAGAGCGCCGCCTGGCGCCCGTTGGCACCGAGGCTGCGCGGCCGTGCACGGTTGCTCCGGAAACACCGAACTGGTGATGCCCACATCGGTCCGTAGCGCAGCCGCCACCTGAACCCGCAGGCTCGCTTGGTTGGCTTTCAGCCCAAAGCGCCCCGGCCGTGCGCGCCCATCGATCGGATCCCAGACCCGATTCTGGCGCCCGGAGACGCCATCTCCGTCCCGGTCGTCCGGGTCTGCCAGGCGCGCGATGTCCTCCTGGTCGATCAATGCAAGCAGCCCCAAGCCGTGTAGCGGAGGGGTGTGCCGCAACCCGATGCGTGTCTCGGCGTGCAAGGGTCCGTAGCCCAACCCCTCCAGCGCGATCTCGGGCCTCCGCAGCACGACCTCGCTCCCGTCGGGGTAGCGATAGGCCTGCTCCAACCATCGGACTGCCACCCCGGCTTCCGCCGGAATCGACGACAGGCGGACGCCACTCCGGCCGCCAGAGCCCGGCAGCTGCTCCCGAAGCGCGATCGAGCGGAGCTGAAGCTGGGTACCATAGGTGGGCTCCGGCAGGACACCCACTGAGGGATCACGGCCCGGAAGGCTCAGGCGCACCAGGGTCGCGGTCGACAGCTGGCCATCTGCGGTCGAAACCCGACCGCGCCCGCCACGCACGTGGCAAGCTAGGCAGCTACGCGCATTGTAGAGAGGACCCAAGCCGTCGCGGGCATCGGTACTGCTGGGTGCTTTGACCCAGGGTTGCCGGGCCAAGGCCCGACCCGCATAGAAAGCGGTGCGCTGGTCGGGGCGCAGGTTCGCCGCAGGCAGATCGAAGGCCGGCGGCGCGCCCGCGGGCTGGGAGATCGAAGTGGCGCCTCCGGGCATGACCTCGGACGTGCGCTCCGGCGGGGGTTCGAACCTGCCCGAGGCGGTCGCCCCCCCAGCCCGCGAAGAGGCGGCCACCGCGCCGGACTCACAGCCGCCCAACCAGGCGAGGAGCGCGGCAGCGCCTATCTGCAGTGCCAAGGGGTGCTGCATCTCGCAACGTCAGTCGCACTCGTTCGTGGGGTCTAGGGTGTCACAGGCCGACGCTTCCGGGTCTACCACATCATCCGCCTCCCCGACCTCGAGCGCGACGGCGATCTTTACGAACTGCGCCGATTGAGCGTTGAGCGCAACGATCGTGTCACGCATCGGCTTGGCGTCGTCGCCCCCAGCGTCCTGGATGACAACGTCCACGGGCTTGCCAGTGCGAGCGTTTGCATCGATGGCATCGTAGGCTTGTTGCGTCTTGGCCAGGGCAGCAGCCACCTCGGCAGCCAGGTCCGACAGACCCACATCGTCGAGATAGTCATCCAAGCCGTACCCGTCCACGGCGCTTCCGTCCTGGTCCGCGGAGCCGTCCAGGGTGCTGTCGTAGCCCGCGTATACGCCGGTGAAGGCGTTCAAGACGCCCTGCGCATTGAGGACGATGTCACGGTGGGTATTGTCGCTGAAGCAGGAATGCTCATCCTCCTGGGAATTGGCCGACAGCGCAATCTGCATACGTTCACCACCAAGCTCACCCTCTGAGAGGGTACCCATCCCCGTGAGGATCTCGAGCAAGCGCTGCTTGCCCTCGCTCAAATCCCCGGGCTTGGTGAATGCCTCGTAGTAGTCCGACCCAGACCTCCAGCCATCGCGCACGGACTCCAGGTCTGCGATCAACTTGTCGACCGCGACCAACAGGTAGGTACCGCGCCGCTCGCAGATGACCGCGTCACTGGCGTCGGTGCCGCTGGTGCAGTCGTCGGTGGCCAGGAAGTCGGTGTACGGGCGGTCTCCCGGAGTGGCGTCGCGGGCGTCGAGTGTATCGGCGCTGCCATCCTCGTTCAGGTCCTGGCCCCAGAGCAGGAACTCGATAGCGTGGTAACCCGCGATCACGTCGTGCTCATCCTCGGCGGTGGCCGTGCCGGCCAGCAGATCAGCGTCGATCTCGATCGCAGTCGAGTTGATGATGTTGTTGTCGGGGATCGGATCCTCGACCCCCGTCATGTGCTCCGTGACGCCGACCTGATCGTCGCCGAAGTCATCGCCGGTCTTGACGTAGTCGATCAGCGCCTCACCAAGGGGCCAGGCATTGATATCCCCCTCCGGGCCGTCTTCGCCGTCGGAGGCATCGTAGTTGGTATCGTCGATCGGGCTGGCCCGGAAACGGTAGACCTCGGTCTGCCCGTAGGGTTCCCGCGCGACCAACCAGGCCTCGCGAGCCGCTTCCAGGGTCATGACGGAGGGACTGTCCACCAGATCTTGAATGGCACGCTTGAGGTCCCCTGCAGTGCTGATCGAGTCGCCGTAGGCAGCCCGCGCGATCTCGGCATTCGTTTCCAGGACGCGAGTCAGCCGATCGAGGTCGTTGACGTCCCCGTCCCCGCCGGCATCCCCATGTCCGTGGTCCCGACCCGCGTCACGCATGACCTCGTCTTCATCGTCATCGCCGCAGGCGAAACCCGAGAGGGCCAGGGAACTCGCCAGCCCGATGGCTGCGAAACGACCCCCGCCATTGCCCAGATAGTCCAACATTTTCACTCCTCAAGACGCAACTGAAATCGATGCTGAAAACCAAATTCAACAGAACCCGGTTAGACACCCATGGGCAGCCGGCTGTCAATACGGTCGGTCAGAGTCCCGTTGCGCTGGTTGACCCCGCGCATTCGACGCGACCGAAATATCCCAAAACGGCTACATTCCGAAGTGGTGCTTGTAACCGAGCTGCAGCGAAAAGGGCTTGCCTGGCCTGGCCCCAAAGGGACGCCAGGACGCGATGTAGTCCTGCGCCAGCAGGTTGTCGATCTTCAGATAGATCCGATCGGCGGGGGTCGCGTGGTAGTACGCGCTGACATCGAGGATCAAGTTTCCATCAATGCGCTCGTTGTCGGGAGGCTCGCCGGTACCAGCCACATCGCGCATCTCTCCCAGGTAGCGGGCAGACAGCGCGACCCCGAACACGGGGTGTTCGACGCGTCCGCTCAAGGCGCCTTGGTGGATGGGCATGTAGGGCATGCTATGGCCAGGCTCGACCTCACCGAAGTCCGGCGTCACGATGTCCTCGTCGAGAAACTCGCTCAGCGTCAGAGTATAACTGGCGTCGACTCCGAAGGTCAGGTCGACTGGCCCCTGGGCCGCGTACCCCACCACGGCCTCGAGCCCGCGCACGCGCGCCCTGCCCGCGTTGAACTGCAGGCCGATCGTCTCCGGCGTACATAGCGGCGGACGAAGCGTGCGGTTGCTGCACTCCCCGAGGATATTGTCGTATTCGCTGTGGAAGCCGATTAGCTCTGCGCGCAGCGTCTCGTCCGCGTAGCGCGCTCCCGCCTCGACATTGATGGCGGTCTCCGGCTCGACCTCCGCGCCGTTGGCCTCAAGCAGGTGCGGACCGGGCGTGACGTTGCTGAAGCCTCGGTAAGCGCCCGCCAATACACCGAGCTGTTCAAAGAGCCGGTAGTAAACACCGAGGCCCGGTATGAGCACGGATGCGAACCGGTCGCCCTCGGTGTCGGTCTCGCGATCCTTGAACTCGCTCTCGAAGAGTTCCACGCGCATCCCCGGCGTCAGTTTGAGCGGGCCCACGGAGATCTCGTCGCGCGCGTACACCGCCCCCGCGAGGGTGCGGCCACGATTGTCCGCCGTCTGGTGTTCGGGCTGGTCGGTGGGCACAAGCACGCCCGCACTCATCAGATAGCCATCTTCGGCCTCATCGCGCACGACCTGGTCGTAGTGCAAGCGCGCACCAAACTCGATCTGATGGCTCATGGGACCGAGGTCGAGCGCCAGGTCAACGACGGTTTGCACGCCTTGGGAGACGTAGCGGCGGTCATTGGTTCCCACCAGCAGCACCTGCTCGGGCACACTCGGATCCGAGTCCAGGTCCCCTCGCAAGATATTCACGAGCAACTCGTTGCCACCACCCGGGTTCTTGAGCACGTTGTCGAGACTGGTCCCGCCCCCAAACCGGTTGAGCTTCTCCCACGCGCGGTCGAAGTCGTGGCGGTAGAGGGTCGTATGCACCTGCACATCCTCCCCGAACGCCACGAGATAGGAAAACTCGCCGAGCAGGCGCCACCACTCCATCTTGCCGCGCTGGCTGCCCGAGTAGCGCTGAAAGGCGTCCTCCCCGAAGTCATCCAGCGTCACCCCCAGGTAGGTCTCGTAGGAGGTCTCTGTACCGAACCCGAGCTTGAGGTCCACCTGGTGGAAGACGTCTGCTGTGGCTGGGCTGCTGTGGCGAAGCTTGAGCATCAAGTCTTGCTTATCGAAGCCCGTGTTGTCCTGAGCGCCGTTGCCGCCAAGCTCCTTGAAACCGGTGCTTTGAAGGGCAACCCCCTCCAACAGCAGCCCCCAGCGCTCCCCCCCGTAACCGTAGTAGCCGTGCGCCTTGCGGTAGCCGAACATGCCCGCCGCAAGGTCCAGTTCGCCCTCCTCGCCGCCGGGAATCGACCGGGTCAACAGATTGACGGCTCCCCCAATGGTCTGGGGTCCGTGCGCGATCGCGGCCGGTCCCTTGAAGACCTCAACGCCCGTCATGCGTGTCACCACGGGGAAGAAATAGGCAGCAGGGGCCGAATAGGGCGCGGGGCCCAGCAGCACGCGGTCCTCCAGCAGGGTGACCTTCTTGCTGCGGTCAGAGGTGACACCGCGGATACCGATGTTCGGACGCAACCCAAAGCCGTCCTCGCCGCGCACGTACACACCGGGCGCGCGCCGCAGGACGCGATGGATGTCATCCTGCTCGAAGCGTTCAAGCTCCTCGCGTTCGACGACGTGAGCCGAACCACTGGCCTCGAGAGCGTCCAGCGCGGTCCCGAGGATTGACAGGGTCTGCAGACGCAAGCCGGGCGACTCAGCACCCGGCTCGGCCCCCTCGACCTCCGGGGCGCTGCCGGTGAGCGCCTCAGCCTCGAGCTCGGCCAGGTCCTCAGGCGATAGCTCAAGCGCCTCGAGTTCGGCCGGAGCGGGCTGGCCACCGGGGGCCGACCTTGGAGCGCCCGGAACTGGAGCGCCCGGAACTGGAGCGCCCGGAACTGGAGCGCCCGCAGCTGGAACGCCCGCAGCTGGAGCGCCCGCAGCTGGAGGCTCTTGGGTCGCGGGGACGGGACCGGCAGGCGCTGGCGCGGACCGCGGGGGAGCGGCCCCAGGGGCTCCTCCAATAGACGCGTCCGGGGGGGTTGGCTCGGAGGACGAGGGGGCCGACAGCCCGGTCTTGCCCCGTTGGTCATCTTCGGTGCCGGGGCCAGCTTCGGGCCCCGGAGCCGGGGGCACAGGTGCCTTGGAGCTGGCGCCAGGGTCGTTTGGGCTGGTCTCTGGGGCTGTCTCTGGGGCTGTCTCCTGTGCGCCCGCGATGCTGCCACCGCGCGCGAGGAAGGCGACGAGCGCCACCAGAATCGGTGCATATCTGACGTGCATGATACGTGACAAAGGGCACCGCAGACCTTCGCGGAGCCGAGCCGGGGCCGTTCTACGGTGCTGCCGGGCGGAGGGCAAGGTGCAACCCCTGTCTCCAGCCCCCCCGTGTCCCGGCCGCGCTTTGCTGCTACGTATGGCCAGCAGAGTCGCCATGGCCTTGTCCCGGAGCCCCGCCGCACGCCTACCGCGCGCCCCTTTCCACTCCTGGTTGCTCGCGTCGCTCGTGGCGGCCTGTGGATCCGGCGCCGACCCCGCTGTCCACGCCGCGGGGCAGGCGCCCACCGACGAGGGCGAAGCGGGCGCCCCGGACGCGGCCACCCCCATGAGCCTCGAAGCGCTGGGGGAGGCGCTCTTCTTCGATAGGAACCTCTCACGCCACCGGACCCAGGCGTGCTCCACCTGCCATGACCCCGAGCGCGCCTTCATTGACCCCCGCACCAACGACAGCGGCTTGATTTCCGCCGTCTCACGCGGCGACGACGGAGTCTCCCTCGGAGACCGCAACGCGCCCACAGTCACCTACGCAGCGCTCACCATCCCCATCGCGTTGGGAGTCGACACGCGCGCGCGCCACAACAAGCAGTCCAAGCACCGAACCTACGAAGGCCCCCTCGGCGGCCTTTTCCTCGATGGGCGTGCGGAGGGGCTCGCCGGCCAGGCACTGGGGCCGCCGCTGAACCCGCTGGAAATGGGCATGCCGGACGAGGCAGCCGTGGTCGCGCGCGTCGAAGACAACACCGCGTATGTGGCAGCACTTGTCGCCCACTTTGGCGACGACGTATTCGACGAGCCAGAAACCGCCTACGGGGCCATCGGCGAGGCGATCGCGGCGTTCGAGCGAACGGAACGTTTCGCACCTTTCGACTCGAAGTATGATCGATCACTGGTCGGCGATGCCACGCTGTCATTCAAGGAGCTGACGGGCAAGTCGGTCTTCTTCTCCGAGTTCGCCAACTGCGCCATCTGCCATCAACTCCACCAAAACGGCGACCCCGTGCGCAAACTCAGGGAGACCTTCACCGGCTACGAGTACCACAACATCGGCGTGCCCGAGAACCGCGCGGTGCGCGCGCAAAACGGCGTCACCGAACCCGACCTGGGACTGGCCAACAATGCGGGCTTCAACGACCCGGAACACCGCGGCAAATTCAAGGTGCCGACCTTGCGCAACGTGGCTGTGACCGAGCCCTACATGCACAACGGCGTCTTTCGCGACCTCAGAACAGCCGTACTCTTCTACGAGCACTTCGTCGATCCCGAAGCACATCCCGTCAACCCGGAGACCGACAGGCCCTGGCTCGAGCCAGAGTTCCCTGAAACCGTGAGCACCGAGCTACTGCAGGTGGGAAACGGCCTGACCGAGGCCGAAGTCGATGCGTTGGTCTGCTTCCTGCGTACGCTGACCGATCGACGCTATGAGCACTTGATCGCGGACAAGGGCATCACCTGCGAAGACTGAACTAGCCCGGATTATTCATGAACTCTGCGTCGGATCGCGCAGGGATTCGGCTTCAC
>JAPPOR010000035.1 GCA_028817905.1 Myxococcales bacterium
ACGCGGGGCCTTGCCCCGGCCGCATGACAAAATGGCAACGGGTTTTCGGGCTAGCTAAATGAAGTACCCCCCGGACTGGGGGGGCGCCTGGTGTAGGAGCTGGACGAAGGCGGTCATGGCCGGGCTGGGCGTCTTCCCGCGCAGCTGAAGCAAGTGCAGGGCGCGGCGGATGGCCAGGTCGGTCACCGGCAGCTCCGCGAGGCGGCCCGTCGAAAGCTCCAGCTCGACCGTCAGACGAGATACGATGGCCACCCCCAGCCCCGCCGCGACCGCGTTCTTCAGGGCTTCGGTGCTGCCTAGCGACATGGCCGGCGACAGCGTGATGCCGCGCTGGGCCAGGGCCGCTTCGATCACGTCTCGGGTGCCGGAGCCCGGCTCGCGCATCAGCAGGGGATGCTCCGCAAGGTTCGCGGCGCGCACGGGCGGCTGGGCCAGCATCGGATGGCCGGGAGCGACGATCACCACCATGTCGTCTTCCGCGACCGCTTCCACATCGAGCGCGTCCGAGATGACGAACCCTTCCGTCAAGCCCATGTCCAGGCGGTCATCCAACACAGCGCTCTGGATCCGTGCGGTGTTGCCTATCTCCAGCTCGAGGGCGACACCGGGGTACAGTCGATGGAAGCGGCCGAAGAGTTGCGGGATCAGGTAGCTACCGATGGTTGTACTGGCCCCGATCGAGAGCCGGCCCGTGCCCAGGGACCCGAGATCCTGGAGTTCCATCTCGGCGGCGTCCGCCATCGACAGAATCCGCTGTGCGTGGGGCAACAGGGTCTGGCCGGCGGGGGTGAGACGGACTCCGCGGGGCACGCGGTCGAACAGGGGCATGCCCAGGTCGGCTTCCAGCTCTGCCAGGCGCTTGGACACCGCGGGCTGTGTCACGCGTAGCTGTCTTGCAGCCGTGGTCATGCTCCCGGCCTGGGCTATCGCAGCGAAGATCTTGAGATCATTGAGGTTCATGGAGAACCATGGACACTTGCTCAATATTCCAAATTGGAATGCAAGTCATAATAACAATGACGTTGTATTATCGCTAGCTCCGATCCAGATTAGGCAGCATGTCCAAGTCACACACTTCACTGGCGATTACGGCGGCGCGCACCGACGATGGCGCCCCGGTCTACTGGACGCCGGAAGGGGGATGGAGTCGTGCGCTTGCGGACGCGCAAGTGTTCGCAGATGCCAAGGTTGCTGAGGGTGCGCTGGGCCAGGCGCGGGGGCAGGAGCGGCAGGTCTGCGACCCCTACACCATGAAGGTATCGGTCGTGGATGGTCGTCCCCAGCCCTTGACTGCCCGCGAGCGGATCCGCTGCGAGGGTCCCACCACCCGTTTGCGGCGCCCGGACCCACCCGCGAACCCCACGCATCCAGTGCCGTGATTACTCGACGATCCCCATCTCGGTGCTCCTTCGGCGCGGCGCTTGGCATGGTGCCGACGCCGACCAGCCACCGCAGCAACCGAGGACAGACGGGCTGACCCCCTGGGCGAGCGAGCGCCCAACTCAGGCAGGGAGCAACACCATGTACCAGTACGACCAGTATGACCAACGGATCGTCGATGAGCGGGCTCAGCAGTTCCGCGGGCAGGTCGAGCGCCGCCTGTCCGGCGAGATCGCAGAGAGCGAGTTCAAGCCATTGCGGCTGCAGAACGGCCTATACATGCAACTGCACGCTTACATGTTGCGGGTTGCGATACCGTATGGGCTGTTGTCCTCGAAGCAGATGCGCAGCTTCGCGCATATCTGCCGTACCTATGACAAGGGCTACGGACACTTCACGACCCGCCAGAACCTTCAGATCAACTGGCCCGAGTTGCAGGCGATACCCAAGGTGCTCGAGGAACTCGCGGGCGTGGAAATGCACGCGATTCAGACCAGTGGCAACTGCATTCGCAACACGACCAGCGATCAGTTCGCGGGCGTTGCACGGGATGAGTTGGAGGACCCACGGCCCTACTGTGAGATCATTCGGCAGTGGTCCACGTTCCATCCGGAGTTCGCGTTCCTGCCGCGCAAGTTCAAGATCGCTGTGACCGGCACACCCGGCGACGACCGGGCGGCGGTTCGCCTCCACGACATCGGGATTCGAATCGTGGAGGGCGAGCGGGGCGAGCGGGGCTTCGAGATTCTGGTGGGCGGTGGTCTCGGCCGCACGCCGATGATTGCGAAGGTGGTTCGCGACTTTCTTCCGAAGCGCCAGCTGCTGCCCTATCTGGAAGCGATTATGCGCGTCTACAACGAACAGGGGCGGCGTGACAACAAGTACAAGGCGCGCATCAAGATCCTGGTGGATGCCCTCGGGGTCGAAGAGTTCGCGCGGCGGGTGGAAGCCGAGTTCGAGCTTATCAAGGGCGAGGGGTTGGAACTCACCGACTCGGAGATCGCGCGCGTCGGCGCGTTCTTTGCGCCGCCGCCCCATGAGAGCCTGCCGGACTCAGACGCACAGCTTCAAGCGCTGACCCTGGGTTCTGAGCGGACCCTGGGCCTATGGGTTCGCAACAACGTGATTCCTCACCGCGTGCCGGGCTATTGCGCCGTGACGGTGTCGTTGAAAGAGAAGGGCACGCCTCCTGGTGATGTGAGCGACTACCAGATGGACCGACTTGCGGACCTTGCGGACAACTACAGTTTCGGGCAGCTGCGAGCCACCCACCACCAGAATCTGGTGCTCGCAGACGTCAAGGTGGCGGACCTGCCGGCGCTGCATCAGGAGCTTGCCGCGTGCGGGCTGGCGTCTGCGAACGTGGGCAAGTTGACCGACATGATCTGCTGTCCGGGACTGGACTTCTGCGCTTTGGCGAATGCGCGCTCGATTCCGATCGCCGAGGAGATCATGCAGCGCTTCGACGACGTCGACTACTTGAACGACCTCGGTGAGATTAGCATCAAGATGAGTGGTTGCATCAATGCTTGCGGTCATCACCACGTGGGCAACATCGGCATTCTGGGAATCGACAAACAGGGGGTCGAGTTCTACCAGCTCATGCTCGGTGGCTCGCACAACAACGATGCCTCCCTCGGCGCCATTGTGGGGCGTGCGTTTGCCCAGGATGAGATCGTCGGTGCGATCGACACCGTGCTTCGCGTCTATCTCCATCAGCGGAGTTCACCCGAGGAGCGCTTCGTGGACACCTATCGGCGCATTGGGATGGAGCCATTCAAGGAGGCCCTCTATGGAGCTAATTAAGCGCGGCGTGGTCGTCGAGGACGGTTTCAAGCGCGTGGCGGACGATGGCGAGCTTTCCTCGGGGGACGTGCTCGTGAGCTGGGCGCGCCTTCAGGCCGAGGCGGCAAGTTTGCTCGCGCGAAGTGGGCGCGTCGGGGTCCGCGTGCCCAACGATGTGGATTTGGAGGCTCTTGCCCCGTACGTCGAGCAGCTCGATCTGATCGCCATCGAGTTCCCGACGTACACGGATGGGCGGGGCTATTCGCTGGCTCGCCGGCTACGGGAGCGCCATGGCTTCCGTGGCGAACTGCGGGCTGTCGGCGATGTCCTACGCGACCAGCTCTTCTACATGCGCCGGTGTGGCTTCGATGCCTTTGAGCTCAAGGAGGGCAAGGACGTCGCGGGTGCCCTGGAGGCATTCCGCGAGTTCTCGGTCACGTATCAGGGGGCTGCGGATGACCCCCGGCCCCTGTTTCGGCGTCGCGGAGGCTGACAGCGGAAAGGGGCCCCGTGTGGGGCCGAGGCACGCTCGGGTCGGCCCTGTGGGCCCAGCTGCGCGGGCCGAGGTGCGTTGTCCGGAGCCTGCGCCCACGCTTGGCGCCGCGGATGCTTTGGTGGCGGTCAGGCAGTCTCGTGAGGGATTCCCCTGCCGTCAGGCTGGCAGGCAATAAGGCCAACCTTTTCGAGTATGCCGGGGTGTTGATGCCCGGCCCGCCATTGTGTTGCCGGAACCCGCCGGCCCGCAACCATCACCAAATCAACCCGCCGTCGCACAACTGCTCGACTCCACAGCGCTTTCGCTTCAGTGGAGAATGAAGCCTGTCTTCCCTCCCCGCCGAAGCCCTACGAAGCCGATCATCGCGTGCCTTGATGCCGGCTGCGGGCTAGTCGGGACATGGGGCATCTGCTACCACCAAAGCGTCTGGAACGGGCGCCGGGGCAGGGCGCCCTGGATGGCTTGGTCCGGCGCACTTCGCGCGCTTTTGATGGAACAAGGCATCCACATGCGGCGCGTGCCGCGGGGGAGAGCAACCAATTATGGAACCGACATCCACGCCGTCTAGCGAGTTTAGCCATCCGACCAGCGAGGTCCGCCATTCCTACCCGCTCGCGATTCGCGATGCCAGTTTCGGGGTTGCGGCGCAGTTGCTCATGAAGACGATGCCCTATGCCATGGTGCGGTTCGGTATCTTGGTCGTGTGTTCGCTGGTCGCGATCGTATGGACCCTGCTCGCGCTAGGGGGCATGGCGCTGTTGGGCTCGAAGATTCACGGGCTCGTCGGGTTTGCCTGGTTGCTGGTCTTCGCAGGCGTGGGCGGCTACTTCTGGCGGACCCTTGTCCGCTATGGCCTCTACATGATCAAGGCCGGTCATATCGCGGTGTTAACCGAGCTGATTACGCGGGGTGAGGTCAGCCACGGTCAGGAAGGGATGTTTCAATACGGCAGGCGTGTTGTGACCGAGCGCTTCGGTCAGATGAACGCCATGTTTGCGCTCGATCTGCTGGTGCACGGGGTCGTCGTTGCGTTTAACCGCACCCTCAACTGGATCGCCAACCTGCTGCCCATCCCTGGGCTGTCCAACGTCACCGCAGTCGTCAACCAGATCGTCCGGGCTTCCGCCACCTATGTCGACGAGACGATCCTGTCGTACAGCCTGGCCCGCGGCGACGACAACAGTTTCCGGAGCAGCCGCGATGGGTTGATCTACTATGCCCAAAACAGCAAGGAGGTCCTGAAGACCGGCGTGATGATCGTCATCCTGGAGAAGGTGCTGATGTTCTGTGTGTGGCTGGTGATGCTGGGCCCGGCGTTTGTGATCGCATGGATCCTGCCCGACGTCGGCCTGGCGAAACTGGCGCCCCTGTTCTTCGCGTGGTTGTTCGCCAGCAACGTGCGCGGTGCTTTTCTGGAGCCGCTGTTCCTCATCATGGTGATGACCAAGTTTCACGTGTGTGCCGAGAATCAGGCGATCGATTTGGATTGGGATGGGAAGCTCTCGAATCTGAGCGACAAGTTTGTCCAGCTCAAGGACAAGATGGCGTCGGCAGGCTCGACGGGCACCAGCCTCGAGTCGCACCGCGTGGTGAGTTGACTCGAGCCGTTGCCCCCCCGCTGCCCGGCCGATCCCCCGCTTGCCCTCCGCAGGTCGGGGTCAGGGGTCACCGGAGGTCGTCTCCACCAAAGGGCCGCGAGCGCGCGCATGGGTGACATCCTCAGGCTTCTCGGGCGCTTCTTGGGGTGGCCTGGCGAGGTGACATCGCTTTGTGGGAGCCTTCAGGCTTGACAGGCTTCGACGTTCCCCTTAAACACACCGGCCCAACATTCGGGTGTCGTCTAATGGTAGGACTCCAGATTCTGGTTCTGGCTATTGGGGTTCGAATCCCTGCACCCGAGCAAAACGACCTACACGGCCCCATCGTCTAGCGGTTAGGACATCGGCCTCTCACGCCGGTAACACGGGTTCGAGTCCCGTTGGGGTCACCCCGGAAAAGCCCCCGAGATCACAGATCTCGGGGGCTTCGCTTCGTTCGCCTGTTTGCGCCTGTTTGCGCCGGTCCGGAGCAGGTCGTTTTGCGCTCCCGCTCGCGCGTGGACTGGAGGTGTCCCCAGATGGGTGTCAAAGATGGTTGGGGCGCAGCGGCGCCGCACAGATCGGCCGCTCGGGGGGGCCGAGGTGCCTCGCGCACGCGTCCCAGATGCTCCGGGGTCTCAAGGCACGGGTGCGGTGGCGGCGAACGCCTGGTCCTCGCGAGCGAGCGACAGCAGGGCCATCAGGCTGGGGAACTCGTCGAGGTCAATGCGCTTTCGGAACAGGGCCCAGTCCAGGAAGCACGCAAGGCGCAGGTCGTCGTCGCCCAGGGGAAGCGCGGTGGGGAGCGGACCGGCTTCGAGCTCCCTGAAGGTGGAGGTGATGCGGGCCTGTTGGCGTGTCAGATAGGCGCTATCCGAAACACGCAGCCGATCGTACCGCTCCAGCAGGAATATGTTGACGCAGGCGTCAAGTGCCGTGTTGACCATGCAATAGCGCTCGAGGCTCGACACGGTCGGCAGGAACGGCGCTGCGGATCGATCTCGGATGTGTTTGAGAATCGAACTGGAATCCGTCAACTTCAGGTCGCCGTCCTCGAGGAAGGGCACCTTCTGCGTCGGAGACCGCTTCGCGGCTCCCGTGGCATCTGTTTCGACGAACTCCCACGGTAGGCCTGCCTGTATCAAGGCGACTCGGCAGTGGCGCGCGAAAGGGGAGTTGTAGCTGCCATACAGCTTCATGAAGGCCGCTATAGCATTGCCGCCCCGAATGTCCATTTGAAGCACGCGCCAAGCGAGCGGAGCAGCGCAAGGTGGGAGGGCACGGCCACCCAGTTGGAATTGTTCGATGGGTCGGGGGACAGCCATGCGCCGTCCCCCGACCCCCGTTCACCCCCATGCGCGTTCGCCGCGTTCCTATGGAAGCAGCTCGCTACCGCGTGGGCCCCCGAACTGCCCTTACGGCCTCATCACCCCCGCCTGGGCTGCCAGACCTGCGAGCAGTGGCCCCCAATCCATAGTGATGCGCTCCGATACGAGTCTGCCCCGCCGGTTGAATTGATAGAACGCCGCGTAGGCCAGTTGTACTTCCAGCCCGGCACCAGGAAACCCGGCCGCCGGCCCGACATGCTGGGCGTTGAGATGACCGCGCGTGAGGATGGCGTCGTCGGTGAAGTACTCCTGCGTCAGGACTACCTCAGTGCCGACCAGTCCCCCCATCATTTCCGCCATACCAAACTCGGTGTGACCGGCGCGGATCGACTCCGGTGTGTCGAACAGCTGGCCGTTGACTATCATCTCGGCGTCGGTCGCCATGGTTCTCATGATGCCGTCGAGGTCGTGCTCGTTCTCTTCCTGAACGTGCCGGAGCAGATGCCAGCGCAGCCACAAGCGTCGCCGACGCTCGCGTGCGCTCAAGTCCGCCCAGGAGGGATCGCGTAGTCTGGCGAGCGCCGCCTGCGAGGCGCCGCCTTCACCGGCACGGAGAGGGGCGTCGAGACGCGCCGCATCGGCCGGAGGCACGCGGCCCTCGCATCCGTACAGATAGGCCAACGCGGGCATCGAGGCGAGGGCCCCCACCAGGAAGCCCCGGCGGCTCTCGATGAGCGGGCGCTCGGTGACGGGGCGTGACGATCTCCGCGCGTCCCCGACACGACCCTGTCGATCGTGGAGCGTCTTCATCACATCCTCCCTTGCGGCAGCTGAGCGAGCAGGACCTGGCCGAACCGGCTCGTATCCAGGACGACCCGTTCCGATGCCAACAGATCGTCCTCACCGAACACGTAGAACGCCACGTAGGGCAGCGAGATGATCTCATTCGAGGGGGGCAGGCCGCCGAACTCGCCCACGTGTCGGCCCTGGACGAACCCTTCGATGACGATCGCCCCATCCGTGTAGTGCTCCCGTTCCGGCAACACCTGAGTGCCTTCGAGTGCACCCGGCGTGGGGCCGAAGCCAAAGTCGATGTGGGCTTGACGAACCACTGCCGGATCGCCCGGCACCTCGGTGAGGTTGACCGAGTTCATCGACTGGGGTGAGAAGGTTGCGACAATGGCGTCAAGGTCGTGGGCATTCTCCGCTGCCATGTGCGCCTCCACGAGGCGCAGTCGGCGTGCCCGCTCCTGTCGGTCGACTTGCATGGGTTGCTCCTGGTCTTAGGGGCTGTAGGCCTCGCCCGGTTTTGATGACTGGCTAGGCGGCGCATGGCCTGCCGCCGCGGGGGCTTCCGCGGCACGCACCGCGCCTACCGCCTTACCTACCGAGCGTTAAGCAACCGTTAGGCGGCAGCGTTAGCCTGGAATATTCAAGCCTTCGGCGCCGGATCGCGTAGGCTTTAGGCTTCCACGGGCATTCGACGGCCGACGGGAATACTCCCTGTATCTCTCGGCGGGGCTCCGCTAGCAGCTGGCTTCGTCGACGTGCGCCAGCGTTCTGGCCGCCGAGGCCCGCTGCGACAGCCCCAGCTCCGCGTAGCGCGCTGCGGCGGCCCTGTAGTGCGACGGCGCAGCGGGCTCGGCCACGAGTTCAGCCATCGCCAGGTGCGCGTCGGCCCAGTCCAGTCGGGCTCCGAGCTGGTCCAGGGTTTCGATGGCAGCAGCGACGCGCTGCCGCCCGTCCTCTGCACTGCCCCGCGCCACTGCCTGCATCACCCCGGCCAGGGCTTCTCCACGGGGATCGCCGGCGGTCTCGAACAGGCGCTGGGCACGCGTCGCCAGGGCATGGGCCCGTCGTGCGTCGCCATCGACGAGGTGAGCGCGCGCGGCATATAGCGACGCCAGGCCGAGCCAATGCCGGTTGCCGGCGGACGCCACGCTCGCCAGCAGGCTTGCCAGGTCCCGCTCCCCCAAGCGAAAGCCACGGGCGCCGCCGCCCGCCGACACGTGCACGAAGAGGTGCTGGATGCCAGCCAAGGTGCGACTCATCGTGTCCGAGGCAAGCGACCAGGCTTGCTTGCTTACCTGGGTTGCGAGGGCGTGGGCACCCATGGAGGCATGCACGAGGGCCGAGAAGGCCAGAATGAACACACGTTCCCGCTGAACGCCGCTGCGTTCACAGCGCTTCCGCCCGAGCTCAAGGGTCTCGAGGGCACCTGCGCAGTCGCCCACGTACAGCTTGTTGAGCGCCAGGTTGCAGCATGAAAGCACCGCGTGCTCGGGGTCCGTTTCCGGGACCAGTGTGATGGCTACCGCCGCCTGGCCATGCTCCATCCCGTGGGTAAAGCGCCCGGCCTGGGTTGCCGCATAGGCGAGCAATGAGCGGGCGCGGCGTTCGGTGCGCCGATCCTCGGCTCGGATTGCAGCCCCTAGCGCCTGCTCCCCGGCCTGGGTCGCAGCGTCGCTGTGCCCTACCAGGCTGTGGGTGTATCCAAGGGCGGCAAAGTAGATCGCCCGGAGCCGATCATCGGTCAGCTGTTCGACCTGGCTGCGCTCGGCCTCGAGATATGCCTCGACCTCGCCCAGCCGGCCCAGATATCCGAGGTAGCCGGCCCGGCGTGTTGCGATGCGGACCCGCAGCTCCGGACGTTGGGCGGGCGCAACCGCACCGAGAAGGGCGGCACTCTGGTCGAGCGCCGCGATCGCTTCGTTGAGACCAAAGCGTCGTGCGGCATCCTCGGCGAAACGCAATAGACTCGTGATCGCGCACGCGGGCGCACCGGCGCGCTCGAAGTGGTAGGCTGCCTGGCCGGGTTCGGCGCCGGTGGCCACCAACGCGTTTGCCACCTCTGTGTGCAGGGCGCGCCGCTTGGGTGGCAACAGGGCCTCGTAGGCGACCTCCCGAATGCGATCGTGACCAAAGTCGCAGCGGTCCTCCTCGCACACGAAGATGCCTGCCTGCACGAGTCGCTCGATGGCCTCGGGCAACCCGGACCCGGCGCGATCATCACGTCGGGACCATAGTGCTTCTAGCAGTGTCAGATCGACCTCGCGTCCGATGACTGCGGCGAGCGAGACCAGCGCTCGGTCGCCGGCCGCGAGGGCCTCCAGGTGGCGAGCTACCAGCGTTCGCACCCGACGGGGCATGGGCAGTGCGAGGTCGGGGTCGACCTGCCCCTCGACCATGCCGCGCACGGCCTCGCGGACCACGAAGGGGTTGCCCTCGCTCAACCGCCACAAGCGGGCCTGGAGGGAGCCCGCACGTTCGTCCGGCTCGGCGGGTAGCCCGAGCGCCACGGCCAACTCGGCGGTTGCCCCCCTGTCCAGCGGCCGTAGCGCGAGTTCGTCGAGCACTTCCGCAGACCGCAGCTCGTCGAGCGTGGCGGTGAGTACGTCACGTGGCGAGGAGCTTCTGGTCCGCATGGTCGAAACGACCAGGAGGGGCCCCCGGCGCGATAGCCGCCGGCCAAGAAAGGACAGCAGCCGCAGACTCAGATCGTCTGCCCATTGGATGTCGTCGAGCACCAACAGGACGGGGTCCGGTGACGAGAGCCGTTGGAACAGGGCGAGTAGGCCATCGAAGAGTTGGTGTGGACGCGCCGGCGTGGGGTGAGCGACTGCGGGCCGAACTCCGAGTGCCGCGGCCGACTGGGCGTGGCCGGCGGGGTGGGGGAGCAGGTCCAGGACGGCTCGCTGGGCAGGTTCAGGCAGGTGTGACCAGCGGGCCTCGCCGAAGAGTTCAGGGCGTGATCGAAGCGCGTCTGCCCACATTGCGAGCGAAAGGACCTGCTCGGTCTCGAACGCTCGGCCCGCCAGGACCTGAGCACTCGGTATACTCGCGCGCAGCGCGCGGGCCAGGGCGGACTTGCCCACGCCGGCCTCCCCGCGGACAAGAACGACCTGTCCACGCCCGCGCTCGGTGTCCGCCCAGCGCTGTCGCAGGTGGGAGAGGGCCTCGGTCCGCCCGAACAGTTGGTCGGCGGCCCTTCCGGCGCCCCGAACCGAGCTTGCCGGCTCGCGGGCGGCAAGCCAGGTCTCGTACAGCTGTCGGGTCTCGGCCGATGGTTGTGCGTCCAGTTCGCGGTGGAGCGCGGATACACACGCCTGGTATTGCCGAAGCAAAGCCGCCCGGCGGCCCATGCGACCGTAGGCGCGCATCAACTCCCGGTGGTGTGGCTCACCCCAGGGCTCGAGCCGCAGCACCCGCGTCCAGCATGCCGCGGCCTTTGACCAGTGGGCGTGGTGGGCGAAGTGGCTGGCAAGACACGCGAGCTGTTCTACCTGTAGCGTGCGCACGCGCTCACGTTGGCTGCGCAGCCAGTCCTCGAAGCCCTCCTCGTCGACGCCAAGGCCCGCCAGCAGTTCGCCCTCTTCCAGGCTTGCCAGGGTGGCGGCGGCGAGCTCCGGCGGCTGGGCCGTAGCGGACTCCCAGCGTAGGACGTCTGTGACTACCCGGTCCGGGTCGAGCCAGACCTCGCCGGAGTCAGCCACGAGCGCGTCTTCAAGCCCGTCCGGCAAGGCTCGGCGCAGTCCGAACAACGCTTGCCGCAAGCTGTTGCGCGCACGTGCTTCGGCGCTTTGTCCCCAAAGCAGCCCGGCGAGATGCCCCCGCTGGTGGGCGCGTCCGGGCGGCATGGCCAGGTAGCATAGTAGGGCTTTGGCCTTCCGGGACGGGAGCCGTACGGCGGTATCGCCGACACTCACGCGCAGTTCCCCGAGCAGGGTGAGCTCGACCGGTCGACGCGCCATCGCGGGCGTCATCATTCACGAATGGTTGAGGTCGCGCCACCGGATAGTGTGGCCCATCCCACCCCTCGAGCAGTGGCCGGTCCCCTCCTAGCGGGTGCGCGTGGGGGTCGCGCGCACGACAGGGTGGGTGCGAAACCAAGCGGACCCCCAGTCGGGCGAACCGCAAGAGGCGCCCACAATCGCTCTCGCGCTTATTAAAAAATTCATATAATTCAATAATTTATGTAAGAAATTTAGAATTAGCTTTGAAATGGCGATGGTCGGCGCGCCCCATCGACATGGCTCCGAAGATTGGGGCATAGGGTGCCCAGATGGGTCGTTCCCGCGCTCAACTTTCCCGTGTGGGCGTCGTTACAGCGATGTCGGGTAGCGCGGGACCACCCCGCGCTGGCCCGCTTTGGGCGGAGCGGAGGGCAGATGACTGAGCCGATCGTCTTGCTGGCGGGCAACTGCCAGGTGTTCTCGATTGCGCGCTGTCTCAAGGCGCTGGTACCGGAAGTCAGGTTCGAGTGCTTTCGCTTCGCTGAGGACCCGGAGTCGCTCGCCCGCTTTCACGCGAGCGCACAGGGGGCGGAAGCGCTTCTCGTGCAGCGCCGCCTAGTGCCGCACTTGACCGATGATGAGTGTACGCGCGGGATCATGGTGCCCGTGCTCGCCTTTCCCGCATTCCACCCGGATATCGTACCGGGGGCGCTGGAGTTCGTTTGTCACACGGGCAGGTGCCATTCGGCCCTCGTCCTGGGGGGCTACAAGGCCGGACTGGACCAGGAGGCGGTGCTTGGGCTGTTTCGCGAGCGGGTGTTCCGCGACGCCGGCTATTTCAACGTGGTCGGAAGCGCGGTGGAGGCCCTCGTTGCGGAGGGCAAGAACACGGACTTTCCCATGGAGGAGCTGCTCGATCGTTGGTGGTCGCTAGGCTGTTTCATGCACACGTTCAACCACCCCAAGATCGCCGTATTCAATGACGTTGCGCGCGTGCTGGCAGAACGGCTCGGTATAGCGCTCGGACCACAGGATCCGGACACGGTGCCCGATGATGAGCTGTCGCATGGTGAGGGCTGGCCAGTCTACCCGGCCATTGCCAGGCGCTTCGATCTGCCCGGTAGCGAAGTCTTCAAGGCACCGCGGCACCTCGACCCGAACGAGACGAAACTCGGGCTGCGCGACTTCGTCTACGCCTGCTTCGATGCCTATGCCCGCTATGATCGGGACGTGATGAGGGTACACCGGGTGGACTCGCCGCGCTTCAAGGCTCTGATCGAGCGCTATCGAGTACGGGTCCACCAGCGCCCTGCCGGCGAGAGCAACCCCTATCGAGGCCTACCGGATCGGGCATTCTGGAGACGGTCGGTGGCCCAGGTCCCGCCCCGCGAGGTCGATCCGGTGGCAGACCTGCCGTTCACATTTACCAGGCGCGATCGGGTCGCGACCGCCGGAAGCTGCTTTGCGCAGCACGTTTCCCGGGCCCTCGGGCAGGCGGGTTTCAACTACTTGATCAGCGAGCGGGCACCCCAAGAAATGTCGCAGGACCAGGCGGCCGAGCGGGGCTACGGCCTGTTCTCAGCGCGCTACGGAAACATCTATACCGCGCGTCAGCTGCGTCAGCTTCTGTACCGCGCCTATGACTTGGGAGAGCCGCTCGAGGCTGCATTGCAGCGCGATGATGGGCGCTTTGTCGACCCGTTTCGCCCGTACGTCGAGCCGGCGGGTTTTGCGACCGCCCAGGGAGTCGATGAAGCACGCCAGGAGCATCTTGCCTGCGTGCGTGAGATGGTTTCGGAAATGAACGTATTCGTCTTCACGCTCGGTCTGACCGAGGCATTCGTGTCGAAGGCCGAGGGGCTGGTCTATCCCGTTGCGCCCGGGGTGGTGAGCTCGCGGGTCGACCCCGACGACTACGCCTTTGTCAACTTTTCCCAATCCGAGGTGCGCGACGACCTGGTCGCCGCGCTTCAACTCATTCGGCAGGTCAACCCGGCCTGCAAGATCGTATTGACAGTATCTCCGGTACCCCTGATCGCGACCTACGAGGAAGACGTGCACGTTCTGACCGCTACCACCTACAGCAAGGCGGTCTTGCGAGTGGTCGCCGACGAGGTCTCTCGAACGTTGCCCGATGTGCTCTATTTCCCGTCCTACGAGATCATCACGGGAGCCTTCAATCGTGGCGCGTACTTCGCGGAGGACCTGCGTAGCGTGAGACCCGAAGGAGTCGACCATGTGATGCGACTGTTTATCCGGCATCTCACGAATCAGGCACCCGAGGCCTCCTCGACACCAGGCGCGCCGGTGGAGGTCGGCCTTGCCAGTGACCACATCGAGGAACTGTTCGAGGTGCAGTGTGACGAGGAGGAGGTCGAGCGTTCACTGGCGTCCTAGCTAG
>JAPPOR010000683.1 GCA_028817905.1 Myxococcales bacterium
CGCCGCCGGGGCCAGCCGTGGGCGGGGGCGGCGGCGGGGGAGCGGCGCGCGGGGGCCGCGGACGGGGCGCCGGCGCGATCGCGGCCGCTTGCCCAGGGTTTGGGGGGCCCGGTATGGGCGCGGCTGCCGCGGCTGCGGTCCGCCCCTGAGCCTCGCGCGCGACGTACTGCTGCTGCGCTTGCAGCAGCTGCGCCAGCTGCCCCTGGGAGATCAGCCCCAGCTCGGTCAGCAGGGTGCCAAGTGGTCTATCGGGAGCGCGAGCGTGAGCCTCGAGGGCAGCGGCCAGCTGCTCCATGCTGATCATGCGGTAGTGGACAGCAAGCCGTCCAAGCAGGCCGACAGGAGGAGCGCCCATGCCCCTCCTATGGTCGCATGTCCCTCACCCCCAACAAAATGTGTGGCTACGCGCACTCTGTGCGCGGCGGAGTCCAGACCAAGGGCGCCGAACTCCGCGGGCGGTCCCCGAAACCCAGTGTGTGTACCCGGAAGGCACGGGCACCGGCACGGGCACGGGACGGGCACGGGCAGCCGGACCCGGTCAGCGCATGGGCAGCGAACCGCGCACATAAGGGGACGGGGAGGGGCTTTCGCCCCTCCCCGCGTTGCGAAGGCTCGAACGGAGGGGGGACCGTTCTAGGAACCTTCCGTGCAACGCAACTGATTTAGCCACTGCTGTAGGAAGCGCAAGTGAAAATGTTTCCGAACACACGCTCGGGTGCGAAAAACACGGCGATATTTCCGAAATTTCGGCCTGGAGCGGGACCGCGTTGACTGTTTCCGACCTTTGGGCAGACTGTGGCCCCGTTTCGGGGACCTCGGAGGCGTCCGCGTGGGGCAGCCCCGCAGGGAGCACGACGTGAGGAGCAGGCATCATGGCTGACGCATTCATCGTTGAAGCGGTCCGGACCGCGGGGGGCCGCAAAGGCGGTCGCTTGAGCGGTGTCCACCCCGTGGACCTTGGCGCCCGGGTCCTGGACGCCCTGACGGGCCGACTGGACCTGGCGGCGGAGCGGGTGGACGACGTCGTGTTCGGCTGCGTCTCCGCGGTCGGCGCCCAGGCGTTCAACGTCGCACGTCACGCTGTCCTGGCATCCTCATGGCCGGAGAGTGTTCCAGGCACCGTCGTCGATCGACAGTGCGGCTCGGGGCAGCAGGCGATCCACTTTGCGGCCCAGGCGGTGATGAGCGGGACCCAGGACCTGGTCGTCGCCGGCGGGGTGGAAAGCATGAGCCGAGTGCCGATCGGCGCGAACGTCAAAGACGGTTTCGATGCCGGGCACGGCACGCCGTTCGACGCCGAAGGCTTGACGGCACGCTATCCCGGCGTGCAGTTCAGCCAGTTCGCCAGCGCCGAGTTGCTGGCCAAGAAGTTCGAGCTGACGCGCGATGCACTCGATGAGTTCGGGTACCGGAGTCACGTCAAGGCGACACAGGCCACCGATCAGGGGCATTTCGAGCGCGAAATCGTGCCCGTCGCAGTCGAGATCGAGGGCGAGCAGCTGAGTCACCGGACCGACGAGGGCATCCGCAGGGACGCGTCCCTCGACAAGATCAAGAGCCTACAACCGCTGATGGAAGGGGGGCTCCTGACGGCCGCCACCTCCAGTCAGATCTGCGACGGGGCGGCCGCCGTGCTGATCGCAAACGAGGCGGGGATGAAGGCCTCCAACCTATCCGCCCGCGCGCGCATCCACACCCTCACGGTGGTCGGCGATGATCCTGTCGTGATGCTCGGCGGACCGATACCCGCGACGGAGAAGGCGCTGGCCCGTGCGGGCCTGACGATCGGCGACATGGATCTGTACGAGGTCAACGAGGCGTTTTGCCCGGTGCCGCTCGCTTGGGCGAAGGCGGTGGGCGCCGACCCGGAACGGCTCAACGTCAACGGCGGAGCGACCGCGCTCGGCCATCCGCTCGGCGCGACCGGCGCCAAGCTGATGACAACGCTGCTACACGAGCTGGAACGGCGTAAGGGCCGCTACGGCCTGCTCGCCATCTGCGAGGGCGGTGGCACCGCCAACTGCACCATCATCGAACGCGTGTAGTGCTCTCCAGGAGGGCACACTCCCTTTCCCCCGTCGCGGCGCACTCGTAGCGAAGGGCTAAAGTGCTATCCTGAGCCCTGGAGGGCGCGATGGCGAACGCCAACAGATCAGCGATGTGGTTGGCCACGTTGGGGGCCATCTTTGCGATCGTCTCGGGTGCATGCGGCAGCGACGATGCGGACCCGGCCGAAGAAGGCGCCGACCCTGGGTACGCCAAGGTTCCGGTGACCGGCGGGCGCTGTCAAACCGGGGCCAACGACGTGCCGTCGTCGACCTGCGAATGCCCAGAAGGCTGGCGCACGTGCAAAGACGGTGCATGGAGCGAGTGCATGTGCCCGGAATCGGGCGGTTGCGGCAAGATCGAGGAGTGGGTCTGCTGCAAGGATGAGCCGAACGAATACCGAGTCCCGTGCAAGGGGGACGAGTCCGTTCCGATCTGTAATTGTGATAGCCTGGATTCAGGACTGGACACAGAATGAGGCACTCGGGTCAAGTACTTGATATTACTTGATTTGTGAGCCCCCACTCGCGCTTGTGAAGAAATTCAGGGGCCTTTTCCGACCAAGACTGCGGGGGTATATCTGTCAGATGCAAGGAGCGCGGTTGCAGGCCGGGCTCAAAGCGGAGGTAAGGGGCCATGCCCAGGACGACCCTCGCAATCATCTGGCTGCTCGCAGTGGGTATTGGCTGCTCATCGCGCAGTCGCGGCGACGATGCCGGTGCCGCCGAGCAGGATGTGGGTGGGCCGATGTCCGATCTGACGGGCGGTGGCGCGCTCACCCCGAGCATCGGTAGCGGCCCGGGCGCCGCTGGCGGGCTGGTCGTCGATCCGCGGGTGGCGCCCTTCGAAGCCAGCCCGTGCGACAAGGTCGACATCGTGTTCGCGGTCGACGGCTCCTACAGCATGACCGAGGAGCTGGCAGCGATGCGGGACACCATCTTCCCGGCGTTTGCACAGCGCCTGCGCCAAGTGGGGGCGGGCGTCGAGGACTTTCGCGTGGGCGTGATCGACGCCTGTCCGCGGCCATCGAACCTGCACACGCGCGGACGCGCAGGCCAGTGCAACTTCACCGGAGGCCAGCCGTGGGTCGAAGGCACATCCAACCTATTCCATGACGAGATGTCCTGCGTGGGGGATCTCTACCAGGCCGACATCAGCTGCAGCGGCGACAACGACGACGAGCAGCCCGCGTCCGCGATCGCCGCAGCGCTTGAGAACGCCGGACCGGGCGATGACAACGCGGGTTTTCTGCGCGGCGACTCGCTGCTAGTCGCTATCGCGATCACAGACGAAGACGAGCAGCCGACCGGTGGCAGTCGCAACGCGAGGGACGTCTACGAGCGACTGGTGGACGTGGCTGGCGGCGACCCGCGCTACATGGTGTTCCTGGGGATCGGGGGCAGCCGGGAGTGTTTCGGTCCCTATGGCGAGGCCGCGGATGCGCGCGTGCTGCGGGAGGTCACCGACCTGTTCGGGCAGAGCGCCCGGGGCGTCTTCTGGGATCTGTGCGAAGGACGGCTCGAAAATGGGCTATCCGAAGCTTTTCAGGTGATCGATCGGGCCTGCAACGACATCCCACCCCCCCGCTGCGGCGGACTTGACGTGGATTGCCACGACACGGACATTCCGGATCCCCAGTACCGCGACGCCGGAGCGCCCATCTAGCTGAGGGCGCGAACGCGAAGAAAGACCGGATCCAGGTTGACATGAACATGATCGGAATCGGGGCGGCCGTATGGCTGCTCGCAGGCGCGTTGACGGCCCACGCCCAGTACAACCCCGAGCTAGGAGAGGTGGGTGACAACCAGCTCAGCGAGGTGACACCCATCGAAGAGGAGGCGAAGGACAAGAAGCGATCCCGGGCACCCCGGACACCCGCAGAAACGTCACGTATTGACTACGATGGCAGCCTGCGCGTGGGCCTGGAGTCGTCGTTCTTCTCGTTCGTCACCACCTCGGCAGACGGGGAAGGAACCACAACGGACGACAGCACCCTGAGGGCTGGCATCATCCCGTCCGAACTGGGTGTCAACATTGGCTACGCGTTCCTGGACCAGCTCGTGCTGGGTGCTCGCGTGCAAAGCTCCGTCCTTTCGAACTCGCACAACCGTGCTGGAACGGACAGCGACACCTCAGGGTTCGGCCTGTCGTTCCGCCCATACTGTGAGTACGTGCTCTCGCCCGGCGATGACATCGAGTGGCTTCTATACGGGACCGTCGGCATCCACACGCAATCGAGCAGTGCGGACGGGGCTAGCACTAGCCGCTTTGACTTCGCCTTGGGCGCGGGCGGCGGTGCCCATGTGGTGGTCAGCGACCTGGTATCGATCGATCCGGTTGCCGAGATCGGCTACGCGATCGGGTCGCTCTCGGAGCCAGCGAGGGAGTTCGACCTGTCAACTCTGGTGGTGTCGGTGCGCGCTGGCATCTCATTGTGGCTGTGAACGCGGCGCACGGGAAGCGAGGTACGCGCGCAGCCTCTCCACGATCCGAGGGGCCGCCTTGCCATCTCCGTACGGGTTTTCGGCCCTGGCCATGTCGTTGTAGGCGGCTTCGTCGGTGAACAGGCGCGAGACCTCATCCACGATCCGGGCCTGATCGGTGCCCACCAGCTTGACGGTCCCGGCCTCGACGCCCTCTGGACGCTCGGTCGTCTCTCGCATGACCAGCACCGGCTTGCCCAGGCCGGGCGCTTCTTCCTGCACGCCCCCTGAGTCGGTCAGCACGACCGTGCTCGCGTGCATGAGCGCCACGAACTCCTGGTAGGCTTGGGGCGGGACCAGCAGGATGTTGTCGCGGTTGCCCAGCGTTGCGTACACCGGGCCCTTGACGTTCGGGTTCAGGTGAACGGGGTAGATGAAGCGATGGTCTGGAAACCGCTCTGCCAACGTACCCAAGGCCCCGCAAATCGCTTCGAAGCCCGCACCGAAGCTCTCGCGCCGGTGGCCCGTGATCAGGACATTCGGGCGCGAGCGCCAGTCGGCGCCGATCAACCCTCGTAGCGACTCGTCGATCTGAGCGCGCACAGCCGGACGCTCCTGACGGGCGACCTCCATGTGCAGGGCATCGATGACCGTGTTTCCCGTGACCAGAATTTGCCCGACCTCGACGCCTTCGCGCTCCAGGTTCTGCTGGGCCCGTGGCGTCGGAGGAAAGTGCAACGTGGTCAGGCGACCGGCGAGCACCCGGTTGGCTTCCTCGGGGAAAGGTGCGCGCAGGTTGCCGGTCCGCAAACCGGCCTCGACGTGCCCGACCGCGATCCCACGGTAGAAGCTGCACAGGGCGGCCGCCATCACGGTGGTCGTATCGCCCTGCACCATGGCCATGTCGGGCTCCACCTGGGCCAGCGCACTGTCGCACTCGGTGATCAACCGCGACGTGAGTCCCGCGAGCGTCTGGTTCGGTCGCATGACATCCAGCTCGAGGTCCGTCTTGATCTCGAACAGATCGATGACCTGCTGCAACATCTCCCGGTGCTGCCCTGTACTAATGACCACCGGGGTGAAGTCATCGGCCTCCGACAGTGCCCGAATCACGGGCGCCATCTTGATAGCCTCAGGACGGGTCCCGATAAAGACTGCTACCTTGGCTGCTGGCATGACGCTCCTTTGCGAGCGGGGAAGTTCGAACGGCGGGGCGGCCATACAATGCTACGCGGTTCCCCTCGCCCGCATCCATCTCAAATCCTCGAGGGGGGAGTTTTGCCTGACAACCCTGACGCGCCAAGGCGCCCGGTCGGCTCCTATGGCCCCTGTCACGGGCCTGGGGGACGGCGATCGGATGCCTCGCCGGATCCTGTGCGCACACGACCGGGCGAAGGCGTCGTCACCCGCCCGCTCCCCGAGGTCTCACGGTCTCGGCCAGGGCGCGAGATTCGGAGGACCACCCCCTTGGACTTCCCGTGGCCAGGGCCGTCGGGACCCCGCTTCCGACCCGCAAGCGACCCCTTGCCCCCATCCGCCGGGGGCACTACCCGCCGATGGACAACCCTGGGCGTGCCCGCATCCGAGCCAACATTCCGCGCTGTGTCACCCAACCGACCAGCACCCGAAGGTTCCTCGACGGACGCCACCGGATGATCCGACCGGCGTGTCAGGCTGATGATCGTGAGCGAGACAGGCAGGATTAGCGAGATCGCGATCCAAAGATATCGACGAGCAGGCAAGCGTCCGTCCCCGTACAAATGCCGTCATCCAGCGCGGCACCACGTTTGACAAGTTGCCCTAGCCTACCAGAGCCAATCCTGCCGCAAAACCCGATGGGTCCTATGGTCCTATGGTACCGTCCGCCTCAGATGCCCACTCCGATGCGCCCGTACGAGCCCAATCACGCCCTCCGGTTCGTGTATGATCGCTTCTTCGATGTGATCCACGTCCCGGACGAGTGGGTCGCACAAGTAAGGGCGCTGGCCCAGGAGGGTCAGGTCGTCTACCTGCTGCGCAATCGTAGTGCACTCGACTTCCTCGCGCTCGACCACTTCACCAAGCGCTATCAGCTGCCACCCATCGGCTTTGCCAACGATCTGCGGCTCGGCCCCCTCGACCCGATGGCCCACGGACCTCTGGGTGGACTCCTGGGACGCCCTGACGATCGCACACGACTGCGGGACGTGCTGGCCGCGGAGATGTCGGCCGCGTTGTTCCTGAAGCGCCCGCCGAGCGCCCTCGACATCGCTGCCGGCGCCACCGGCGGGCGAGGGCTTAGGGAGGGTGACGGCCTGCTGCAGACGGTGATCGCCATGCAGCGCACGCGCCAGCGCCCGATCCAACTCGTCCCACAGGTGTTCGTGTGGACGAAGCGCCCCGACACACAAGGCACGCGCGTCCCGGATCTGGTGTTCGGCCCGCGTGAGTGGCCTAGCGGCCTTCGAACGCTGGGCCAGTTCCTCGCCAACTACCGAAACGTGGAACTGAAGGCGGGCGCCCCGCTGGACCTCAAGGCATTCCTGCAGAGCCAGGCCGGCACCCAAGATGAAGTGCTGGTACGCCGCATCATCTACACGATGCTGCGGCGGCTGGAACGAGAACGCCGAGCCGTCACGGGACCCGCCCATAGCCCGCCCGACCGCGTGCGGCAAAAGGTGCTCCGAAGCCCCAAGCTGCAGAAGGTCATCTCGCGCATGGCGGGAGAGAACCCGGATAGCCGGGTCGCCTTGACACGCCAAGCCCTCAAGACCCTACGCCAGATGCAAGCCACACCGGACCCGGCGACCACGCGCGCGGTGGGGATGCTGCTGGACCGCCTGTTCAATCGCGTCTACGCCGGCGTGGACGTGGACACCGCCGGGCTCGACGAAGTACGGGAGCTGAGCAAGGAAGGCACGCTCGTGCTGCTTCCCAGCCACAAGAGCCATGTCGACTACTTGCTTGTGTCCTACCTCCTCGACAAGTACGGCCTGGGCCTACCTTTGATCGCAGCCGGCGACAACCTGTCCTTCTTCCCCGCGGGGCCCGTGGCGCGAAGGGGCGGCGCCTTTTTCATTCGCCGCTCCTTCAGTGGGGACAAGCTGTACGCCGCCACGGCAGAAGCCTATATTCGCAGGCTCTTGCGCGATGGGCACACGCTCGAGGTGTTCTTGGAAGGCGGCCGTAGCCGCACCGGAAAACTGCTCAAGCCCCAGCTCGGCCTGCTCAACACAATCGTCGACGCCGCCCTGGCACTTCAACGCCGGCCCGTCCACTTCATCCCCATCAGCATCGGCTACGAGCGCATCATTGAAGCCCGAGCGTTTGAGCGCGAGCTCAGCGGCGCCGACAAAGAACCCGAAGACGCCAGCTCGTTGCTGCGCTCCACCACCCTGCTGCGTCACAAGTACGGGCGGATCAACGTTCAGTTCGGCACCTCGATCAACATCAGGCAGTTGCGCCAAGAGTTGGGTGCATCGACCAGCGGCGCCGTGGCGCCAGCCAAACGCCGGGCGCTGGTCAATCGCATCGCCAATCGCACCATGGATGAGATCAACCGCGTGACGGCGGTCACCCCGGGGGCGCTCACGGCGCTTGCGCTACTGAGCGACCGCCGTCGCAGCGTCGCTCGCCCCCAACTGCTGACACGCTGTGAGCGACTGTTCTCGGTATTGCAGCAGGTGGGCGCACGGGCAACGCCTGGTTGTCTAGACGGGAACCGCTTGAACCGCGCGGCGGTTCTCGAGGCTACCCAAATGTTCGTGGACGGAAAGCTGCTGGAGATCCATCGCCCGGCGGACCAGGCGCTAGAGCCAGGACAGAACGCCATGTCCGACCAGGACTGTGTATACCGGGTGCCCGAGGACCGGCGGCTGCAGCTGGACGCAACCAAGAACCATATCGTCCACTTCTTCGTGGAGCGGGGCTTTGCTGCGGTGACCATCCTGATGGACCCAGCAGGCGTACCGGTCAACGTCGCACGCGACCGCATCCTGCAACTGGTAGGGCTCTTCAAGCACGAGTTCCGCTACCGCGCCGGCCGTGCACCGGAGGACATCTTCGATGAGATGCTTCAGGTGATGGTGGACTCAGGTGACCTCGCACTGACCGAAGGCATCATCACGCCCGGCGCCGGGCGCGAGGGATGGGACGGAGAAACCTGGCTGCGTACCTATCGCGCCACTGTCCGCAACTTCCTCGAGGGCTACCGGGCCACCGCACGGGGCCTGTTGCACCTGTTGCGCGGTCCGCTCACGGAAAAGGACCTGGTCAAGCGTACCTTGACGACGGCTCGCCGGATGTACCTGCGCGGCGATCTGGTCGTATCCGAATCCGTCAACGGTTCGATCGTCGAAAACGCGATCGCCGCGTTCCGCGAAGAGGGGTATGTAGCGACCAAGAAGGGGCGCTGGACCCTCACGGAGAGCTTCTCGAGCGAATCGGCCGTGAACGCGATCGAAGGACGGATCGCCGCCTACCTACGTTAGCGACCTTGAGTCAACGTTTGGTAAACGTCTAGTAGAGTTTGTTCGCGTTGCCTTGCTTGGATGCGTTTGGGCAAGGTCGCTAGGTCGCGCTTTCGCGCTCCGGGGATGGGGGGGCGTTATTCGGCACCCTAAAGCTTTTTGCCCACGCGACCGTTGAAACGAATACCGGCGGTGCACCGCGCGGTCGCCAAAGAGAGCATGATTACTAGATCACACCCAGGGTCCGCCTCATCGAGCGGCCTCCGAGGGGGGCAATCGGGTCGCTGGCGTGCGTCGACGCCCGGATCGCCACCTTCCCCGAGCGAGATCGTACGAACTGTGTACGACCGGCATTGGTTTGGGGACCTGGGCAATGGCGCGGACGCCGACGCGACGACCGCCCGGCTGGCAGCCGCAGTCGGCAAGGCGTGCGACCTCAAACCATTCCCGGCGGCCGCCCAGGAGGTGATGCGGGTGCTGTCGCACCCCGAGTTCGAGATGCACGCAATCACCCGCGCGATCGAGCGGGATCCGGCCCTGGCAACACGACTGTTGCGTGTCGCCAACTCCGCCCTGT
Organism: Myxococcales bacterium; assembly: GCA_028817905.1. Taxonomy (GTDB): domain Bacteria; phylum Myxococcota_A; class Polyangia; order Polyangiales; family JAFGIB01; genus JAPPOR01. The sequence continues at coordinate 9,495 of JAPPOR010000683.1, forward strand.
TCCGTTCCAGTCTGCCATGCGACTCGATAGACATGGCAGTCGTGCGCCTCGGCGGTCACACGATCGGCGAGATCGTCGCGGGCGTTGCGGCGATGGAAATGTTTGGCGAACAGACGGGCATCGGCGCTCGGCTTCGCAACCATTGCGTTGGGGTTGCGGCAATCGCACGCTCGCTTGGCAATCACTTCCGTTTCGTCGGCGTACCCCAACTGTTCCTGTGCGGACTGGTGCATGACGTGGGGTCCCTCATCATGCTTCAGTCGAGAGACCTGGACTATGATGCACTGCCGCCGGAAGCGCTCGCGCAGGTGGACCAACTACACCGCTACGAGCGCCGAGTGCTCGACTTTGATCACGCGGTACTCGGCGCATACATCATGGATATGTGGCAGATCCCCTACCCGGTCAGTGCCGTGGTCGCCTGGCATCACCAGCCCGAACAGGCCCACGTGGACGGGAACGAGATTGCGCTGATGGTGGAGATCCTCCGGCTCGCGGACACTCTGGAGCACCATATGCAGGTCGTGCGCGAACCGGATGAGGGACTGCTCGAAGCACTTATCCAAGAGCGTGCGTGCTCGCTGCTGGGCATCTCGGCCTCGGACATCAGGGACGTCTGGCCGCAACTGCTCGATGCCCAACGGGAAGCTGCTGAACTGCTACAGATTGGGTAGAGAGCACCCGGTAGGAGCGCGCAGGCGCGCGAGTTGGTGATGGATGCAGCTAGCTACTCGAACTGCGGTAGCTCGTAGCCGGTATACATCTCTACCAACTCGTCACCGAGCGGATGCCGCCAGGCGCGGGCTGCATCGATGAGCTCAGCGCGGTCGAGCGCGACGCGCTGCAGATGAGCCCGAGCGTGCTCACCCTCCACCTCGAGGTGACAGTACTCGGCAAACGGCAACGCAGTCGGTGGACCACAGGACACGGCCTCCACGAACGGCATCCCGACGCTGCCCGCATTGAGGACCCAGCGCCCACGGTGCTGACGGAGCATCTGCACGTGCGTATGACCGCCCGCGAAGAGGGTCGCATCGGTGTCCCCGAGCGCCTCGTCCAGCCGCGTTGGTTCGGTCGTGGCCAGCAAGTCTTCGGTATTGGAACGGGGAGACCCGTGGTACAGGAGCAATTTGTGGTGTGCGCCGAGAGGAATCTCGCAAACGTCTTGGAACTCCGAAAGGAATCGGAGATCACGCGCAGACACGCGTTCGCGACACCAGGCAACGGCGGAACGAACGGACGGAGCCGCAAGGTGATCGTCATCGATATCACTGTGCAGCAGATAGGTCTCGTGGTTCCCCATCACAAACGTGTCGCAGTTCTCGCGCACCAGGGCGATGCACTCACCAGGATCCGGACCCAGGGTTGCGACGTCACCCAGGCACACGATCCGCTCGATACCCGCGCGCCGCGCATGCGCTAGCACGGCACGAAGCGCGATCGCATTGCCGTGGATATCACTGATGAGCGCGAGGCGATGAACACCCATTTAAACAGCGTACACCGATTGTTCGCCTCGGTCGCACGCGAATGGCCACCACCGCCGCGTCGTGTTCGAAGAAAAGGGTGGTAGGTTGGGCGACATGGAGACAGACGGTACGCCAGCATGGGTCGCGTTCGACCGGACGCACTTGTGGCACCCCTACACCTCGATGCAAGCACCTGGACCGGTCTACCCGGTCGTGGCTGCCAGTGGTGTGCACCTGGAGCTTTCGGACGGCCGCAAGCTCATCGACGGAATGAGCTCCTGGTGGTCGGCCCTGCACGGCTATCGCCATCCCAGACTGGACCGCGCGGTCGCCGGGCAACTCGAGAAGATGGCACATGTGATGTTCGGCGGCCTGACGCACGAACCCGCGGTTCGGCTCGGGCAATCGCTGATACATCTGTCCCCGCCACCGCTACAACGGGTGTTCCTGTGCGATTCGGGATCGGTTGCAGTGGAAGTCGCGATCAAGATGGCGCTCCAGTACTTCCATGCGATCGGGCAGCCCGAGAGGCGAAGGCTCGTGAGCCTGCGCGGCGCCTACCACGGGGACACCACAGGGTGCATGGCGGTGTGCGACCCGGTCAATGGAATGCACAACCTGTTCGCTGACTATCTTCCTCAGCACCTGTTTGCGGAGCGACCGGCCTGTCCCTTCCACGTACCCTTTGATCGTGACGCGCTCGCGCCGCTTGCGCGCTTGGTGGAGGAGCACCACCACACCGTGGCCGCCGTGATTGTCGAGCCGATCGTCCAGGGTACCGGTGGAATGAACTTCTATCACCCGGAGTACCTCGTCGGCGTCCGCGCGCTGTGCGACGAGTTCGGGCTATTGCTGATCCACGACGAAATTGCCACGGGCTTCGGACGCACGGGACGCATGTTCGCCACCGAGCATGCCGGCATAAGCCCCGATATCATGTGCGTCGGCAAAGCCTTGACGGGCGGGTACATGACGCTGGCAGCCACACTGTGCACGGAAGCGATCGCGGAAGGGATCAGCGCCGGGCCGGGCGGCGGTGCACTCATGCATGGCCCGACCTTCATGGGCAATCCTCTCGCCTGCGCGGTGGCGAACGAAAACCTCGCACTGCTCGCCGACGGCAGCTGGCGGAAGCGTGTCGCCGATATGCAAGGTCAACTCGAGGCGGAGCTCGCGCCGCTGCGGGCAAAACCCGGGATCGCTGACGTGCGCGCGCTCGGTGCCATCGGTGTCGTCGAACGGGAAACACCGGTGGACCTGGCCCGCGCCCATGCGCGCTGCGGCGAACTCGGTGTGTGGCTGAGACCGTTCGGCAAGCTCGTCTACACGATGCCGCCCTACGTGGCCACGACGGACGAAGTGAGCAAAATTACCCAAGCGATGGCCGCGCTGGCAGAGTTGTGAATCCGCCGCGAACGCACCCACGTACACAATGTCGTCTTCCGGTGTAGAAGTCGGGGTTTTGCGGCTCGCAACCTTTCGATATCCTTATTCAGGTGACACGAGCAGTACAGGTTTCCGTTCTGGTGGGCGCCGCCTTTGGTTCCATGCTCCTGACGTTGGCCGCCCTCGCACCGAACGCAGCCGCGGAACATCCGCTCGCACCGCTGGCCATGCGTGAAGCGATCGCGACCGATTGGCACACGTCCGATTCCATGCATCGGGTCCTGCTCGCCGCCAATCGCGCCGCGGAGGCCGAAAGCCGTGACCGGGCCGATCGGCCCGCCGCGCCGCCGGAGCCGACGCGGCGTATTACCTATCGCGTGCACGGGGGCGACAACTGGGATCGGATCGCGCGACGCCATGGCGCGACTCGCGACCAGCTTCGACTCTGGAACCCGCAGATCCCGCGCGTCTTCACCGGGGGAGACGAGCTCTCGATCTGGGTGCCGCACCACTTCCAGCCCTTGCCCGAAACGGGGCTGGGACTTGACCGCGACGAGACCGGACTGTCCCTTCTTGCGGTCCCCGCAGCCGGGGAAAGCCGCGGACGGCCCTCACGCGGACGGCTGTCTCACGGCGTCCGACTGCCGGACAACCCCGCGCTCTACCTCGTGCGGCGACCGGATTTCGCGTACGGGTCTAGCCACACGATCAGCAACCTACAGCTGGCATTGGCCAAGTTCCGGATGACCTCCGCATTCACCGGGCCGCTGGTCGTCAGCGACATGAGTCAGCGGCGCGGACGGCGTTTCGGCTCCCACAGCTCACACCAGAGCGGGCGCGACGTCGACATCTGGCTACCTATGACAGACGAGGCCCTCGACGAGCGGGAAGCCAGGCCCCTGCCCGGTCACCGGATCGTCTACAAGCGACTGGCACCCGAGCGGGCACATGAAATCGACTGGCGCGCCACCTTGGCCCTCGTCAAGGCCCTGATCCGGACGGGCGAAGTGCAGTACATCTTCCTGTCCAGGGCTCGCCAGCGCCATCTCTACCGCGCCGCGCGCGCCGAAGGCATGCCCAAGCAGGTCCTGCGCGAGGTCTTCCAATACCCCCGGCGGGGCAAGTACGGCATCGTTCGCCACGTCCCCCGCCACCACAAACACATCCACGTGCGTTTCCGCTGCGCGAGCCACGAGCGCACCTGCTACTAGCGACCTTGAATCAGCGTTTCGTGGGCGTTTGCTTCAAGTTCGATCGCGTGGCCTTGATTGGATGCGTTTGGACAAGGTCGCTAGGTCGCGCTGACGCGCTCCGGGGATGAGCTGCAA
>JAPPOR010000493.1 GCA_028817905.1 Myxococcales bacterium
AGGCGCTGCACGGCGCAGCCAGTTACGATGCAAGGCTAGCGGCCAGCGAAGGGAAACCCTCCGAAGGCGCCTTGGCCTGCGATCACCGAAGTGCTCATCAAGCCATGCGTTCGCGGGCTCCCATGGTCGCGGGCCGCGAAAGCGGCATTTCCGGGCGCGAACTAGCTAGCTAAGCTACAGGCACAGCGGAAGCGCCTGTGGGATGCGGAGCAGCGAAGAACTCCACTGCACGTGTGGAGATAGCAGCTTCGCCCCGGGGTAGCGCTGGCTGAGCACGCGAAACGCTGCCATGGCCTCGATCTTCGCCAGGTGTGCACCCAGACACATGTGAATGCCGCCACCGAAGCCCATGTGCGGGTTCGGTTGGCGTCCAATATCGAAGGTCGCTGGCGCGTCAAACACCTCGGGATCGCGGTTCGCTGCGGCCAGCACGGCCATGACCACGGTATCGCGCTCGATCGCAATGTCTCCAAACTGCGCATCTTCGTGAAGGCAACGACTGGTCGCCGCCACCGATGGCTCGTACCGCAGCACCTCGTCCACCGCCGATGCGGCAAGCGTCCGATCCTCATGCAAGCGTCTCCACTGGTCCGGGTGGAGCAGCAGCTGGCGCACCCCATTGGCGATCAGCCCGGTCGTGGTCTCGAACCCTGCCAGCGTGAGCCCCACGCACTGCCACAGCAGCTCGATCTCCGAGAGCTGTTCGCCCTCTTGCTCCGCCCGGACGAGCACACCGATCAGGTCCTCGGTGGGTTCCCGCCTTCGCTGCTGCACCTTCTCCGTGATGTAGCCAACCATATGTCCGAGGGCCGCGTTGGCTCGGCTCTGCTGGGCACGGGACGCCCGGGTGCCCAACAGGATGTACGTCAGATCGTTGCTCCACGCGTTGAACATGGCCCGTTCTTCTGCGGGCACGCCCATGATCTCGCTGATGATGATACTGGGCAACGGGAGCGCAAGGGACTGCACCAAGTCGACCTCGCGGCTGTCCATCCCGTCGACCAGCTCCTCACACAGCTCGTCGACCCGCAGCTGCAGCTCTTCCATGACGCGCGGCGTGAAGTAGCGGCTGACCATGCGTCGCAGGCGGGTGTGATGAGGCGGATCCTGCTCCAGCATGAAAGCCCGCGCCATGTGCGTCTCGTCGACCGAGGGCAGGGTACCGTCCACGGTACGCACGCCCACCTTCGTTCGCTTGAGGAGTCTTTCGCAGTCGGCGTGGCGACAGAGCCGCACGTACCCGCGTGGCGTCAGGTTCACGGGGGCGACCTTACGCAGATGGCGGTACCGCTCATGCAGCGTATCCCGGAAGTCCGGTTCATCGGGGTTGGCCCCGTGCCAAGAAGGCTCCGGTTGCAGTGGCATGGCGGCACCATACCCGAGCCGGAACCGCAGCCCAAGCGCGTCGACGATCGTCGCCCGCGACTACCAGCCGACCGGCATGAGCGCGGCGGGAAGCGTCCGTTCCTGTCCGACGCCCGGCGGCGTAAACGGAACGAACTGGCGCTCGTCCCAGCGGTAAAATGCCAGGCTCGGATCCTCCAGCGGCTTCGCGAAAGTGAAGCGCACGCGTGTGGGGCCGGAGGCTTGACTTGTCGCAAGGACCTCGACCGAGAAGCCACTCAGCTTCACCACCGCACCCACCGGCATCTTCAAGCGTGGGTCACGATGCAAGTGAAGATAGCGGCTCTGCAACAGGCCACCTTCAAACGCGGCCTCCAGGGTGTTGGGGCCGGTACGCCGCAGGGTGGTCGCCTGAGGACCGGAGGCCAGGTATCGGACGCTGCTGGGCAAGGGTTCGCCGGACAGGTGCCTGAACAGATAGGCAATGCGAACGGCCATCTCATAGGGCGACGTAACGAAGATGACGTCCCGTCCGCCGACCGGCTCGGTCGCGAACTGCGACGCCTGCGCATTGATGGGAGCGGCCAACGCGATGCTGACCGTCGAGAGGGGAAACATCAATGGAGATACGACGAGACGAAACGAAAGCAGCAAGCCCGCCAGCCCGTGGCCACCACGCGGCAGGCCCGAAGCCGGGCCTCGCGGAGACGAAGCGTAGAACTCCCAGGCCTGCGCGAGCAGCCCCATCGCGCCCAGACTGGCAAAGACGAGTTGCCGATTGCTGGGGTCGGCCCCGGCGGCCGGTACCAGGCAGCCCACCATGCCGAGGGCCCAGAAGCGCGCCGTCGGGTCGCGGCGGAACACGGGCCGCAGGGCCCAGCCGACCAGCGCCAAGAGCGCGAGCGCCCAGGCCAGCAACCCGTAGGCCAACGCCGGGGGCAGCTCCAACGCGAGTTCCGCGGGCGGACCCGCGAACTGGCCCATTAGCAGCAGGGGCGCACGCATGAGAAAAGCGAGCAGGTAGGGCCCCGGCTCGCGAGCCGCGTCGATGTAGTAGCCCGAGCCGGAAACGCCGTAGCCGGCGGCAGCGTAGAACGCCACAAACGCCAGCGTCACGGCGAGATAGGGCGCCACGGCGAACGCCCGGACGCGCGCTGCGTCACGCTGCGCAAGCAACTCGAAGGCCACCACGTAGGCGCTCACGGACATACTCAACTCGCTGGCGAACATCCCGACAGCGTAAAGAGCCGGGCCTTGCCATGCGTGCGCCCAGCGCCTCGTGCGCCCGTAGCGGAAGTGGGCCGTCAGGGTGAGCGCCCCGATCGTGGTCGCCTCGAGCGCGTGACGGTTGCAGATATGCCCAATGGCGAGGCCACGGGTGTGGTCAAGCGCGAACAGCACGGCCGCAGCGCCTGCTATCGCGGCCGAGGCAAACACCGCCCGATACATCCGTGTAACGGCTAGCACAAGCAACGCCGCCCACAGGAGACTGTGGGCCCGCATCAGCACTGGGCTATCGAGCAGGTAGCGGAAGTCGATACTGTGGATCAGCACCCCGAGGGGGCGAAACGCGCGAACCAGCAGCCTGTCGTACTGCCACCAGGGGGCCCAACCCCGGTCCATCTGCCAGTGGTTTTCCGCCGCGTCCCCCAGAGCCAGGCCATACCCGCCTGCGTAGTTGTGAAACAGCCGGGCGGCACCCTCGCGTTCGGAGTAAATGTAGCGGCCGATATGGTCGTCGAGATGGAAATCCAGCAGCAGCGCAGGCGAGGCCAGCAAGGTCGACAGCAACGCCAAACGCAGGCCGAGGCGGGGGCGATCCACCAGGCGAAGTAGCTTGTCCCAGGTCCAGGCCGGAATGCGGGAAACCATGGCGCGTCCCTTCTAGCCCGGATCATTGTCCAACCCCATTCCGCTGTGCGCCGGGGGACCAAACGTCGCCAAGCGCAGGGGGTTCCGCTCGCAACTAGGGCCAGGATTGGCCCCCTCCAAGTTGCCGAAATTGCGCGGATACTCTTCAGGCCATGAGCTGGCAAGAGCGGCTCCATGACCTCGAATGCACAGCCCTAAGCCGCTGTTAACAGGCGTGATTCTGTGCTCCCCGCGGCGGCCGGTCGAGACCGTCTTTTTCTGCCAAATACCCATCGGAGGGCTACTACTTTTGGCCCGATTGGCCTATGGGGTCCGGGATCCGGCGTATATGCTCTTGCGTGGGTTTTGTGGGCTGATGTTTGGTTTGGTGGTTTGATGTCGAAGCTGGAAGCGTCGGGAGGCGCGACCCTCCCGGCAGAAGTGGTCGGTCAAGAAGCGAGCGGTGCCCGTCGCTGGATCCCCTGGGTCGTCAGCTTGGTGGTGGTGTCCTGGGTGCTGTGGCCTTACCGCACGGAAAGCGGGCGCGAAGTGCTGTTGTCGGCTTTCACGCGGGCGAGCGGCTGGACGTTCGTGGTGGCCGTCTTCGGAACCCTTGCCATTTGGCTAAGCGATTCGTTTGCAACGGCGCGCACGTTTCGGCGTTGGGGGACCCGGCTGGGACTCGGCGAGACGTGCCTGCTCCGGGGCGCCACCGCGCTCTTCGACGTCATCAACCCGGCGCTCGGGCAGGCCGTCTTGACCATGGTGGTCTACCGCCGCGGGACACCGCTGGCCCAGACGTTCGCGGTCGTGCTGCTCATGAACATGATCTTCCTCGTGCAGATCGCGCTGGTCTCGGGCCTTGGATTGCTCATAGGCGGTGCGCCGCAGTCGCCGATCGTGCCCATTGCCGTCGGCATCGCATTGGGCATGGCGGCCCTGTACGTCGCGGCGCTGGCGATTCGCCCACGCGCGTTGGCTCGCAACGCCACGGTTGCCTGGCTGATGGATGCCGGGCTGTCCGGGCATGCTGCCGCGTTTCTGTATCGCTTGCCCAACGTCGCGGTGCTGATCACGACGCAGGTGCTCTACATGTACTGCTTCGGGATCGACATCCCGATAAGCGTTGCGCTGTTCTACTTGCCAGCGATGATGTTCATTGTGGGCGTGCCCGTCTCCGTGCAGGGATTGGGACCTGGGCAGGTGGCGGCGGTGGCGTTCTTCGCCGCCTACGCTGACGGAGACCGGGCCACGGCGGAAGCCACGGTCCTTGCATGCGCCTTTGCGGCCACGGCGCTGACCACGTTCTGCGCGGCGCTCATCGGGTTCTTTTGCATGGGAACCGAGACTGGCCGCAGCGCAATCAATTCGGTCCGGGGGCAGTGGCGCCGCCGGCCGGCCGAGACATCAGCAGCGGAGTCGTGGAGTTAGAGCATATGAGTACAGCGACGGATAGGAACTTTGTTGGGGTGTTGCTGAAGTCTTTGCCGCTGCTCTTCAAGAGCGACGTGCGGGACTACTACACGTTTCTTGGAGACGACGTGGTGGAGGGCCACGCCTCGGGATTTCGGGATCCGGCCCGGAGCCTATGGCTCAACCTCGGGTACTGGGAGGAGGCCCGAACCTATCCGGATGCGGCGGCGGCGTTGGCCATCCAGCTGGGCGATGCCGCACAGCTGGCGCCCGGCAAGGAGCTGCTTGATGTCGGCTTTGGGTTTGCAGAGCCCGACTTGTTCTGGCTTGACCACTACAACCTCAAGCGAATTGCCGGCCTCAATGTCACGCCCCTACATGTCCAGCGCGCCCAGCAGCGAGTGCGTGATCGCGGGCTCGAAGACCGCATGGATCTGCGACTCGGCTCGGCCACGGAGATGCCGTTCGAGGACGAGTCGTTCGACTCCGTCACGGCTCTCGAGTGCGCCTTCCACTTCGACACGCGCGAGCGCTTCTTCGAAGAGGCCTACCGTGTGTTGCGTCCGGGTGGAACACTCGCGCTGGCCGACGGCGCCACGATGCCCGGAGCACGGCCGCCATCGTGGCTCAATCGCCAGGTGCTCAGGCGCTGGGGTGTCCCGCTCGCCAATGTCTATGACGCCGACGAATACTGCGCCAAGCTCGGGGAGCAGGGCTTCGAACAGATCCGAAAGCGTTCCATTCGGCAGCACGTCTTTCCGGGCTGCGCGCGCTACGCGGAGATGCGCGAGCGCGGCGTGTCGATGGAAGACGCCGTCGTCGAGCTGAGCGATCAGGACATCGAGCAGTGCTACGGTGCGGAACGCATGAAGCTGACCTGTCTAACCGACTATCTGATTTTCTCAGCAACCAAGCCTGCTGCAACGCACAGCTAGCCCGGATATCTCACCAACTCGCGAGCGGATCGCGCAGGGATTCGGCTTCACAGGACTTTCGGCGACCGACCGAATACTCGCTGTATTTGCGAGGGAGGCGAAAGTGCTGTGAAGTCGAAGACCAAGCGAGGCGCCGCGATGTTGGTGAGATATCCGGGCTAGAATCCTTGACGAGCGATCTCGTTTACAAATGAGTCAAGTCTTGGGAGCTCACCATTCTTGGTTGGCGTTGTATCAAGGATTCTAGGTCGCACCTCCGGTGCTCCGGGCAGTGATGGACTGCGAGATTCGCCTCACCGCGACGCCGGCTAAACGACCCTGAGTCAGCGTTTCGTGGGCGTTTGAGTCAAGTTTGATCGGGTCACCTTGAACAGAAGCGTCTGGACAAGGTCGCTAGGTCGCGCGGGCGCGCTCCGGGGATGAACCGCAAGCGACAGCGATTTTCGGTAGCGCCTGCCGGTCGAAACCGTTTTCGCAATCCATGCCTCGATTGGGCGAAACCCCGCTGCCTACTCGTATTGGAGTGCCTGCACCGGGTTGATGCGACTGGCCGCCTGGGCGGGCCAGAACGATGCGACGAACGCCACGGCCTGGGCGATCAAGAACGTGGAAAGCACGGTCATCGCCGACAACCGCCAGTTCATGCGCCAACCGACTTGCATCGGCAGCACCTCGGTGACGATGTAGCCGGACAGAATCGCGCCCAGGCCTACCCCAAAGACGGCTGCCGTCAGGGCGATCAGGGAGCCCTCGATCGTGAGCATGGAGCGCACCTGCGCCGGGTCCGCCCCGATCGCCTTGAGCACCCCGATCTCCGTTCGGCGGTCGATGACGGTCACCAGCAGCGTGTTGACGATGCCCAGGATGGCCACGATGATCGCGATCAGCTCTGTCACACGCATGAATGCGAAGGACCCCTCGATGGACTGCCCGGCCTCCGACTTGTACTGGCGGTTACTGAGCGCCAACATGCCGTACTTCCCCCCCCAGCGCTCGACCACCATCTCGCGTACGGCGACGGCGTCGGCGCCCGGACGCAGGTAGATGCCAAGTGTGTTGGCCAGATCGTCCTTCCACAGGCGGGAGTAGACGTCACGCGTCGTTAGCACGGAGCCCAATTCAGAGGCGTAATCCACGTAGATCAGCTCCACCGAAAACTCACGCACGCCCGAAGGCGTCTCGAGGGAAAGCGTGTCTCCGACCCCTACGTTGAAATTGTGCGCAAACGACTCACTGGCCGCCACCCCACGACCCGCGGCAATCGCGACGATGGCCTCCTCTTCGTCCCCTTCGACCACCGGAAGTGAGTTGTACTTGCTGTAGCCCTCCAGGTCGAATGCGTTGATATGGTAGGGCTGCTCGTTCTGGCTGTACCGCACCGTGCGGTAGGGGTTGACGAACTCCACCTCCGGAAGCGTACGGATCTCCTCGATCAGGGCGGCCGGCAGGGGGCGATCGATCATCTTGCCCTGTCCCTTGCGGCCCGCAAACGCGAGGATATCGGCACGCGCAGAGCGCTCAAACCAGCGCTCGGTGCTCTTGCGCATCGAAGTGACAAACGCATCGGTGTTGACCACGTTTCCCAGAGCGATACCGAGGGCCGCGACCGCCACGGCGTTGCGCTCGCTGTTTCGCAGAAAGCCCGTGATCCCGAGCAGTACCACCGGCGACCTGAGTGCCCGGAACGCGCGCGCAAAGGAAGTGAAGAAACGGCCGATGGTCGCCCCCAGGCTCGGCGCCAGGAACGCAGCAGACAGGTTCAAGATACCAGCGACCCCGTAGCCGAGCAGGTACTCCCCGCGCGCATGGGCCACCCCAGCCAGCACCAGCGAAACCAATGCGAAGCCGACGGAAATGGCAAGCGGTCCCCGGCGGGCCCCGGCACCCGCACCGGAACCTGCAAGCTGCCGCCGCATGCTGGAGGCGGGTTCTACAAACGATGCACGCCAGGCCGGCCACAGCGCGGCCACGAACGACACCGCAACTCCCAGTGCGATCGCCACCACGAGATCGAGGGCGGTGATCTGAAGCTCCTCAGGCTTGACCGAGACGTATGACGCGGACACCGTATCGCCCACCAGCCCAAGGGAAGCCTGGGCCAGGAACAACCCGCCGACCACGCCCAGAACGGCCCCCACGATACCCAATGCAAGGCCCTCGGCGACGAACAGGGCCAGCACCTGGGACCGGGTGCAGCTCAGGGCGCGTAGAATGCCGATCTCCCGCCTGCGCTGTGCAACTGCGATCGACAACGCATTGTAGACGATGAACCCGCCGACGAAAATCGCGACCAACCCGGCAAGCGACAACCCCAACTGAAACCCGGCCATCAGCTGCTCGGCTTCCTGCGAACGGCGCTCGGGCCGGGCGATGTCGATTTGCATGCCCACCACGTCCTTGAGGCGAGCCTCGAGGGCGGGAAGCGCGACGCCCTCCTTCGGTACGATATCGATGCGATCGAAGCGCCGCCCGCGAGCAAAAGCGATCTGAGCCGCGAACACGTCCATGAGTAGGAAATCGCCACCGAAGGCCGTGGCGGGTCCGCGCGGCGCCAGTGTGCCGCGCACCGTAAACTCAGCCACCCCTGTGACCGTCTTGAGCTCGAGCGTGTCGTCCGCCGAGAGGCCACGACGGGCTGCAAAGCGCTCGGTGACCAGGATGCCCCGGGGGTCGTTCAGGAACGCCAAGTCGTCTTCGATCTTGACGTCCTTGCCCGACATCTCATAGTCGCGCACCTCGCTGTCGGCGAGCGCGTCGATGCCGAGCACGGCAAGCTCGGCGTTGCCCTCAACGTCGTGCACCACATCCTCGATCACCGGCACCGCGGCCGCGATGCCCTCGACCTTGCGCACGCGCTCCAACAGCTCCTCGGGGACACCCGACTTGGCGCCCACGGTGAGCGCGGTCTTACCGGCGATGCGCTCGATGGTCTTGCGAAACGACGCCAGGACCGATGCGTTCACGACGCTGACCGCCAGAATCGTCGCCACGCCCAACGTAATTCCGAAGAGCGTCAGCATAGTTCGCCCCGGCGCAGCGCGCAGGTGACGTAGGAGAATCAAACGAAACAAATGTCGCATAACTGGCGCGCCTAAATCCGCAGGCTCGTGCCCGGGCGCGGCGATGCACTGGAACCTAGCCGCCACAGGGGCATCGGCGCAACTCGCATGACGCGGCCTCGAGGAGCGGCTCCCCGGATGTGGCTCGGATACGGCACGGGCCGGAACGCTAGCATTGTTCGCGCTCGGACACGCGTCGATTCAGGTTCCTACGCGGCCATGGATGCGGCAACGAATGGCAGCACCGGCGACCGCCCTGCCGGAACCCCGGCAACCGGGGCAGAAGCGGCCAACGAGGGGGCCCATGGAGATACTGACAGGCCAGATACCCCAAATTGGCAACGGGAGTGGACACGAGCCGGCGTGGCCAGCCAGGACCGACCACATGCCCGGCGCGGTCTGACAGAACGCCAGAGCCCAGGGCTGTCCCACGCAAACCGGAGTTCGTGAATGATCCGGGCTAGACTCGCTCCCTTCCAAACCCATGAACCTGCCCGACGACCGCGACCTTGAGAGGAAGCAGCAGCTTTGAAGCAGGCGCCACCATCCGAGAAGTCCACGAGCATGACCACCGGGAGCCAGGTCCCCTCGCATCGCATCCAAGCCCGCCTGACGAGCCTCTACGGCCCCGAACGCGCCGCAGGCCTGGTCAGCCGCGTCCTGAATCTCATCGACGCCCACCGCGTGCCCGCCCGTGGGCAGTGGAGCGAGCGAGACGCTGTCCTCATCACGTACGGAGGGACCGTCACCCGGCGCGGCGAAGCCCCACTGGCCACCTTGACGGCGTTTGTCCGCGAGCACCTGGGAGACGCCTTTTCCTGCGTGCATATCTTGCCGTTCTTCCCGTACAGCTCCGACGATGGCTTCGCGGTCGTGGACTACCGAAGGGTCGATCCGATGCTGGGCACGTGGGAAGATGTCGATCGCCTGGCAGCGCGGGTCGATCTGATGATGGACCTGGTGCTGAACCACGTGTCGAGCCGCAGCGAATGGTTCAAGCAGTTCCTCGGCCAGGCCCTTCCAGGCAAGGACTACTTCATTGAGGTCTGCCCCGACAGCGACGTCTCACAGGTTGTGCGACCGCGCACCCACCCCCTCGTGCTCAGCTACCACACCGAGAACGGTCCCAAAGAGGTCTGGGCAACCTTCAGCGAAGATCAGATCGATCTCAACTTCGACAACCCGGACGTCCTGCTAGAGATGCTTTCCGTGCTGCTGCTCTACGTGCAGCGCAAGGCTCGAATGGTGCGACTGGATGCGGTGGCTTTTCTGTGGAAACGGATCGGTACGAGCTGCATTCACCTTCCCGAAACGCACGAGGTGGTCAAACTGATGCGTGACGTGGTCGAGGCCGCCGCACCGGGCACCATCCTCCTCACCGAAACGAACGTGCCACACGTCGAGAACGTCAGCTACTTCGGCAAGAGCGACGAAGCCCACATGGTCTACCAGTTCAGCTTGCCTCCGCTGTTGCTCCATGCCTTGCACCGGGGCAGCTCGCACTACCTGACGGAATGGGCGATGGAGCTGGAGTCGGCCCCACCGGGCTGCACTTTCTTGAACTTCACCGCCTCCCACGACGGCATCGGAATGCGCCCGGCCGAAGGCATCTTGCCCCAGGCGGAAATCGACCTCCTGGTTGGCGGCATGGCGCGCTTCGGAGGCTACACTTCGGCGCGCAGCCTGGGTGGCGGCCGCAAGGCCGTGTATGAACTCAACATCACCTATTTCGACGCGCTCAAGGGCACAGCGGACGGCGTCGACGAACACCAGGTGGCGCGCTTCATCTGCTCGCAGCTCGTCGCCATCTCCCTGCAGGGGATTCCCGCTGTCTATGTGCAGTCGCTTCTGGCAAGCCACTGCGACCACGAGGCCGTCGACCAGACCGGGCACCTGCGCGCAGTGAACCGAAGACGCTGGTCCTATGATGACGTCAGCCAGCGCCTCGAAGACCCGTACCAGGCGGCCTGCCAAATCACTCAGGCGGTTCGCCACGCCCTTCACACTCGAAGGCGCCATGCGGCCTTTCACCCCGAAGCCCCCCAACGCGTCCATCGCATGGGTGACCACGTCTTCGTGTTCGAACGCGGCCCCTTCGGGCCCTCGAACGATCATGTGCTGGTGGTCGCCAACATGACACGCCAGTTGCAGACGGTATTCATCCCGGAAACCGCCGCCTCGGAAGGCGATCCCCAGCAGCTGCTAGTCGACGCCCCGCTCGATCCCGACACGCGCCGCATCGAGCTGGGCCGCTACCAAGTCGCCTGGGTGTCGCTCTAGTCGCTGGGCACACGCACAAGCAGCGATTACCTCTGGGGCAGGTGTGCTAACGCATCGAAACACGCCAGCGCATTCACCCGTGACACGCGCAAGCCTCGCATGCTTTGCCGACAACCAAGGCGGCGACAGCGAAGTCGGCCTGTAGTCGCTTGACAGATACCCCTCGAGCCCTTTGTCGTATCCGCAGACGAAAGCTGTATGCGGCGGAGCGCTCCGGTGTCCATGGTTGCCTCTCCCCTCCTCGAAGCGTCGCAAATGTTGAATCTCACTCACATTCTCGCTCACCGCCCGGGACGCAAACGACACGCAGTCATGCGCTGTAACTCTACCCGTCACGCCGCTTGCACACCTACGGCCCCGGGGGCGGCAGCGTTCGGGATGGCCGCGCTGCTAGCGGCCTGCACCTCAGGCGCGCCGAACACCGCCTCCGATCCGATGCCAGCCAGGATCGATGTCGCGCAGTTCGACAACCCCATGGAGCCCGGTACCGCTGGCTCCACCCTTTCCCCGACGACGACGTGCAGCCCCGGACAGCAACATAGATGCTTCTGTCCGGATGGCACGCAAAGTGGCAGCCAGACCTGTCTCGATAGCGGTCGCATCGGTCCCTGCGTCGGGTGTCGAGTCGCCGGCGCCGAACAGCCCATCGCACACCGGAGCGTCGGCCTATGCGAGGAGCTCGAGGGGCTGGCCGGTTGCCGCGACCAAAGCTTCCGATCCGAGGAGCTACCCGCCAGCATCCTATTTCTGGTCGATCGCAGCGGCAGCATGCTCTGCAATCCACCGGAGGTGGGCCAAACAAGTGAAGAGTGCGAGCGCATGGCACTGCCGAAATATCCAGACCAGCCCAGCAAGTGGGACCTCACCGTTTCCGCGCTCGAAGCGGTGATCGCCGACCTGGCCGATAGCGGCGCCTCGGCGGGACTCGCGTTCCTTAGCAACAACGACGACTGCGGTGTGCACTCCACCCCAACCATCCCCGTCCGAGCCGTCGATGCGAGCCATGCGGCCACGCTTGCAGGGGCGCTCGCGGACACGAAGCCTGGAGGTGGCACGCCGATCGTCGGGGGAACGATCCTCGCGTACGCGCACCTGTACGGAGAGGCGGGCCTCGACCGGACCGGCGGATGCGCGACACCTCCGTGCGGCGCGCCTGGCAACCGCTTCGTTATCCTGATCACCGATGGGGCAGACTCGTGCCCCGCCGAACCCTTTGATGGTGCCTGTAGGGGCGGATCGTGCACGGATCACCTCCTCGATACCAGCGTGGTCGACGCTGTCAACGTGAACATCCGAACCTTCGTGATCGGCGCGCCTGGAAGCGAGCCGGCCCGTGGCTTCCTGTCCGAACTCGCCTTGATTGGCGGCACGGGCAGAAGAGGCGGTCAATGCCTCGGCGACCGGCATGCCGTGGAGGGGGACTGTCACTATGACATGACGGCAACGACCGACTTCGCGGCCGACCTCAAAGCCGCACTCGACGCCATCAGCGGATCTGCCATCGGCTGTGAGTTCCCGGTGCCACAGTTACCCGACGAACCGCCGACCGATAACGTGAACGTGCAATACCGCGCGATGGGCACGGGTGACCCCGTGTGCTTTGGCCACGATGCGCGCCCTTGCAGCGATGGTGCCGATGGATGGCAGTTCGGCAAGCTACCTGACGGCAGCGATGACCTGTCCCGCGTCGTGTTGTGCGGACAGGCCTGCGACACGGTGCAACGCGACCCGAATGCACAGGTGGACGTAGTTCTCGGCTGTGGCCCGATCACGCTACTTTGAGGAGGAAGGGACATGGGCATGCGGCAACAGGCCAGATGGCATTGCTTGGTATGGTTGACATGGGGAGCCTTGTTCGGCTGCGCGGAGGCGGATGACCGTCCTCAACGGGCACGACAAGACTTCGCGCGTGACTTCGACGTCCAATCACAAGGGGATGGCCTGGCTACCTTCCGCGACGCCAACACGGGAAGCGCCTGCCAACTGCAGAACACCACCCAGGCGTGCAGCTGCAAGGAACTCCCCGGCCGACAGGTGTGCGGTGCCAGCCAGGTATGGGGCGCGTGCGAATGTCTGGAACCCTCTTCAAATGCGACCGCCGGTGCGGGAGGACCACTTGCCGGCCGCGAGCCACCCAGCAACAAGGGCGCGGCGACCTTCGAGTGGCTACGCACCGCACCAAACACGGGTGGTGCTGCCAACGCGTGCAAGCCAGGTCGCTATGCGGGTGCCCTCGATGGCCTCTACAACGCTCCCAGCGCCTTCAATGCTCCAGTACCCATCGTATCGATCGATGTCACGGGCGCTCCGGGCCTTCAGCTCGAGCTTTCGGCCGGCGGAAACGGCGAGTTCCTGAAGGTCACCGGCGGCAAGTTCAGCGGCGTCGCCCTCGCCATCTTCCCGTTCGAGGCCGAGTTCGCGGATGGCATGCTCGACTGCCGAACGGGCGAGTTTCGAGCTCGCATCGTGAACGGCACCTATGTGGTGTTCTTCGACGGCTTCTACGGCGGCAAGGTCATGTACGAGTTTGAAGGCGAGATGGTCGCGCGCTACGACGCCGCAACCAGTTCACTCATGGGAGGCCGCTGGGCCGTCAGCGAGGGCGGCGTCCCTCCGCCCACGATCGCACCGGACCAGGACCCCCCGATATTCCCCCCCCTTCAAGCTGGAGGCACGGGTACCTGGTCCGCCGCCTGGACCCCCTAGGCGTTGTCGGCTTCCACAATGTCGTGCAGCTCTTGCAGCACATTGGGCACC
>JAPPOR010000171.1 GCA_028817905.1 Myxococcales bacterium
TCGACCCCGCAGCTCTTTCGCATCAGTCGAAAATACGGCGAGTATTCCCTCCTTTGCCGAAAGCCCTGCGAAGCCGATCACTTGCGTGAGCATCACGGGCTTCGTCGTGCGGGGCGGTGGTGTCAGGGGGCGCCGCCCGCCGGCGTGTCTTCGTCCGCGGCGACTGTCGCGATTGCCATCTTGGTCAGGCCGTGCCTCTGGGCCAGGTCCATGACCTGGATCACCCGCCCGTGGGGTACGGCGCGGTCGCCACGGATCATGACCTCGCGGGTCGGGTCGTTTGCAGCGGCCCGCCCGAACAAGTCCGTCAGTTCGTCCCAGGAAACCGGCGTTTCTCCATGGGCGACTGTCCCGTCCGCCGCAATCGTGATCGCCAGCAGCTCCGTTGGTGCTTCGGTTTCCTTTTCGATTCTGGCTTCTGGCAGGTCCACCTGCATCGATCGTTCGTGGATGAAACTGGTGGTCAGAAGAAAGAAGATCAGCAGCTGGAAGACCACGTCGATGAGCGGCGTGAGCTCGATCCGGACATCGGCTTCCGGTCGTGCCGTGCGGAAGTTCATCTGGCTCCCCCGCTGGGATAGGGCTGATATTGAAGCTGGCGTGGATCGGGTCCGGCGATCATGTCGAGCACCAACAGCGCGTGGGCCTCGAGCTCCTGCATGCGGTCGTCGACCTTTGCCATCAGATACCGCCAGCCAAGATAGGCAGGGATGCCTGTTGTCAAGCCTGCGGCAGTGGTAATCAATGCGCTCCAGATGCCGGAAGCAAGTGCTGCCGGGTCGCCCACGCCACCTCCCACCACGCCCTGAAACACGCCGATCATGCCCGTTACGGTGCCGAGCAGGCCGAGCAGGGGCTCGATCGTGGCCACCACGCCGACCACGCTGACGTAGCGCGAGAGTTCCGCGTACTCCCGGCGTCCCACTTCTTCCATGCGTTCCTTGATGTCGACTCGGGGGGCGCCCGCGTGGTGCAGCCCCGTCGCCAGGATCCGCTCGAGGCTGCTTTGCCCCATGGTGCATTCCGCTGCGGCTTCGGGTGCGCGGTACTGCGCGACCAGGGCCCGCACACTGTCGAACGCCTGACGGGGCACCACCCGATCTCGCCGGAGCGTCCACAGGCGCGCGACGAACACGGCGAAGCCCGCGATGGAAGCCAGGATGATGGGGATCATCACCGGGCCCCCGCGACTGACCAGCTCGTACATGGAATTCCTCCTAACTCTCGGCCGCTCTCGAGCGTGACCCTTCGGTCTCTAGAGTTGCTGCATGATGTAGGCCCGCTCGTCCACGACGTCTGGGGGAGGTGCGCTCTCCGTCGGCTCGGTGCCCGCCAGGAACACTTCCTCCAGGGCATCTTCCTGGCCTTCATAGGCGAGTTTGCCGGACTTGGGATCGATTTGGACCCGCACGACGCCGCTTGGCACCGGGAAGTCCACCGGGGGACGGTCTCCAACAGCCGCTTTGACCACGTCCAACCAGATTGGCAGTGCGGTCTTGGCGCCACTCTCGCCGCGACCCAGTGGCCGGTGGTCGTCGTAGCCGATCCACACGCCAACGACGATCTCTGGCGTGAACCCGACAAACCATGCGTCGCGAGCCTTGTTGCTCGTTCCGGTCTTACCCGCGGCTGGACGCTTCAGTTTGCGGGCAGCGCGCGCGGTCCCCTCCTGCACCACGCTTTGCAGCATACTCGTCAGCAGGTAGGCTGCCGCTGGCTGCATGACATCCCGGGGCGGCTCCTGCTCGGGCATGGCGATACGCTCGCCGTCGCCGCGCACGATGGAGCGCACCAGGCGCTCTCGCTGGTAGCGGCCGCCGGAGGCGAAGGTGGCATAGGCGTTGACCAGCTCGATCGGCCGGACACCACTGGCACCGAGCGAAAGGGCCAGGTCCTCCTCGAGCTTGGTCTCGATGCCCAAGTCTCGCGCGAACTCCGCGACGCTGGCGGGTGTCAGGTCTGCCGTCACGCGAACCGCTACCAGATTGATCGACTTGGCCAGACCCTGGCGCAGTCGCACGGCGCCCGCGTAGTTGCGAGTCTCGTAGTTGTCCGGCTTCCACTCGTCGTACACCTCGGGCGCGTCCAGGACGAGGCTCGCCGGGGTGTACTTTCCGCTATCGAGCGCGAGCCCGTAGGCGATCGGCTTGAACGTGCTACCCGGCTGTCGTACGGCCTGGGTGGCCCGATTGAATCCGTAGGTTGCCCGATCGCCACCGACCAGGGCCAGCACCTCTCGGCTGCGTGGATCGATGACGACCACTGCCCCCTGGGGGCCGATCTCCAACTTGGCAGGGACTGGCCCTTTGGTGGGCAGTCGCAGCACAGACGCCCTCACGCGCGCCCCTTTGGGGGCGAACTTGGAGGCGGGCAGCTGCTCTGGGTTGAAGCGCTTGCTGGCCGAAAGGGACGCCTCGGCCCCGTGTCCTGCCAGGGACAGGCGGATGGTGCCGGTGGCATCGTCCGTGCCCGTTACCACCGCATCGTAGGCCCGCCCTACGCGCAACTTGGCGACCTGCTTGGGCCTCTTTGTGCGTTTGCCCGGCTTGCGCAGCGGTCCCACCAGCTCCCTGCGCGCGTCTAATCGCTCCAGACCGCGTCTCAAGGCGGCGCGTACCTTCGCCTGCAGTGCGAGATCGATCGTGGTCTTGACGGTATACCCGCCGCGTTTGGCAGCTTGTTCTCCGACCGCTTCCAGGAGAACGCGCTTCGCCTGGCCCACCACTTCGGGCGCACCGCCCTCGACGTTTGCGTCGGCTACCACTTTGACCTTCTCGGTGCGGGCGCCGTCGATCTGCGCTTCCGTGAGGTCCGGCCAGTACTGAAGGCGCTTTGCCGAGAGCTGGGTCAGAACGTATTGCTGGCGCTGTTTGGCTGCCTGAGGGTGCTTCGCGGGAGACAGGCGCGCTGGTGCCTGGGGGATGCCTGCCATCAGACTTGCCTCTGCCAGCGACAACTCGCTGACGTCCTTGCCAAAGTAGTACAAGCTGGCTTCCTGCACCCCATAGCGTCCGTGCCCAAAGTAGATGTGGTTGAGGTACAGTCCGAGAATATCGTCCTTGCTCAGCTCCTGCTCCAAGCGGCGCGCCAGGATCAGCTCGCGCACCTTGCGCTCGATGGTGCGCTCCGGGGTTAGCAGGACGTTCTTGACGATCTGCTGGGTGATCGTGCTCGCGCCCTGCATTGCCCTGCCGCTGATCGCATCCCGCAATAGGGCCCGCACGATGCCCGCGTAGTCCAGCCCGCGATGACGGTAGAAGTCCGCGTCCTCGGCTGCCAACACAGACAGCACCAGCACCCGCGGGATGCGTTCCATGGGCACGACGGTCCGGCGTTCCTCGAAGACCTCGTTGAGCACCGCACCGCGCCGGTCCACGATGCGGGTGACCTGCGCCGGTTCGTAGTCCCGCAGGGCCGCCACCGTGGGCAGGTCGCGGCTGTAGTACGCGAAGACCCCCACCATGGTCAGCAGTCCGGCGGCACCGAGAAAGACCAGGGCCGTGAGCGTCAGGACCAGCCGCTGGCGGCCGGAGCGCGCTTTCTTGCGTCCGCGTCCGCGTTTGCTGGCTCGCTTGGTTGCCCGGCCTGCCTTGCCGGGAGGGCGCCGCGAGGGCGTCTTCTTGCGCGCGGTCGTCATGATCTGCGGCGAAGATACTCGGCAATTATCTCGTCAGCACGGTCCACGGACAACATCATAAACCGAGCACGCAGCTCCTGCTGCTCCAGCAGGCTCAGATCTCCGGCTCGATGCTGCGTCGCATGCTGGAGCGTGATCGCGCTCGCCACGGAAACATTGAGGCTTTCCACGAATCCGCGCATTGGAATCCCATAGCGACCGTCCGCGATTTCGGTGAGTTGGGGGCTCACGCCGGCGTGCTCGTTGCCGAACACCACGGCCACCTTGCCCAAATCGGGCAGTTGCGCGGGGGTGACCTCGGCCTCCATCTGGGCGACCAGCAGGCGGTAGCCGGACGCTCGCAGATGCCGGGCGCATGCCTGCGCGTCCGCGTGCCGCACCAGGTCGAGCCATTGCTCGGTCCCCTGCGCCACGCGGTGGCTGGCCACGAAGGCTTCCGTTCCTTGGATCACGTGGACGTCCTGGATGCCGAACGCATCGGCCGACCGCAGCACGGCCGCCACGTTGTGGGGATCGATCAGCCCATCCAGGACCGGAACCACCGAGCGCGTGCGCTGGGCGACCACCGCATCGATGCGCGCAAGTCGGGCGGGTGTCAGCAGCGGTGACAAGGCATCGATGACCGTTGCGGCCGGGACTGATAGCGCGGGGGGCCCCGATGGGGCCACGACATCATTCGGATCGTACTTCAGCACGCGGGTTCCTGAGCAGCTTTCGAAAGACCTTCTATCCTCGGTCCGTGGGCAACGAGATGCAACCTGCGTGGCAGTGTGCGCGCCCCGCCCACGGGTGGTCTGCAGGTGCGTGTCATCGCCAAGCGGGATGCCGGCGGCGAAGCTTGGATGCCCGGGGGTCGGGATGGGAAGGGGCCCTGCGAAGCCAGGGTGCTCGTGCGTGCCTGCGCGTGGCGGGTCACGCCCCTGAACTGGCCTCCACGGCCCCGCCCGACCCCTGGCTGCCTACGGCGGTCGCGTGCGTCGGGGCCGTCGCCGTCCTACGGGCCGGGGCCGAAATCCCCAGGAATGCAGCTGTGGATTCCGAGGGGCCGCCGCTGGCCGGTTTTGCCAACGGGGCGTCTGCGGAGCGGCGGCTCCGGGCACGGCCCCCCGTTCGGTCTTCGCCGGATCCGGTACCTCTGGATCTGATCGCGGGTAGCGGCTAGTGTGCACCGGTTGGTGTGGCGCGAACCAGGACGTGGGGCAATGGCGAGTAACGGCGAACGACGACTAACGATCTTGACGAAGGTGGCATTCGGTATTGGCCAGATGGCAGAGGGCATCAAGAACGTCGCCTTCTCCATGTTCGTGGTGTTCTACTACAATCAGGTGCTGGGACTGGATCCGGCCCTGGCCGGCCTGGCGGCCGCCCTGGCTCTCTTTTTTGATGCGATCACAGACCCGCTGGCGGGCGCCCTTTCCGACTCATTCCGCTCCCGTTGGGGGCGGCGCCATCCGTTCATGGTGGTTTCGTCCGTTCCCTTGGCGGTTACCTTCTTCTTTCTGTTCGCGCCGCCACCGGGCCTTGAAGGGGGCGCCCTGTTCGCTTGGCTGCTGGTCATGGCGATTCTCGTGCGCGGGGCGATGACCTTCTATCACGTGCCCCACTTGGCATTGGGTGCAGAGCTCGCCCCCGACTACCGCGATCGGACCACGATCTTCACCTACAGCACGATGTTTGGGTTCCTGGGAGGCCTCGGCATGCGCAGCGCAGCCCTTCCGCTGTTCTTTCCAAGCTCCCAAAACGGTTTGCAGAACGCTGAGGCCTATCCGCGGTTTGCCATGTCGATGGCGATTATCATGATGGTCAGTATTCTCGTGTGTGCGTGGGGAACGCGGAGTGAGATCCCCCACCTGCCACAGGCGAGCGGGCGACAGCGTTTCTCTTTTAGCCAGATGATTGGGGCTCTATGGGGCCTGCTCGGGTACAAGTCGTTCCGAAGCATCTTCTTGGGGATGGCGACCACCACGCTGATCTTCGGCATCGAGATCTTCATGTACACCTACATGGGGAAGTTCTTTTGGGAACTTACCGAAGAGCAGCTCGGGCTTCTGGGCCTGGCCACCGTCGTCGGCCTTCCTGCTGCCTTCTTCGTGGTTCCCTGGATGACGCGCAGGC
This sequence comes from Myxococcales bacterium, assembly GCA_028817905.1. Classification (GTDB taxonomy): domain Bacteria; phylum Myxococcota_A; class Polyangia; order Polyangiales; family JAFGIB01; genus JAPPOR01. The sequence continues at coordinate 5,753 of JAPPOR010000171.1, forward strand.
TGGACAAGCGCAACGCCCTGGTCTCGGTCGTGGTCATCCTGATCCTGGCCAGCAACATTCCGATCATCTCGCGGCTTGTCGGGGTCTTTCCGGAAAACGGCTCGCCGATATTGCTTCCCCTGTTGATCGCGTTCCGGCTCGTATTCTCCGTACTGTCGCCCGCCCTGTACATCCTGCCGCAGTCGATGTTCGCGGACATCGGCGATGAGGTCGCCCTAGCTACGGGCAAACGCCTCGAAGGCGTGATCTTCTCGGCCCGCTCCCTGATCGGCAAGGGTGTCATCGCCATCGGCACTGCGCTGGGTGGGGTGGCGCTCAAGGTGATCGAATTTCCGGCCAAGGCGGTGCCCGGCGAGGTCGATCCCAGCGTCGTGTTCAACCTGGGGGTCGTGGAGGGGCCGGCCACGTCAGTGTTTACACTGCTGGGCCTGACCTTCTATATGGCCTACCCACTCAATGCGGCGCGCCATGCCGAAATCCAGGCAGCCCTCGAGAAGAAGAAAGCGCACGCTCAGACGTCCGCGGACGCAGAGGGCGAACCGACCATGACTGCGCGTACTGAGGTTGCCGCTCTCGACAACGCCTAGCAGGATCCACCACTTCAGGCGTTCAAGTCGCCCTGCCGCGCAGCCCAAGCCGATCGACGGCTGCTTCGCGCAGGGCGCGCTTGTCTAGCTTGGTAGAGGCCAAGCGCGGCAGTTCGTGCCGCTGCAGCCACAGGTGCGCCGGGACCTTGAAGAGCGCTAGCCGAGAGGCTACGTGGGCACGTAGGTCGTCGGGTGACACCTCGGTTTCCGGCTTGAGCCGCACGCTGGCGGCCAGCGCCTCACCGAGCCGCGCGTCCGGTACGCCGTAGACGCCCGCTTCGAGCACCGCCGGATGCTCGTAGAGCGCGTGCTCGACCTCCGGACAGCTGATGTTCTCGCCGCCGCGAATGACGATGTCTTTGGCACGGCCCGTGATGAACAGGAAGCCCTCGGCGTCGATTCTTCCGAGGTCACCCGTGTACACCCAGCCATTCCGCAGGGTCTCTCCACTCTCGTCGGGGCGGTTCCAATAGGCCCGCATGTTGGTCACGCTCTTGATGCAGATCTGGCCTTCTTGGTCGGTCGTTAGCGTCCTGTCTTCGTCGTCTACGATCTTCAGATCTACCAACGGCCTGGTCGCCTGGCCCACGCTGGCGGGACGCATGACGTACTCCTCCCCCCCGATCGCCGCGCCCACGCTGTTCGTTTCCGTCATCCCGTAGCCCGTGCTCGGTAAGGCGTTCTTGGCCCGCTTGCGCAACTGCTTGACGTGCTCCGGTGGGCGCGAAGCGCCCCCTGCGCTCAAGCTCATCAAGCTGCTGGTGTCGCGCTTTTCGAAGTCGGGCGAGTTCACCAACTCCCAGCTCATCGTCGGTACACCATTGAAGTCCGTGACTCGCTCCCGCTCGATAAGCTCCAATGCTCGCTCGGGGTTCCACTTGTGCATCATCACCAGCTTGCGCCCGCTGCGAAACGCGGGAAGAAACTGGACGTTGCAGCCCGTGACGTGGAACAGGGGAACCGTGATGAGCATGGAGCGCTGGGGGAGCTGCAGGGGCCGGCTCTGAAGCGCCTCGGGGCCCTTCTTGAGCCACGCGAGCACCAGCTCGATCAGCTGGGGCGGCGCTTCGGGCATCGTCAGCAGACGAGAGAACAGCATGAACTCCCAGGCCATCAGCGCACTCACCACCGCTCGGTGGGTGGAGACGACGCCCTTCGGGCTGCCTGTGGATCCGGAGGTGTACATGATGGTGGCATCGTCGTCGGGGGCCACCTCGCACACAGGGGCCGCATGGGTGCCCTGCAATAGCGACTCGAGCCGCAACACCCCCTTGGGGGGCTCGCCCTCGGCTCGGGCCACGACTACCTGTAGTGGCAGACCGGTCAGTTCCGTGGACACGCGGTCGAGGCGCTCGGGATCGACGACCAGCACCTTGGCGCCGCTGTCGTCTAGTCCGTAGCGTAGTTCGGGGCCTGTCCACCACGCGTTGAGCGGGACGATGACTGCGCCGACCATGGTCGCGGCCATGTACGTGAAACACCACTCGGGGTAGTTGCGCATCGCGAGGGCCACACGATCGCCTTTCTTGATTCCGAGATCGTGTACGAGGTGGTGGGCCAGGTTGTGCGCGCGCTGGCGCACCTCCGAGACGTCGTAGCGCTCGTCCTCATAGACGAGCAGCGTCTTTCCGTCGTGCATGGTGCTAAGCGCATAGACCTGCCCGAGGTTGGTCAATGCGTGTTTGAAGACCCGATACTCGGTTCCGCGGATGGTCTCGGTCGTCAGCGCGTATGGTGAGCTGTCTGTGGACAGCGCGGCGACGGCTTGGTCCGGAGTGAAGGTCTGGCCTGTCATAGCCGTACCGAATACCACGGCATGTAGGTTGGAAGAATGCTGACCCGAACATTTCGCCTACCCGCATGCATCACGCAGGCCGTCAGGCTCTTGCGGGGTGCTGGGGAAGGATCGGAAAAGTCGTCGGTTTCTCGCAGGAGACGACTACGACCGCGGGGTCGGACGATCGAAGTACGCGCGTCGGTGCCAAGAATCTGCCAATGCGTGCCAACAGATGCGCCCGAGATGGGCGATGATTGTCGAGCAGAGGGTTAACGCCGCGACTCGGTTGCGCAGCCACTTGCTCACTTGCGAGCTCGGACGAGTTCATCGCAGACGGGCCAAGATGCGGGCCAAGATGCGGGCCAAGATGCGGGCCAAGATGCGGGCCAAGATGCGGGCCAAGATGCGGGCCAAGATGCGGGCCAAGATGCGGGCCAAGATGGGTCCTGGGGGCTGGCATCCTGGCCCATACGTAGCGCCGCGGCCCTACTTCCCCTTGGCCTTGTTCCCTACGCGAATCCCGATGACCAGGGTGCCACCCTCGTGTTTCTGGCCGGCCACGAAGAACGGCTCGCCGGCGGAGGCCGCGACAACCATCCCGGGAAGGTAGTCCTTTGTGCTGGGCTTGTTGATGGAGACGCGAACCTTGTAGCGGCCATCTTCGGCTACGGACAGCATCTCGATCTGCATACGGCGCCCGTTCGGCAGACCGACTGTCACGGGTTTGGCCGCGGACAGCGAAAGCTGCTGCTTGCCCAGAACTCTCATCGACTTGAAGCCACTGAACGGGGGCTTCTGCAGCGCCTCCATTTTCTTCAGTTCTGGATCGGTCTTGCCGGCCTTCTCATGGGCCAGGATGATGATGACCTGGCCCGAGAGCGCCTTCGCCGCTGCCTTCGGGACTGCATTCGAAGGTTTCTGCGCCTGCGCTCGCCCGTGACCTTCCCAAACGGTTGCGTCGATCATGCTCAGCATTGCGCCGAGGATGAGAGCCGAAACACTGGCTCGGGCGATGCGCTTCGGGAGCCCCATGTTTGCCACCTTATTCTCCATCGTTGATCCAAATCACCGCAGTCGAGTTGCCGTCCGACAGGGCCACATCGAAGACCGTGCCCGCGTGGTTCCCGAAGTCGACCTGCACCACTTCAGAGCTGGCGGGCTTGCTAAGCGCCGCGGCTTCGGCCCCATTTTCGAGCGGTCGGCTGGCCTGCTCCTGCTCCTGCTCCTGCCTCTGCCCCTGTTCCTGCCCCTGTTCCTGCCCCTGTTCCTGCGAGGCGCTGGGCGCATCGGCGCTCGTTCGCCGCGCCGTTGACGGTGTTGGTTCGGGCTCCGAAGGAACGAGTGCTTCCGGGGTTACCGGTCGGTACACGGTCAGCAGCACGACCGTCGTTGTGACCGCCAGCGCGCCGATGGTGGGTATCCAGTGCCGATCTCCAAAGAGCAGGTGCCACAGCCAGTTGCCGGCGATGGCGCGATCGCGCGTCCCCTCGGAGCCGGGCGCGTCGGCGGTGGATTCGTCCTGCTGCTGGGTGAGCTTGGCCTCGATGCGTGAGAACATGGCGTCCGGGTCCGCCTGGGACCGCCATGTGCTTCCGGCAGTTCGCATGAGTCGTCCGAGCTTGTCGATCTCGCGCAGGGCCTTTTGCGCGTCCGGATCGGACTCGATGGCACTACGCACACGCGCCTCCTCCTGCGCGTCCAGGTCTCCGTCCGCGAAGCGATGTAGCAGGTCGTCGTGCAGCTTGGTGTCTGTCACTGGTCTCTACTCAGGGTGCTAGTCCTCGATGTCGAAGTCGCCGTCGATGTATCCAGACAGCATCTCCTGCATCTTCTTGCGGGCATGAAAGAGGCGGCTCATGATGGTGCCCTTGGGCACTTCCAGCACCTCCGCCATTTCTTCGTAGCTGAGGCCGTCGATTTCGCGCAGTACGATTACGGCGCGATGGTACTCCGGCAGTTGTTCGAGTGCTTGCTGTATATGGTCGGTCAGCTCCCTGCGCTGAACGTTCCTGCCGGGGCTGGCGTCGGCGATTTTCGGCATCAGCGCCCCGTCCCCGGCCGCGTCGTCGCGGGCGATGCCGTCATCGAAATCGGTGGTCTTGCGCCGCTTGCGCAGATGGTCGATCGCCAGGTTCATTACGATTCGATACAGCCAAGTGTAGAAGCTCGAGTTGCCTTGGAAGTTGCCGATGTGCTTGTGGACCTTGATAAAGGCATCCTGCACCACATCACCCGCATCCTCGGGGTTCTTGAGCACGCCGAAGGCCACCGCGAAGGCTCTCCGATTGTAGCGGTCGAACAGCGCCCGGTAGGCGCTCTGGTCCCCGTTTTGCAGGCGCTTGACCAGGTTCCTTTCCTCATGGGCGCGATCCACCTCCTCGGCAGATTTCGACGCGGCAACAGCGGGTCCATTCACGCCGCCGTTCTGGGAGGTCGCCTCCTGGGGCGCGGTCTTCATGGGGCCTATGTAGCATAGGTGTCAGCGTTTTTGCCCGACTCCGCCCTGCCCGGGCGGGGGCGGCATCCCCGTGGCGATCGCCTCGCGAGCCTTGCGGGCGGCGCGGCGGGCTTCGCGACAGGCCCAACAGAGGGTAAAAAGCCCTGCGAAGTCGGGAATCCCTTGCCGTCGACGGGCCTCCGGATGTGGGGGGCGCCGCGTCGTTGGTTGGCTATCCGGGCTGCACCCGATACACGTTGGAGGCAACACCATGACCACCGATCCCGGGCTCAACCCGCGTCAGGCACAAGCGGCTCACCACGTTGAGGGGCCCCTGGTGGTATTCGCCGGTGCGGGCAGTGGCAAGACGCGGGTGATCACCCACCGGGTGGCGCATCTGGTAGGTACTTGTGGGGTCAAGCCCTGGCGAATCCTGGCGGTCACCTTCACGAACAAGGCCGCAGCGGAGATGCGCGAGCGGCTAAGCGCTCTTGTCCCGGGGGCAGCGGCTGATCTCTGGGTGGGTACCTTTCACGCGACCTGCGCTCGTTTGCTGCGCCGGTACCACGAGGAAGCCGGCGTGCGCCGCGATTTTGTCATCTACGACGATACCGACCAGAAGGCGATGGTCACCCGTCTGATGCGCGAACTGAAACTCGACGAACGGCGATTTCCGCCCAAGCAGGTTGCGGCCCGCATCAACCGTGCAAAGCAGGAGGGGCTCGGCCCCACTGAGGTGGAAGGAGACGACCCGTTGAGCCGGGTCAGTCGGGATGTCTACGGGCACTACCAGGTGAAGATGGACGCGTGTGGGGCGCTCGACTTTGGCGACCTGATCTACCGCGTCGTTCGCGGCATGCGGGACAATCCCGAGCTGCAGCGGGCTCTTCAGGAGCGTTTCGAGTTCGTGCTTGTAGACGAGTTTCAAGATACCAACCACGTCCAGTTTGAGCTGGTGGCACGCGTTTGCGCCCGTCACCACAACCTTTGTGTCGTTGGCGATGACGACCAGAGCATCTATCGATGGCGCGGGGCCGATCGCCGCAACATTCTCGACTTTCGTCATCACTTCTCCGATGCGACGATCGTCAAGCTCGAGCAGAATTATCGCTCGACGCAGCGCATCCTTTCGGTCGCGAACGCGGTCGTCCAGCGCAATGTGGATCGCGAGCCCAAGCGCCTGTGGACGGACAACGAAGAGGGTACGCCCGTGACGATCGTCAGCTGCAGTGACGAGCGTGACGAGGCCCAGGTGTTGGTCAAGGCCATGGGGATGATGCTGGAGGCTGGCTACGCTCGCAACGACGTCGCGTTGCTCTATCGGATTCACGCACAGTCGCGTGTCTTTGAAGAGGCGTTGCGTTTTGCCAACCTTCCGTACCGGGTCGTCGGGGGCCTGCGCTTCTACGACCGGGCAGAGATCAAGGACCTGCTTGCCTATCTGCGGCTGCTCCAGAACCCCGACGATGATGTGAGCTTGCTCAGGGTCATCAACACCCCCCCGCGCGGGATCGGCAAGACCACGGCTACTCGTCTTTTGGAGGCTGCCGCGAGGGCGGGGACCAGCGTGTGGTCGGCGCTCGCCGTAGCCGCTGACGATCCTTCCCACGGCCCTGCCGCGCGCAAGAAGCTCGGGTTGTTTCGAGAGCTGGTCGCGGGCTTCATGGCGGAGCTTGAGGGGGGCGCCGGCCCAGCCACCCTGGCCCAGACCGTCCTCAGTGAGACGGGATATCTGGAGGTGCTACAGGAGGAGGACAGTGTCGAGGCAGATGCCCGCTTGGAGAATCTCAAGGAGGCGGTCGGCTCGATGATCGAATTCGAGCGGGACTCAGAGGAGGGGACCCTGTCGGCGTTTCTGGAGTTGGTCACCCTGCAGACCGATGCCGACCGGGTGGACGACGACGACGCTATCACCCTGATGACCATCCACGCGGCCAAGGGGCTGGAGTTTCCGGTCGTGATGGTTGCCGGGCTCGAAGAGCAGATGTTTCCCCGTCGGGGCGTGGCGGAGGATGACGACCCGGAAGAACTCGAGGAGGAACGCCGTTTGGCCTACGTCGCGTTTACACGTGCCCAGGAGCGGCTCCTGCTTAGCCATGCCCAGGTCCGGCGCGTCTATGGCGAGCTGCGTTTCCAAACCCGGTCTCGCTTCATCGACGAGATCCCGTCGGATGAGGCCCACTTTGTGGGCCAGCCCAGTACGGCGCCGGCGACCGGCAGCTACCGTGCTCGGCAGGGCCCGCCGACCTATACCGATCGCGGTGCTGACCCCGCGGGCCGCGATGCAAACCGCTTCGGAGGCCACCGCGGGGGCTCGGTCGCCGGGGATTCCTACGTGGACCGCTCAGAAGCGGCCGACCACCCGGAGGGAGAGGAGATCTATCAGGGCATGCGGGTCCGCCACCGGAAGTTCGGTGTGGGGAGTGTGCAGTCGGTCAGCGAGGGCCTTCCCCCTCGGGTCACCGTGCTATTTCCTGGGGTCGGCAACAAGCAGATCCTTAGCCGCTTCCTGGAGCCCGCGTGAGAGGAGCGCCTGTGGTCGAGTACAAATTTGTGGAATTATCCCACGTTACGGACACCGATTTGGAGCAGGTAGTGAATCGGTGGGTCCAGGCTGGATGGCAGTTCGACGACATCCGGTTCGTCATGACCGCCCACTCCAAGCGCCCCGCGATGGCCTTCGTGAGCTTCACGCGAGCACTGGGTCCCGAAGAGAATCCCACCTCCGACTAGCTAGCCCCAATCATTCACGGCTTTAGCGTCGAATCCCAGCGCGATCCGATGCCGAAGTCGCGAGTGATCCCGGCCGTTTTCTATTCCGCGCTGGAGCTGGCGCTGTCGGAGCTTGACGAGCTATCGGAGCTCGACGAGCTCTCCGTCGAGCTGCCGCTGCTGCTATTTCCATAGCCATCCGCGTACCAGCCACCACCCTTTAGGATGAAATTCCCGTTGGTGATCATGCGGCGGGCCTTATTCTTCCCACATTTCAGGCATTTCTTGATCGGATCCTCAGTGATCCGTTGCTCCCTGTCGAAGCTCTTCCCGCAGGCGTCACAGGCGTAGGAATAGGTCGGCATGGCTGCTCCCAGCTTTGGAGCAAACTAAGGCTTGGGGGCGCCAAGTCAAGGGTGCGCGGTGCTACAACTTCCCCTCGCGAACTTTCAGATCTTCCAGGGCAGCCTCGAGTTCCGCCATTTCCCCGGTCTCCGCTTCATCGGCTGCCTCTACGCGGGTGGCAACCGCGGCGGTTGGCTCCGGCGCGGAAAGCCCCATCTTGCGCTTGAGTTCGGCCAGCGCCTCGTCGGCACCGGCGTCACCTTCCAAGGCCTCGAACTTCTGCTTCAGCATGTCGCCCTGGAACTCTTGGTTCATCTCGGTGGCAGCGTCGGCTTCGGCTTCCGCCTGGGTGATCTTTTGTTCCATGCGGTCGAACGCTTCAAAGGCGCTCTGATCGTTCAGACCACTCATCGTGTTCTGAATGGACTTCATTGCCTCCGCTCGCCGCTTGCGCGCGATCAGGACCCCCTTCTTTCGGCCGGCTTCTTCGATCTTGTTGTTGAGCGCGCGCAGCGCATCTTTGAGCTGGGCTACCGAGTGGGCCTGACGCTGCCATTGTTCCTTGCTCTGTTCGGCAAGCCCCGCGATCTCTTTCTGTCGTCGCAGGGCTTCCTTGGCTAGGTTGTCGTCGCCCGCGCGTACCGCCAGCATCGCTTTCTTTTCCCAGCTTTGGGCTTCGTCCGCCGTGGACTTGTGCTGTCGTTCGAGCTTCTTTTCGTCGGCGATCGCAACCGCCAGCTGTTTCTTTGCCTCGATCAGCTGCTCACGCATCTCGACCAGGATTTGATCGAGCATCTTCTCCGGGTCCTCGGCGCTGCTGATCAGGTCGTTGAGGTTGCTCTTGATGACTGTGGCCAGGCGGCTAAAGAAGCCCATTGTATCGTTTCTCCTCTGGGCGGCGGCGGTCAGGCTTGCACGGGTTCTCGTGTGGGGTCCGGGACCGATGCGGCCCTGCTACGCGCAGTAACCCTTGAGTGTCGCCCGGTGGTTCTGGACCGCCAGGACGAAGTCGTCGATGGTGCTCCGAAGCTCCTCGGCATCGAGGGTGTCTAGGCGGGCTACGGCAGTGATCACCACGTCGCCATTGACGAGTGCGTAGGCGCCGTGGGCGATATCCGCACCATTGAGTTGCAGCAAGCGCTTGTGCAGGCCTGGAGCGTCCTTGATCTGACTCGCCGAAAGGACCTTCAGCCGGTACACGATGAGGTCATCTTCTGCGCGTACGACGATCGTATCTTCCGGCTGCGATGGGTCGCGGACCAGCCAGGTGCCGTCGGCGACTTCTTCGCTGGCATACGGCGAGTCGAAGAGGTACTTCTCCAGATCCTGTTGGGTGCGCATGCCGGGCAGTCTACAGAGGCTGCTGCTACTCGTCCATGTCGTCGTCCATGTCCGCGCCGCCGCTCGGATCGGCAAGCTTGCGCGTCCACAGGATCGCGTCGGTTCGCTCTCCGTTGCATAGGGCTCCACGCGCGAGCAGGCCCGTCTTGCGATACCCGGCCGCGACGAAGGCGGTGGATAGCTCGACGTTGTCGAAGGGTGCAAAGGAGAAGGCAGACACGATTTCGCGCGCTTTCAGGTCCTCGTTGAGTGCCCGTAGGCCCGCGACGACCGGAAGGACCTCCTTCTCATCCTTGGGTGCCTTCAGGATCTCGATCAAAGAGTGGCCGAAGCAGTCCTGGAACTCGGCAGACAGGTAGGCTGGCTTGCCCTTCTTTGGAGTCGCCTCGACGTACAGGCGGGCGGCGTCGCGGCCGAAGGCATCGAACGATCCGAGCGTGTGATCGCCCTTCTTCCATACCGCATCGCGTGCTGTCTCGGCCGCGGATTGGGTGACCGTCTTGGCCCCTACGCCTTTCAGGCTTTCGGGGTAGTCCTTGGCTTTCTTTTTGGCGGCATTGATGGTCCGATCGACCGCCTTCTGGACCGCGTCCGTCACCTCGATGCTCGCCGTCTTGTCGCCAATCACGCAGCCGACAAGATGACCATCGCTGCGCTTGTAGAAGCCCGGCACCGTACCTTCGCGGACAAATCCGACGCGTGTCCACGAGGAGACCTCGTCCTTTTCGACGAGAATGATGACCTTCTCGACACCCTCGCGTTGCGCGACGGACTGGATGAACAGGCGTTTGGCTGGCAGCGCGCCGGCCCTGAAATCAATAACCCGAATCTGCTTGGTTCGGCGATTGAGCAGCAAGCACAGGAACGCGTTGTCGCTGCGAAAATGCAGCTCCTCAACGATGGGCGGTTGTGCTTGTGCTGCGGCGCGAGCCTTGACCATGCGCGTCACTCCACTGTCGTCTGTCGGTTTGTCTTATCTACGCCTCGGCCCAGCGAGCGGCCGAATCGGCGGAATGTACGGTGTACCTTGCGGGGTGTCAAAGGGCAGGCGAGCGCGGCCTCCTTCAGATGTCGGCACGGGCCTACCCCGGCACACATCTCTAGCTGGGGACAACCCCCACCCGACCGCGGACTGGTGACCACGGAGTGAAGAAGAAGCGCCGCACCACGCCTGGCAGGTTGGGAGCGGGGACTGTGCCCCCGCTCCCTTGGCTTTGGCCTACTTCCCTTCTGTGAGTGCCTTGTCGATCGCGGTCTTGAAGGCCGGGAAGGGCTGGGCGCCCTGCAAGAGCTTGCCGTTGATGAAGAACGATGGCGTGCCGATGCGCGCGCCGGCCTTCTGGACGGCGTCCATGTCCGCCTTGACGGCTTCCTTGTGTTTCTCCTCGTCCAGCGCAGCCTTGAATTTGCCCATGTCAATGCCGCCCACCTCGCCTGCGTACTTCTCCAGGTCTGCGCGGCTCAGGGCCCGTTGGTTCTTGAACAGGATGTCGTGAAATGCCCAGAACTTCTCCGACCCACCCTGTTCGAATACCTCTTGCGCAGCCTGGGCGGCCGGGCCGGCATCCTTGTGGAAGGGTAGCGGGTAGTTGCGCCAAACGATCTTCACCTTGTCACCATACTCATCCATGACCTGCTTGATCGTGGGGTTGACGCGATTGCAGAACGGGCACTGGAAGTCCGAGAACTCCTGGATCACGACCTTCGCCTTGGCGTTCCCCTTGAACGGGGCGTTCTTCGCTTCGGCGATCTTGTACACCTTGTTTGCGTCTGGCCGCGCGGGCGCATCCTTGCCTCCTTCGGCCTCGATGAACTGAGGCGTGGTGGAGCCCTTTGCGGTCACCGCCGCGTAGATATCTTTCTTGGCCGTGCCCTTGTCTACAAGCGCCTTGGCCTTCTTGAGCTCCTCGTCGATCACAGCCTTGAAAGCCGGCAGGGGCTGGGCGCCACGCAGGTTGCGACCATTGATGAAGAACGCGGGGGTGCCGCTCGCGCCCAGCGAGCGGGCCAGTTTCTGATCGGCTTCGGCTTCCGCCTTGTGCTTCTCGTCCTTCAAGGCCGTCTTGAGCTTCGCCACGTTCATGCCGACATCCTTGGCGTACTTCTCGAGGTCGGCGGGTTTGAGGGCCTTCTGGTTTTCAAAAAGCTTGTCGTGGTACTCCCAAAACTTGCCCTGGTCGCGGGCTTCGAGGGCGGCCTGGGCTGCTGGCATCGCGTCTTTGTGGAAGGGCAGCGGATTGTGCTTGAAAATGACGCGTACGTCCTTGCCGTATTCCTTGACGATGTCGGCCATTGTCGGGTTCACGCGGCTGCAGAATGGGCATTGGAAGTCGCTGAACTCGATGATCGTGATCAACGCATCGTCTGAGCCCTTTTGCGCGCTCTTGCCAACCGGAACCTTGTAGACCGCTTTGGGGTCCGGACGGCGGCGGGCTTGTTGCTTCTTGGCTTCAGGCGCCTTGGCGGCGGTGAGCCCGTTCTTGGTCAGAGCTGCGTAGAGCTTGCTCTTCTTCACACCGGACTTGATCAACTTCTCGGCGCGCTTGAGCTCGTCGTCGATCACTTCCTTGAAGCGCGGAAGCGGCTGGGCGCCCGATAGGAAACGTCCGTTGATGAAGAAGGCCGGCGTACCACGCGCGCCAAGTCGGCTGGCAACCTTCTGGTCCTCTTTGATCTTGGCCCCGTGCTTGGCTTTGTCGATCGCCTCGGCCGCCTTGGCTTCGTCGAGGCCGAGCTCCTTGGCGTACTGCTTGAGGTTGTCGGGTTTGAGGGCCTTCTGGTTCGCAAACAGCTTCTCGTGCATCGCCCAGAATTTCTTGTCGCCGCCCTGTTCGAAGGCCTCCATTGCCAGGTTGTGGGCGGGCCCGGCGTCCTTGTGAAATGGCAGTGGATTGTTGCGCCAGACGATCCGGACCTTGTCGCCGTACTCCTTCTGGATCGCCTTCAGGGTCGGCTCTACACGGCTGCAGAATGGGCACTGAAAGTCGCTGACCTCGACGATCGTGACCAATGCATCCGCGGGCCCCTTGGACGGTTGGGCCGCGGTGACCGGCACCTTGTACCGGTCCGGGCCGTCCTTTTCTTCGACTGCCTTGACGTCTTCTTCGCCGCTATCGGCTGCCGCTGCGACCTCGGCCTCCTGCCCGCCTTTGTTGCCGGTGATGTTTCCGAGGATCAATCCGGCAAAGAATGAAAACAGAATCGCTACTAATGCTGAACCTTTACTCATGAACGCTGCTCCCTGCGCACGCACGCCTGCCTGCGCGGTTGACTACACGGTTGTTTGGAAATCGGGGTTTTGGCGGTGGGTGGAGCGGCGCAGCACCGGGCTGGCGGGCTGTTCGTCAGTGGCCCGGTTGTCCAGCCGAGGGCGCTACAGCGCCCCACCAGCTGGCACGTGGCGGACGCTCCAAGCGCTGCTTGAACCCGTCCAATGGACCGCCGAAGCCAGCACGTAGCGGCCTGGCTGCGATTCGTCTTGCTAGCGGAGCCACCGGCTGGTTTGCATCCATGAAGGCCCCGGCACTCCGGGTAGGAACTTCGGGCCCCTGCGGCGCGCCATCTCGAGGGGCGCACTGTGGATCGTCCGGACTTGCGCACCACAGCGCCGGGGCGCGCCTACCGGGAGCTGGACGCGATGCCAGCGGTGCACTGCTTGCGGCTGCGGTCTTGATAGCAGGCCGCGCCGAGGGACCGGACCTGCATCCACCGCGGGTGCTGCTCCGGCAAGCAGTGGGCATGGCCAGTCTGTCGGTGAAGGAGGGTACCCCGGCGGGCTCTTGGTCGGGAGTGTGCGCGCCAGGCGAAGGTAGGGGGGCGGTGATCGCTGGCTCGTTCAGCTTCGGTTCGCTGGCGACTGGGGAACCGCGCTCATAGCTTCCGGCGGAGAATAGCAAGCCCGGCTCGGTGCACATCTCGCTTTCTGCCTGCACCACCGCGGTGCGCGCGACAAGCACGGCGAGGTACAGCGCGAAACGCACCGACTGTGGCATGACGGCAGGCAGTCTACATGGTGGGACTGCGGGGGCAAAGTTGTCACTGCTGGCTATCCCTGAGCAGCGGTTCCGGGCCGGCGCGCGCCCACACGGGCCGGGAGCAGGTTCCTTACCGGGCCTATGCTGTGGAACCACAGGACCCTACACACTGTCTCGGGACACGCCTGACCATTGCAGCCTTCTCCACGGGGCGCACTGTGCAACCTCGGTGGCTCAAGGTCTATTCCCACGGCGCCCGGCCGAGGACGCCTTGACCAGGGCCCCTACGGCGACTACTCACCCTCACCCCCTACGTGCGGGGCGGCTGTCTCGCTGACGGGCAGGGATGATGCGTACGCGTCGGTCAGCTCCCTGGCCATCCGATCGGGTACTGACGCCCGGGAACTTCGCCAGGGACAGGTGAATGACACGCCTGTCGCGAGGGGACATGGGCTTGAGCGTGATGATCCGGCTTTGCTGCACAGCCCGCTTCGCTTCGCGCCTGGCCAGGGAGGCGAGGCCACTTTCCCGTCGCTCCCGGTAGTCTCCAGAGTCGAGTACGATGTGGCGCCTTCCCTCGGGGAACCGGTTGACGATCTTGTTGATGAGAAACTGCAGCGCATCCAAGGTCTGGCCCTTTTTGCCGATCACCCGTCCGGCGTCTTCCCCGGACAGATCGAGCACAACCTCCTCGTCATCCTGGCGAATCGTGATGTCCAGCTCGAGATCCATGCGGCGAATGATTTCCTGGACCATCTCGAGGGCGAGCTCCGCTTTGCCATCTTCCTGCGGGTCAACCGCGGGACGAGCGCTGCCGCCCTCCTCTTCGTCGATGATCAGGGCTCCATCCATTTCTGGATTGTTTTTATTTTCCACGGCGCGACCTCCGTTCGGCTTTGCTGGGTCGAGAAGTCTTGAAGCGTTTTGCCGGCGTCCCTGGACCGTCGGTCTCGTCGTCGCTGTCGGTGCTGGTGGATATCTCGGGGGCGTCCGCTTTGGGTCCATGGCCGGCGGTGGCCAGTTGACGCTCGATTAGGCGCTGCTGACCGATGCTGAGTGCAGAGTTAGTAAACATGTATAGGCACAAGCCGGCGGGCAAGAAAAGCATGAAGCTCGTGATCATCGTCGGCATCATGTAGAGCATCATTTTCTGCTGCATCGGGTCCGCAGCGGTGGCTGGCGTCATCTTCTGCTGCACGAACATCAGGGCGCCCAGGGCCAGGGGCAGGGCGAAATATGGGTCCGGGGCAGACAGATCGGTCCACCAGAGGGCAAACGGGGCCCGAAACAGCTCTACATTCGTGGAAAGGGAGGTGTAGAGGGAAAACCAGATCGGCAGCTGAACCAACATTGGGAAGCACCCCGCCATGGGGTTGATTCCGCGTTTGCGGTACAGCTCCATCATCGCGGCGCCCTTTTTTTCGCGGTCGTCGGCGTACAGCTCATTGATCCGGTCCATCTCCGGTTTGAGCTCCTTCATGCGCGCCATCGACTTCATCTGCTTTGCTGTCAGCGGATAGAGCAGGGTCTTGACGATGAACGTCAGCAGGATAATCGCGACGCCCCAGTTGCCGATGAAGTCGTAGATTAGGCGCAGCATGAATGTGAGGAACTTCGCCAGTACGCTGAACCAACCGGTGTCGATGGCGTTTTCTAGCGAGTGGCCAGCCGCGGCCAGTTCACGCGGGGTCTTGGGACCAAGGTAGGCTAGGGTGCGCATGGTCGCGCTCTTGCCCGCCTCCACGGTCGTCGGTGTTCGAGAAACGCTGATCTCGAACAGCGTACCCAGGGGCTCGCCGTCGGCATCGCGCCCGCGCTGGGTTGCCCACATCGTACAGCTTTCGAAGGTGCCGCTGTCAGGTGCCAGTGCCTGCATGAAGTAGATGTTTGCGGCCGCCGCGAACTTCGCTTGCTTGAAGGTCTTGGGCTTCTCTTCCTTGACTAGGCTGTCGCCCTCCTCCCGCTCAACCTCTTCGCCGTGTTGGCAGACAGCGCTGCTACGGCTCGGTGACTGGACTGGCAGGAAGGGTATCGGGCTCTTTTCCGAAGCTTTGGCGACGTAGTGGAACGTATGGGTCGACAGCCGAAGCTCCCGCGGGGCGTTGCTGCGGTTTTCCACGGTGGTGGTGATCCACAGTTGGTACGGGCCGTCGCCAGCTTCGAACCGACGGGTCAGTCGGAGCCCATTGCCCTCCCATGTGAATGCCACTCGATCCTTGTCCAGTTGCTCGGCTTCCCAGATCGGCGATGCACCGAAGTCGACGCCATCCAGCGTGAACGACAGGGGCAGGTAGCGTTCCTTGTCGGTCGTTACAAGGTTGAGCGGTTTGCCCTCGACCGTGTAGCGGTCGGCTGTGAGCTCGAGCTTGGTCAGTCCGGTGTTGAGGTTGGAGATGCTCGCCGAGAAGCTATCGGTCGACAGCGTATACAGTTGCTGCTTGGCCTTGCGGGACTGGGTGTCCTGTTGACTCGCTCCTCCGTGGCCGGCTGTGATTCGGGTTGATGGCTTCCGCTTGGCCGCGGGTTCGGGCGTCCGGTTCGCCTGCGCGCCAGCCTGATCGGTTTCGTTGTCGGCCTCGATCTCTGGGACCAGGAAATACGGGACCGCGATCGCGACGGCTAGCAAGACCCCGTAGTAGAGCAGTTTGCCTTTGTGACTCATTCCGATGGCTCGTCAGGGGCCCTTGGGGGCGATGTCGACAGGGGTTGGGGGGGGATCATGCCCACCGGGATGGAAGGGATGACAACGAGCAATGCGCCGCACCCCGAGCCAGCTACCCCGCACGGGTCCGAAACGGGTGATACATGCCGCGGCATACTCCGAGCAACTGGGAGCGAAGCGGCAGCGGGGTCCCAGCAGGGGCGATAGCAGCCGCTGATAGGCGCGAATCAGCGCGACGAGCACCGCCTTCATGGTTCCGCCGCCTGCCCCCGCCGGCTTCGGGGCCCGCGCGTCGTCCGTGGCCCGGGCCCAGCCGCCGCATGAAGGGCCTGCTTTGCGTCCCGCAGCTCGCTCAAGACCTCATGATAGTTGAGCTTATCGGCCCCACGGCGTGCGACGAATACGACCGTGCAGCCACGTGGAAAGCTGCATCTGTTGCGCCGGAAGACCTCGCGTGCCAGCCGTTTGATGCGATTTCGGCCCACGGCGCCCGCCACGCGGCGCGTGACCGTCACGCCTAGGCGCGGGGCGGCGTCCGGTTGAACCACGAGGATGAAGTGCGGTGTATGCACGCGGCGGCCTTGGCGCTGGACCCTTAGGTAGTCGCGCCGTTGGCGCAGTCGATGCGCCCTTGGCAGGGATTCGGGCTGGGCTGTCGCGCTGACCGGTGTCGCCATGGCAAACCCCGAACCGCCTGGCTGCGCCCGGCCGCGTCGGCAGGCACCGCCTTGTCGCCACGTGGCGGCGACCTCGAAGCGACTACTTTTGGTAGACCGAAACGGCCAGTTGTCGGCGCCCCTTGCGGCGTCGGTTGTTCAACACCTTCCGACCGTTAGCAGTCTTCATGCGCGCGCGGAACCCATGTGTCCGAAGACGCCGGGTGCGATGGGGCTGGTAAGTGCGCTTCATGATGTCCGACTCCCTAGGCTTGCCCGATCGGGGATGAGCCCGGCACAGCCATCGCCGTGCCCTGAAATCGGGGTGGCGCCCTGTTGGCCCACCCGCTAGACAGCAACCGGAGCTCCGCCTGACGCGGAACCCGGAAAAACCGGACGCGAACCAAAGCACGCTGGCCCTATCCTGTCAAGCCGACATCTCGGCAGCCCCTCGGGGCCTAACCCGCATCCATCACCAAATCACGCGAGCGGGCTGGTGTCGAATGACACGATTCCGGGGTTCGCCCGAAGGTGACCCGCGGGTATTGGTCCCCACCATAGAAAGCCATGCAAAGTCAAGTGTTTGTAGTGCTCATCGAGCTCCTTGAGGATGAATGCGGGCGAGCAGGCCCTGGTCGAGAAAGCTGTAGCTTTCCTCGGCGCCGATAATGACGTGGTCGAGGATGGGCACGCCCAGCAATTCGCCGGCACGCGAAAGGCGCACGGTAACCTGGATGTCTTCCTCGCTGGGCTGGGGCTCTCCGCTTGGATGATTGTGGACGAAAATCACCCCGTGGGCCGGGAGTGAGAGGATCGGTCGAAAGACGCTGGCCGGGCTGAGCTCGCACGCGGAAAGGCCCCCAATTGCGACCGTGATTTCGGCGAGGGGCCGATTGCGCACGTCCACGGGGATCGCAACGAAATGTTCGCGTGTCTCGCGTCGTAGACGCGGGCGCAGCGCGCGGTCGACGTCTTGGCTGCTGCGGATGGGCCGACCCCGGTGCAGTGGCACACTTGCTGCCCGCATACCCAGCTCGATTGCGGCCCACAGGCGACTGGCCTTGCCCCGTCCGACGCCCACGAAGCCGGCGAGGTCCGCTTCGCCCAGCTGGGACAGTTGGTGAAGCCCTCCGGCCGTCGCCAGAATGCGCTCAGCCAGAACCTGCACCGGCTCGCCGGTCGTGCCGGTCCCCAGCAGAACGGCCAAGAGATCCGCATCGCTCAGCCGCTCCGGTCCATAGAGCCAGAGTCGCTCTCGCGGGCCGCATTGGGCAGCTAGGCTTGGTCGATCAAGGTGATGTGTCTCGCGTGTAGCCATCCTGACCACAGCCCGTTGCATGCGGCGTGCCTGGGTTCGGCGCCTGCCAATCCGCGAGCTTGCTGGTGGTGTGCCGGCGGGTTCTGGCGGCTCGCCTGGCGGTCCGCCCGCTATCGAGTCGCTGCCATCACCGGGTTCAATCGGCTACTTCTTGCCGAACAGCTTGCCCAGCAGCCCCTTTGGCTCTTCTTTCTTTCTGCGCCCCTTGGCCTTGCCAGCTTGGGGCCGCAGGCTTTGGCCGCGCATGTGCGCGATGCGGACTTCGCGCGCGGCATCCAAGTTGTTGGGGTTGATGCGCACCACTTCGCGGAAGTGATCCAACGCCTCCTTTGTCCGCCCCATGCGCCTGAGGATCTGGGCCTTGTAGAGGTGGGCCTTCTCGTGGTTAGCGTGCAGCTCCAGAGCCGTCTCGCAGGCGGCGAGCATCTCGTCGTAGGGCGCCCGCACGCCCGGCTTGGTCGGGTACTTTTGCATTAGCAACCACCCGTACATGGCGTGGTAGTCAGGCTCGTCCTTCGTGACATCCAGGATGCGTTTGAGCGCTTCGAGGGCCGCCTCGTACTGGTGTTTGCGAGTCATGACCAGGACACGCTCGTACTCCATTGCGCTGTCGAGGATCCGCTGCATCAGCCGGTCGGTCGCCGGTGTGCCCCCGCCTTCGCGCACCGTTTGGATGTACTGCAGACGCTGCTTTTCGTCGCTCAGACAACTGTATGCTTCGTTCATGTACCCGAAGATTGTCTGGACGTAGGGCCGCAAGGCTGACATCTCTGCAGGCAGACGGTCGGGATGCCATTCTTTGGCGAGCTTCGGGAACTGCGCTTTTGCGTCGCCCACCTTGGCGCTCTTCGGGAGCCCAAGCATCTCGAAGTAGTTCTCATTGTCGATCAGCTTGCCCTTGGTGACGATCCCAAGCCACCGTTTTCGCAGCTCTTCGTCCAGGTTCGCGGGTGGTGGCGGGATGTCGCTGAAACCGCTCTCGCCGCGACCGCCTTCCTCGGGGGGATCGCTTTCCGGAAGCACGGCCGGATGGGCCGCAGGCACGCTGTCGGGAACGACAGCGGGGTGCTTCTGCACGGGCTCGGGTTCGGCTGTCTGTCGATTGGCGGCCTGTTGGGGGGAAGGTGGCGGTGGTGGGGGTTGAGCCGTCATCGGGGTTACCGACTTGCTGATGACCAGCAAGTAGATAGTGCGCAGTGCGCTCATCTGTTCAAGCGAACTGCCTGCCACCAACGATTCGAGCGTCTGGGGGCCAGCGCCGAGCAGATCGAACAGCGCACGCTCTTCCGGGGTGAAGCCAAAACGCTCGGGATCGACGTTTGGCTGCAGCGCCAGCGAGTTGTTCGCGATGCGCCCAAGCACCTCCGCCACGACGTCGTCACGGGCTTCGTGGTTTCGTAGGGCTTCGGCGATCAAGGCCAGGGGGTCAATGCGCCCCGACAGACGCCCTTCGGCATCTCCCAACAAGTTGCCCTCGTAGAACGCATAGGGGGCTGTTCTGCGCGCGAAGATCCGCAGCAGTGCGCTGTGAAGGTCGCGGGCCGGTTCGACGACTCGCGCGCCCACAGGCCGGCCCTTGAACAGCAGAATGCGGTCCTGGCGCTTGTCGCCTTCCGCTGCAGCGTCCGGCCACACCGCTAGGGTGCCCGATAGCCCGCGTTGTTCGAGATACATGAGCAGGTGCGGGAAGGGCGTCTTCTGCAGACTGCCGGATGCCAAGGGTTCTTGCGTCATTCGAGGCGGGCTAGGGCGAGGTCGTCGCGCAGAGGCTCCGCGGGGTGCGCGGAAGCAGCGGGAATGCTTAGGATATCCCGGCGCGCACGAGGTGGTCCATGACAAATGCGCGTGGCTTACATCGCGACGGGTGGCAGTGCCCATGTGCGCCCAGGTACGCACGCCCGTGTTTGCTCAGGTTTTGCGCCTGGCGTCGGAGCCCGTGTACATGGACGTAGGTTGCGGATAGAGATGGCGTCTGTGGCGGACGACAGAGCCAGGATGGAGCGCGACCTGCTGCGGTCGGCAGGTCGTTGCATTGCGGACTACTCTTTGATCGAGCCGGGCGATCGCATCATGGTGTGCCTGAGCGGCGGCAAGGACAGCTACACGATGCTGCAGCTGTTGGGGCGCTTGCAGCGGCGGGCCCCCGTCTCTTTCGAGTTGCTGGCTGTGCACCTCGATCAAGGTCAACCGGGCTATGATGGCGCTCCGCTTGAGGCGTGGTTGGCCTCCGAGGGATACGCGTACCGAATCCTGCGCGAGGACACCTACAGTGTGGTGCTGCGCAACGTACCCGAGGGGCGCACCTATTGTAGCGTGTGCTCTCGGTTGCGCCGTGGCGTCCTATACAACGCTGCCGAAGCCCTTGGCTGCACGAAGATCGCGCTGGGGCACCACCGAGACGACGCGATTGAGACCCTCATGCTCAACCTCATGTACACAGGCACCCTAGCGGCGATGCCACCCAAACTGGTGAGTGACGACCGCCGCAACGTGGTGATCCGACCCCTGCTGCTATGCGCGGAGGAGGCCATTGCACGATACGCGGCTGCTTGCGCGTTCCCGGTTCTGCCCTGCAACCTTTGCTCGAGCCAAGACAACCTCAAACGCAAGCAAGTCAAGCGCGTGCTGTCAGAGCTGGAGGCGCTGTCGCCCCGCTTACGCCAGAGCATGCTGGCCGCGATCACGCGCGTGCGCCCCTCGCAGCTGGGGGACGTGGACCTGTGGCGGGCACTGTCATTGCCGGTGTCCGGTCTTGGGGACGGCCAAGCGGGCGGCCTTGGGGGCGATCAAGGGCGCGCCCGGGTGGCTCCCTCGGGGGCCGCCGTCGGTCCGGAAGAGGACGAATTGGCCGCTGCATCGGAGGGCACCGCCTTTTCGTTGTCCTATCGGCGCAAGCGGTTACCCTTGCTCGCGGAATGACCGACTTGCGTTCTTGGGCGGCTCGGCGGCCTCGGTGGACCGCATTCGCATGCTTGACTGCCTCGCTGCTCGCTTCGCTGCTTGCTGGCGGCCCAGCCGCGGGACAGCCACGGCCGATGTCCGTGAGCCGCCAGTTCGCGCCTGCGCTCGACGATGCGGGATTCGTCGGGATGCAGGGTACGCCGACACCGGGCCACCTGCGCTACACCGGCGTGTTGGGATTCGACTACTCCGTCGACGAGGCGCAGCGCACCGGGCCTGATGGACGCCCGCTACGCATCGATCGGCGCCTGCGTACGGACGTCTCCGTGCAGTTGGGTATCGGTGCCCGTCTTGCCGTTGCAGCAACGATACCGGTGGTTCTCCATCAGGCCAGTCAAGAGCCAGTCGTGCTCGCCGTGCCCCCGAGTACCCGCAGTCTTGCATCGACCGGTCTGGGCGACGTGCGACTGCAGAGCCGCTACCGTCTGCTCGGAACAGTGGCGGATCGCACGGGGGTGAAGGCTGACGGGCCGGGGCTCGGGGTGCTCTTCGCACTCGACGTTCCGACCGGCGATCCGAAGGACCACACTGGTGAGCATGGTGCGCGCACCGAGGTCGCGGCGCTGGCAGATTTCCAGGTTTTGGGAGCCGGGGCAGGGGTCAAGGTGGGTTGGCTGCATCGGGCGGTGCCCAACCACGTTGCCGGCTTCGAGCTCGCCGATCGCCTAGTCTATGGCGCGGCGGTACGCATGCCGATGCCGTTCTTTCCTCCCTTGAGCGCGCTGGTCGAGCTGCGTGGCGAGGCGGATTTCATATCTAGCGAGGGTTCCCCTGTCGAGCTCCTGCTGGGGGGAAGGCTGCGAGCTGGTGATTGGACGCTGGGACTTTCGGGCGGGCTTGGCCTAGCGACCCCGTTGGGGCAGCCAGGCGGCCGTGTGATGGTGTACGTCCGTATGTCGCCGCCTGACCCGGACACCGACGGTGACGGCGTGCCGGATGGCTCCGATGGCTGTCCCTTCCTACCCGAGGATTTGGACGGATTCGAGGACGGCGACGGGTGCGAGGACCCGGATAACGACAATGACATGGTTCCCGACGTGGATGACTTGTGTCCGAACGAAGAGGCGCTTGTCGATCGTGATGACAATGAAGATGGGTGTACGGATCCTGAATGAGACGCTCCTGACGCTTGGCTTGGTCCTCGTGGCCGGATTGAGCGCGTGTACTCCGCAGGGCGACCCCGCGCTTTCGCCGGAAGGCTACTCCGACGACTTCGAACGCGAAAAGCTGGGTTCCGATTGGCACGTCACCGGTGGACGCTACGCGATCAAGCGCGGAATGTTGAATGTGAGCCGCGCGCGCAACAGACCAATGTGGTTGCGGCGCACCTTGCCTCACGACGTGCGCATCGAGGTCGACGTGCGTAGCGAGTCGAAAGAGGGTGACATCAAACTCGAGCTATTTGGCGATGGCGTTTCGAAGGCTACCAGTACGAGCTACACCGCGACCGGCTACGTTGTGATCTTCGGGGGTTGGAAAAACACACTCAACGTACTGGCTCGCATGGACGAGCACGGGGATGACCGTGTGGTGGGTCCACCTCACAAGGTCGTACCCGGGAAGACCTACCACATGAAAATTGAGCGCCGGGGAGGTACCATTACAGCGTGGGTCGATGATCATGAGCTGGTTCGCATGGAAGATCCCAAGCCGCTATACGGGCCCGGACATGATCATTTCGGCTTCAACAACTGGCAGAGCGAGCTCTGGTTCGACAACCTTAGGATACAACCCCTGTAGACGCTGATGGACGCAAAGCAGCTTGACGCACAGATCGCGGATGCCGAGATCCGTTTGAAGCGTCTTCGTGTGCTGTACGATCAGTGGTTCACGGGAATTGAACGCATCGAGCCGCAGCAGCAACGCGACCAGTTCGAGCGTCTTCTCAAGCAGCTGCAGCGCGAGCCTACCGCCAACACCGCTGTTCGTTTTCGACTGCAGCAGCTGCAGCAGCGCTATACGAGCTACAGCACCTATTGGAAGCGAGTATCACGTCAGATAGAGGAGGGGACCTATCGTCGCGACGTGCAAAAGGCCAAGCGGCAGCGCGCACGGCGCCGTGAAATCGAAAACGAAAATCATGAGAGCACGCGTGATGCTTTCGAGCTCGATCTCGACATCGAAGTCGATATGGACAGCGCACTCGATGACGCGCTGGCCTCCGTGATGACAAAAAGCGCCGTTCCGCCAGCTCAGGGGGCGCTCCAGGCGGCGCCCCCAGTGGCGGCCGTGCCGGCGGGGGCGGTCGCCGGTGAATCACCACGGACGGTTGCGGTCGCTGCTGCCAGCGTCGCGCAGGGCGCGGCGCGCGCCCCCGCAACCGGGGCTTCCTTGACGGGTGGCCCCGCAGGGACGAGTGCCTCGCGGGCCAGCTCGAGCCGGCGTTTTCCGCGCCCATCGACGGCCGGTGCGCCGGCCTCGGGGCCCCCGCCCAAGGGAAAGGGAGCCGGTGCTTCGGCTTCTTCGCCGTCCGCCCCGGTCTCCGCCGGAGTGAGCATGCGCGTTCCGCCACCTGCCGCGGCCCCATCACGTCGGCCTCTACCGGACTCCGCGGGCCAGCCCGACAGGCCCGACCGGCGCGCATCGAGGCAGCAGCCTGGGGTGAGCGACCAGGAGATCCGGGCGATCTACGATCGCTACATCGCCGCGCGCAAGCGCAATTCTGAACGCACGGACAACGTACGTATCGAGACCGTTGCAAAAAGCGTCCGTGGCATGATGCCCAAGTTGACGCAGAAGCATGCGGGCAAGCAGATCGATTTCGAGATCGTGGTGCGCGGTGGCAAGGTGGCCCTGAAACCCGTCCCCAAGTAGACTCGGCCCGTGTCAGGCCCCAAGCTTCATCCTCAGGCTCAAGCCGTCCTGGACGCCCACCGTGCGGCCGGTGAAACACCGCTGACCCTCGACGCCTTCCGTCGCGAAGCGGCCAAGCGCCCCCCGCTGCCCGGTCCCGACCTGCGCTCCGCGGACTACGAGGTGCACGGTGCTGGTGGGGGGAAGTTTGCGGTCCGGGTCTACTGGCCCGATGGAACCGGCCCCTTCCCCGCCTTGGTCTACCTGCATGGGGGGGGCTTCGTAGTGGGATCCGTTGAGACCCACGATGGATTCTGTCGCACGCTTGCCGCGGAGCTTGGTTGTGTGGTGGCGTCGATCGGCTATCGGCTGGCTCCGGAGCACAGGTTTCCCATCCCGGTCGCCGATGCCTATACGGGTCTGTCGTGGGTGCATGAGAGCGCAGACGAGATCAACGTCGATCATACCCGCCTGGCGGTGGGAGGTGACAGCGCCGGTGCTAACCTAGCGACGGTGACCGCGAGGCAGGCCAAAGAGCGCCGCGGCCCACCGCTTAATTTTCAGGTCTTGTACTACCCAGTGACCGACTTGCGGGCGCTGGACACTCCTTCCTACCGTGAGTTCGGCAAGCAAGGGTCCTTCTTGACTCGGGCAGAGATGTCGTGGCTACGCGATCAGTACTTGGCAGATGCAGCGCAGCGCAACGATCCGTCGGTGTCCCCCCTGGTGGCAACGAACCTGATCGGTTTGCCGCCTACCTACCTCGTCACGGCAGAATGCGATCCGCTGCGAGACGAGGGCGAAGCCTATGCGGCCGCCCTCTCCGCCTCCGGAGTGCAGACGACCGCAGAGCGCTTTGCCGGCCAGCTCCACGGTTTTGTGCGCATGTACGATCGGATCGACGCGGGGCGAGCCGTGATCGCGCGCACCGCTGAGCTCATGCGCCCGGCGCTTGGCTTGGGCGCCTGAGAGGGGAACCGTCGGAACATGCGCGTCCTATACATCGACATCGATACGCTGCGCCCGGACCATCTGGGATGCTACGGCTACCATCGCAACACCAGCCCGAACATCGACAGGGTTGCGCGGAATGCGGTGCGATTCACCAACTGCTATGCATCCGATACCCCGTGCCTGCCGAGCAGGATGGCGCTCCTGACGGGTCGCTTCGGAATTCACAACGGCGTCGTTGGGCACGGTGGCTCCGCGGCCGAGCTCCGGCTGGAAGGGCCGAGCCGGGGATTTTCGTCTCGTGTGGCGCGTGAGAGCCTCTTCGCTCAGGTGAGGCGCGCGGGGCTTCATACGGTGACCCTGAGTGCGTTTGCCGAGCGGCACAGCGCGTTCGCCTGGTACGCTGGCTTTAACGAGCACGCCATGGTGCCCAAGCGAGGCCTGGAGGGGGCGGATGAAGTGTGTGCGCTTGCGAGTAACTGGCTCGCCCGTTGCGGAACACGCAGCGATTGGTTTCTACACTTGCATCTGTGGGACCCCCACACGCCCTATCGCGCGCCTGAGGCGTTTGGGGAGCCGTTCGCGCAAGAGCCCGTGCCCCATTGGTTGACCGAGGAGGTGCGGGCTTCACACTATCGTGGCTACGGCCCACACAGCGCGCGGGAGGCGGTGGGTTTCTCGACCGATTACCCCTGGGGGAACTATCCGCGTCAGCCTCGGGAGCTCCCAGATATGGACAGTGTGCGGAGCATGTTCGACGGCTACGACACGGGCATCCGGTTCGCGGACGAGCACCTGGGGCGGCTCTTCAACCAGATGGCCGACCAGAATATCCTCGATGACGCAGTGATCATCATCACGAGTGACCACGGGGAGAACCTGGGTGAGCTCAACGTGTACTGCGACCATCACACTGCCGACCAACACACCGCCAACGTGCCGATGATCGTCCGCTTTCCCGGCCACGGCGCGCGGGTGGATTCGGGCTTGTACTATCAGATCGACATCGCCGCGACCTTGCTGCGGTTGCTGGGAGGCAATGTTCCTGAGGGGTGGGATGCCCGGGAAAGCGCGGGGGCTTTTGCGGCGGGCGCCTCCGCCGGAAGGGATCATCTCGTGCTGTCGCAGGCGGCTTGGACGTGCCAGCGTGCCGTCCGCTTCGAGGACTATCTGTGGCTTCGAACCTACCATGATGGCTACCATGGCTATCCCGAGTCGATGCTGTTCGATCTAGTGGTCGACCCCCACGAGCAGCAGAATCTCGCGCCCCAGCAGCCGGACACGGTTCGTCGCGCGCAATCGCTGCTGGACGCGTGGCGCGCCGACATGCTGCCCGAGGGTAGCGGGCTCGAGGACCCGCTCGACGTGGTGATGCGGGAGGGCGGGCCCTTCCACGTACGCGGGCAGCTGCCCGCGTATTTGGCTCGTCTGCGAGCGACCGGTCGCGCACAGGCGGCTGAGGCGCTGGCCCGCATCCATCACCAAGGCACGTGATGATCGTGCAAGTGATCGATTTCGCAGGGGTTTCGGTGAGGGAAGGGAATACTCGCCGTATTCTCGACCGAGGCGAAAGCGCGCGCGAGTTGGTGATGGATGCGCGCTAGCCCGCATCCATGCGAGCCACCAAACTTGAAGGCCGAGAGCGGGCGGCTGGCATCACACCTGTACCGCTCGATCGCCCGGTTGCCGCGTCGGAGCCCCGAGCGCGAGAATCTCGCGAGCCTCCGCAGGTGTCGCCGGCTCGCGACCAGTCTGTATCGCGATCCTGGACAGGGCTTCCACGAGCTGGCCGTTGTCGCGGGCCCGGTCTCCATTGGGAAGGTAGAATGTGTCCTCCAGGCCCGTGCGTAGATTGCCTCCTCGTTCGGCGGCGGTACGGTGCAGGGCCCAGATGTCTTGGTGCCCAGCTCCAGTGGCGATCACCTGCCAGCGGCTTTTCGGAGGCAGTTCGTCCAACAGGAACGGCAGCAGGTCCGTTCTTGCTGGCATGCCGGATTCGACTCCCATCACGAAGGACACGTTTGGCGTGCCTTCGAACATGCCGTTTGCGAGATACATCCCGACGCTTCGCACGATCCCCAGGTCGAAGCACTCAAACTCGGGTGCGACTTCGCACTCCCGCATCACGTCGAGGAATGCTTTGACCTTGCGGACGGGGTTGTCGAACAACATGGGTGGCCACGCCCATGCGCCGTTCTTGCGGATCTTCAGGTAGTTGAGCGAGCCCGCGTTGCAGGCGGCAAGCTCGGGGCGGAAGCGGCGCAGGCATTCGACGGGTCCCGAAATGTCTTTGCCGACGATGCCGGTGCTCATGCAGATGAGCATGTCCGGCACGCGCTGACGAACCGCCGCCAAGATGGCGCCCACTTCCCCCGGGTCCCACGTGGGAAGGGCCCCCGACCCGGGCTGCTGGGAGCGAAAGTGCGTATGTAGCACACTCGCCCCTTGGTCGCGGGCCTGTTGAGCCGCGTCGGCCATCTCCTGTGGCGTTACTGGCACGTTGAACCGCGCCGGGTCGGTGAGCACGCCGGTCAGGGCGCAGGTGATGACGACCTTGTCGCTGGTCATGGCTTGTCTCCTCGCTGGCCGCTCAGGTTGCTGCGGACCTGCGGCTACGTGTGCTCGACATCCTGGAACCGCCTTCTCAAGAGCGCCTTGAGCACTTTGCCGGTCTCGTTCTTCGGGATCTCGGCTACCGTCTCGACCCGTCGGGGGATCTTGTAGCCCGCGATCTTGTTGCGGCAGAACTCTCTGAGATCGGCAGTGGATACCCGATTGCCGTCCACGGACACCACGACTGCGGCGACCGCCTCGCCCCATTCGCGATCCGGCAAACCGATCACAGCCACCTCGCGAACCGCCGGATGTTCATTCAGCAGCACTTCCACCTCGAGGGGGTATACGTTCTCACCGCCAGTCTTGATCAGGTCCTTCTTGCGGCCCTCGAAGTACAGGTACCCCTGCTCATCCAGCCGTCCGAGGTCGCCCGTGTGCAGCCATTTCCCTGTATACAGCGCATCGTTGGCCTCGGCGTTGTTCCAGTAGTGGGCAGTCATCTCCGACCGCACCATGATCTCGCCGACCTCGTCCTGTGAAAGGACCTGCTTGGCGTCGTCCCATATCTGAAGATCAATGCCTGGCATGGCTCGACCGCAGGTGAGCGGATTGCTGAACGCGTCCACGTGGTGGACGACGGTCACTGGGCCGGTGCACTCCGTCTGCCCCCAGATTCCCATGAAGTCGCATCCGAGGCGGTCGCAGAACCGTTTGAGTCCTGCCATGCTCCTCGGCCCCGTCCCCCCTCCGCTGATGAGGAGGCGTAGGGGCGTGAAGTCGGCGCCCTTGTCCATCGCTTTGCCAAGGGCTCGGACCTGCTTCGCGGAGACCAACATCGTCACGGTGACGCGTTCGCGGACCATCAGGTCCGCGACGGCGTCCATGTCGAGCTCTCCAGGAACCACATTGGTTCCACCCCGAAGCATGATCGCGCGCGAGCGGATCATCCCTGCCTGATGAAAGTAGGGCATGATCGCCATGTAGACGTCGTTCTCGGTAGCTCTCAGAGCCCCGGCGGTCAGGCGATCGATGGTGGTCGAGCCCCGTTGGGTCTGCAGGCATCCCTTCGGCGTGCCAGTCGTGCCGCTGGTGTAAATCAGCATTACGGGGTCTTCGGGCGCGATGTCAGAGCGAATGCGAGGGTTGCGACCACCAGCCACAAGCGTCGCGGTGCTGTGGTCTGCGCAAGGCACGTCGCCCATGCCGATTACGGAGCGCAGGCTGGGGCATCCAGCGCGCAGTTCGGCTGCCGCGTAGGCATGGGTCTCGTCTACGATAAGCGCACTGCTGCCAGCGTCATTCATGGCCCAGAGCCACTCTCGCAAGACGTGCCGAGTATTCATCACGTGCAGGATGACTCCCGTCATTGAAGTTGCGAGGTGATACGTGAGGTAGTCAATGCGGTTGTTCGCGATCAGTGAGATTCGGTCACCCTTCCTCAGACCGAGCGACTCGAGTGCGCCCGCAAGGTGACCGACGCGGGTGGCGAGGTCGTTGAACGAGAGCGCCTGCTGTCCATCGCGCACGGCGATTCGTTCTGCGAACAGGCTTGCTGTCTCGAAGAAGCTGTCGTGCAACGTCGACATACTCGTCCTCCCGTTCACGCAAGCGCGTTCTGCGACTCGCCCAGGGGCGGGGCATAGACTACCAGCAGCTTCAGGGCCTCCTTGAGCCCACCTCCCGTGCCGTGCGGGGCACGTCGCGGATAGTGGATGAGCAGCGGTTCGCGGGCCTCCAGTAGGTACAGGACCTGCTCGTTGTGCTCGTGGTAGTGCCGCTCCGCCCCACCACCGGCGTCAATGAACCCCTCGATGACCTCCAGCTCGTCATCGATATACAGGCAACGGTTGGTCGTCTTGGCGTGACCTGCAGGCTCGTAGGGCGGAACCTCCTCGGGGCGCACGCGTCGGAGTGGTGCGGGTTGGCGCTCATGCGTGGGGTGGGCTTGGCGGCCATCTGTACGCCGGGAGCCGGCCGCGATCTCGAGCAGCACGAGCTCTTCGGAGAGCACGGAGACCTGCGGTCCCCATGGGGTACCCGCCGGGACGACCAAGAGGTCGCCCGCGGACAGGGGGAGTTCCTCGCCCCGCTGCCGCAGCAGGCCCCGCCCCCGCAGAACGTACGCGAGGCGCACGCTCGGGGAAGGTTCGCGTTCATCGAGGTTTGCAGTCCGACCGATCCTGGTTTGTCCGACTTCGAGCGCTTCGCTCCTCAGCAGCCGCTTGAAGTCCACGCCGGAGCGCGAGGACAGGGGCTGGTATTCGACCGAGTCGACAGCGATGTACTTGGCTTTTGGCTCCTTCTCACCCACTGCAACCTCCACAGAAGCGCCTCGTTCTTTGTGTACGGTCCCAACCGGTACCCAAGGCTATAGCCTCGTGTTGGACGGCATTCAAGAGGAACCAGTGACGTGAACGCGGACGTGCCTTCGTGCAGTCCGCCATGCTATCCCATGATTTGGAGGGTCTGTGGCTCGGACGAACCGGGAGCTGGATCGTGATCAGAAACGTGAGGAGATTCTGCGCGCTGCCCGAGAGTTGTTCCTCGAGCACGGCTACGAGGGGACCTCGATGCAGCGTTTGGCCGCAAGGGTCAAGGTCGCGCCCAATACGCTGTATTGGTACTTCGCCGACAAGGACGCGTTGCTCATCGGCGTGATGAAGCGCGTGGTGCAGGCCGGACTCGGGGAGTACGAGCGGCGTCGCGGGACCGCCCTGGATGCTCAGGTGCGCTGGATGCTGGGGCTGTTTTGGGAGACGCGTACGCTGATTGCTACGGTCCACAACCGCGCGCAGGTCTCATCTGAAGTGCGTGCCTGGCATGACACAGCCCACCGCATGATCGAGAAGGCCATCGAGGCCGAGCTGCGATCGCGTGGTCTAGCCAACGGTCACGAGGTGGCGGCCGCCCGCATCATGTCGTTTATCGCGGAAGGCGTCGTCGCTCACCAGTCGTCGAAAGCGGAACAGACCCGTATCGTCAGGTTGCTGATGCACCTGCTCCGTCTCGACGTGGACGATGGTGCGCTACGGTAGACCGTAGATGGTGATCCCGCCCTCGGAAGCGTCGCCCGGTCCGTCTTTGACGAACTGGAATTGGAATCCCTCGGTTACGATTAGGTAGCCGTCGATCACCGTCGGTGCGCTGCCGATGCGATAGGCGTCTGTGCCACTGTTGCCGGTGTTCCACAACTCTGTGCCATCGACGGCGTCAAAGGCGTAGACGCGTCCGACGCTAGTACCGGTGTAGACCACACCGCCGGCGTAGGTGACCGCGCCGACGCACGCGCTCGCGCGCGAGCGGGACCAAAGAAGATCGCCGGTAACCGCATCGCGGGCCTGCAAGTGGCAGGTATTGCTGGTTGAGTTCCAGTCCTGCCCAATCAGGGCGAAGAATGACCAGTCGTTGCCGGTGATGTAAAGGACTCCGTCGTGGTAAGCCGCCGTGGCCATCACGCCTCCGAGTGCCGAACCGCTCGAGATCGTCGCTTCCCACATTTGGGTTCCCGTCTCGCGGTCGAAAGCGCGGTAGATGCCCTCCTTGCTGCCTACGCCGACGAAGTCCTGGCAACCACGGGTATACAAGTTCGGAGAGGCTCCGATGTCCCAATCAGGCTCTGACGACGCGTCCAAGCTGAAGGTGTCTCCCGCTTCGTACTGATCCGACCACAGGAGGTCGCCGTTGCTGTAGTCGAGCGCGAGCAGCGCATCGCTATGCGGCCCCGCGGGCGCGGCGTACGCGTTGCCCGTGCCAACGTACATCACGCCGCGGGCTTCATCGATGGCGGGCGTGGACCAGATGCTGACGCCCGCGCCGTACTGCATTTCCTGCACCAGTGTCCGCCACAGCTCACCACCTGTGTTCCTGTCGAGCGCGATGATCTCGCCGCGGAATGTCCGATCCGCGGCGTCCGGTGTGTCACCCGTTGCGACGAGCAAGCGGTTTCCAACCACGCGTGGCGAGGACCAGAGGAAGGCGCCGCCGTCAAAGGCGGGATTGACCACGTCGGTCGCCCACAGCGGGTCACCCGTATCGAGGGTCCATGCTGAGACCATCCCTCCGTGGTCCGTCACATAGATGGTGTTGCCATCTACAGCGGGCGTCGAGGTCGCGCGGTCGGCGGTTCCGATCTGGCGCTGCCACACCATCGCGCCGTCGCTCAGTCGCTGCGCGCGTAGCATGGAGTTCCAGTCGATCCAGTACACAATGTCGCCGATCACGATAGGGTTGCTGACGGCGCTGACATCCTGGAAGGTCCACTTCGCCTCGAGTCCCGATACGGTTGCGGGGACCAGGGTCGTTTCGTCTGGATTGGCGAAGGTGTTGCTGAACCCCCGCCCGTAGGTTGGCCAGTCTGCGGACTCGCTTACCTCCGGCGCATCGATGCAGCACTGCGCGGCGTCGGGCACCGATCCGAGTGCACCGACACGCACGAAGCGCACGGCGTCAGCGATCGTGTACCCATCACCCGCCCCCCGGATCTCGACGTAGCCGTCCGTGCCTACTTCCAGGTCATAGGTCCCTAGCAAGTTCCACTGGCCGCCGTTCACCTGCTGATTCACGGAGGTGTTGTCCACGCAGCCGCCGGCAAACATCACCTTGACAGGTGCCGCCGAGGGACGGTTGCTGCTAGCTGCCCACCACATGGACACCTCATAGGCTCCGCTCTGCGGGATGTTCGGTGTGAACCGGGCTGCCTTCGACGAATCGCCGTTGCCACCGTGGGCGTAGTTGTTGTGAAAGTAACCGCTCGCCCAGGTCGAATTGGTCCAGCTTCCAGTGGTCGTGAAGCAGCAGTCGTAGGCGCTGCCACCATCGTTGTCGATGATGATTTCCGTCGCCGTCACGCAAAGCTCGTCCACGGCGTCATCGCAATCATCATCCATGCCGTCACAGGTGCTGTCGTCCCCGTTCGGAGCGCCCGGCGTGCAGGTGTCCCCTTCGCTCCCATTTAGGCACACCGTCGAGCCACTACTGGAGCACACTCCGGTGCCACAGCTGGTTGGCGCGGCGCTATAGGCCTCATCAGTTGACCCGTCATTGTCGTCGTCAACACCGTCGCAGTTGTCGTCGGGGGGAAGTGGGACGCAGGCTTCATCGACGTTTCCATCGCAGTCGTCGTCGACGCTGTCGCAGCTGCTATCGTCGCCTATCGCGGGCCCGGGCGTGCAACTATCCTGTTCGCTTGCGTCTACGCACTGGGTTGATCCGGTGCTGGCGCACACGCCGACACCGCAGCTGGTAGACTGACCGCTGTAAGCCTCGTCGAACGCACCATCGTTGTCATCGTCCACGCCGTCGCAGTTGTCGTCGGGCGGCGTGGGCGGCGGGCAGGTCGTAGACCAGCTTGCGCCGCTATCGGTGGAGCACAGGGTAACGACGGCCGACCCACTGGTGCCGAGCGACTCATCCGAACCTACCGCATAGTAGTTGGTCCACCACAAGACGCTCTGTCCGTAGGCACGCCCCGCACCGACGTGCGCGCTGACCGAGGACGTCTCGCTCTGTACTGGGCAGGCAGCACCCTCATCTACCTGGCCGTCAAGATCGTTGTCGATGCCGTCGCACAGTTCAGGCTCAGACTGGGGGCAGCCATGGTTGCCGGCATCCGCCTCCCGCACGAAACGGACCGCATCCGCAACCGTGTAGCCGCTATCTGCGGCCGTGATGGTAACTTCGCT
The DNA here is from genome assembly GCA_028817905.1 of Myxococcales bacterium. Lineage (GTDB taxonomy): Bacteria > Myxococcota_A > Polyangia > Polyangiales > JAFGIB01 > JAPPOR01. Next base: position 38,504 of record JAPPOR010000171.1, read on the forward strand.
CGGGTTGTCAAACAGGACAGCGGGCCCGCCGAGGCGCACCCACTGTTCGCCGGAGCTGCGCTGGTCGACGGCTATCGTAGAGCTACAGCCACTGTCGAAGGTCACGGAGACAGGGGCCGCATCAGCACGATTGCTTGAGCCGGCGGGCCACCACATGAACACAGCATAGGCGCCACCGTCCAGCGCCGAAGGGGCCCAGGACACGAAGCGGCCTGGCGCCGCCGAGGTCCCGCTGTACCTGTAGGAGCCCTGCTGTGCCCCGGCCAAGCTGCGCGTCGTCCATCCACTGCTTGCCGTCGCGCCCCCATCCTCATCGTCGATGATCTGCTCGGTCAAGGCGCCACGCACGACGGAGACCTCGGTTGGGGCCTCGTGCCGTTGCGATTCGCAAGCGCCTACCAGGAGCGTCATTGCGATCGCCCAAGCTGGCGGAACCCTTTTCTCGGAAAGACCAACGATTGCGTGCATGCCACCGACCTCTCACACTCGCGCCACAGCTGGCTTGGACCCCTTTGGAGCCGCGCCCTGTGCTGCGCGGCCCGAGGCACCCTACACGCTGGACCGCGGGGTGACCAGCCGGACCGTCGTGGCCACTCAAAGTGCTGTGCTCGGTTCGTGCGCGAAGCAACCGCCTGGTGAGCACTTCGGTTCTTCCGGAGAATGCCTAGTTTTTCGAGACGCTACCCCGGGCCAGCTCTTCTTGACGTGCGGACCCGCTTGCAGATCAGTCAAAGTTTCGGAAGCTCACCATTCTTTGTATGGGTTCCCAGCCGCATCCCCGGTGCTCCGGGCAGTACCTCTCGCAGACTTGCCCCGCTAGTCCCCTTGACCGGGGTGACCGCGAGCATTTGAGTCAAGTTCCGTCGAGGTGGTTCTTGCTGCGATGCGTCGCGGGTCAAGGGGACTAGAGTCGTACTGTAGTGCTCTCCGGGAAGTGATGGGCGGCCAGCTTTGCCTCACGCAGAGTCGTCGCGAGGTCGGCATCTGAACCCCCGAGCCCATGCCTCGTTGGGCTTGGGGCGGAGCCCCGCCGACATCTAGTTGCAGAAGACTCAAGTGAGCGCTCGCGCTTCGGCGAAGGATCCGGGCTAGAGCAGGGCTGAAGCCGGGCTAGCCCACCTTCTTCATGGCCTGGAGCTTGCCGAGGATCTGCCACCAGCGCACGACGGCATTCAGCGCCTCGTCGACGGCGTCCTCAAGCTCGGCTAGATCGTGCAATGGTTTGAGCACACAAGTGGCTGCGCCGTTGTTCATGCACCGGACGACGGTCGAGTACGCGACGTGGCCGGTCATGACGATGACCGCGACCATTGGGTATCCGGCTCGCACTCGCTTGACCAGTTCTACCCCGTCCATGCGTGGCATGCGTATATCTGTCACGACTACATCCGGTCGAGCAGCCTCGATTCTGAGCAAGGCCTCTTCTCCGTCCATGGCGGTGTCGACGTCGCAGCCCTGATAGGCGAAACGACGTCGCAGCATGTCGCGCAGCTCCGGCTCGTCGTCCACGACGAGGATACGAGCCGCCCGGTGGCCGCTGCCGTCAGACGGAGACGGGATGCGCGTCACTCTCACTCATGCCCCCACGGTGTCGCCAGGCCCCCAGGGACTCGCGACCATCTACATGTTCAATCGGACGGTTCCTGGAGAAGCTTGACCATCTCCTGATGGTTCCAACGCGCGGCTCAGGTTCTGCGACTCGTCGGGCCGGGTCGCACCTGAACGTTTCTTGAGCCGTACCCAAGCGACCTTGCGCGTGCTCGCGAGCAGTCGGCGTGCAGCAATGCGCACGAGTAGGGCCGGGATGATGACGACCGCGTGTCGAAGTCGGACTCCGCTGCGCTCCTGGCCGTAGATGGGCGCGACGACCACGTCCTCCACCAACAGCTCGGCGAGCGACAGCCAGCCCAGCACATCATTCGGATAGCCGTAGCCTGGCCAGATCCGGGCCCAATCCAGCGTGTGGTAGGCATGTCGGGACAGGGCAGTAAAACCACATTGCGCGTCGTCGATCGATAGCCCGGTTGCCCAACGCGTCATGCGCGACAGGATTCGATTCCCCAGCAAGCGTAGTGGCGGCATGTCACGAGCGACCTGCGGGTGGCCCAGTCGGTTGCCTTTGGCGTACTCGGCGCGTCCAGTCAGCACTGGCGTCAAGACTGGCTCCAGGTCTTCCGGATCCATCTGCCCATCGCCCGCCATCACTCCCGCGACGGCTGCGCCCTGCTCGAACGCCAGCCGGTAACCGGTGGCGAGAGCCCCGCCTACGCCAGTGCAGCACGCATGGCACACCACGGTCACCCGAGGATCGGGATGGCTTGCGGCACGCGCGACCGTCGCATCCGTGCTTGCGTCATCCACCACGATGATGTGGTCGACATAGGTCGGCATGGTTCGAAGTACGCGTTGGATGTGTGCCTGCTCATTGCGGGCGGGCACGACCACCGCGATCGCTTGATCGCACAACATGTCCGGTGGGTCTTACTCTACTGTGACGGTCTTGGCGAGGTTGCGTGGCTGGTCGACATCGGTACCCTTCATGTCTGCCACGTAGTACGCGTACAGCTGTAGGGGCAGTACCGTCAGGAAGGGGGCTAGCAACTCGTTGACCACCGGCACTTCGACCACTTCGTCGGCAGTGGCGTGGGCGTCTTCGTCTCCCTCGCTCGCGACCACGATCATGCGCCCACCACGCGCTTTCGCTTCCTGCAGGTTGCCTAGGGACTTGTCGCGATAGCTGTCCTTTGGAAGCAGGACAACGACCGGCACGCTGGCATCGATCAGGGCGATCGGCCCATGCTTCATCTCTCCCGCTGCATAGCCCTCAGCATGAACGTAGGAGATCTCCTTCAGTTTCAGAGCGCCTTCGAGGGCGATCGGGAAGTTCAGGCCGCGGCCCAAGAAGAGCACATCCTGCGCTTCCTTGTAGCGTCGTGCAATGTTGCTGACGAGTTGACGCGTACCCGTCAGAACATCCCGCATGTGCAGAGGCAGCCGTGCGAGTTCCTCGACCAGGTCGCGCGTCTGCTCGTCCGACAGGTGCTTATTCTGGCGGCCCACATAAATGGCGAGCATCAGGAGGGCCAGGAGCTGGGCCGTGAAACACTTGGTAGAGGCCACACCGATCTCGGGGCCTGCACGCGTATACAGCTGCCCATCTGCCATCCTCGGGATCGCGCTGTCGGTGACGTTTGCGATGGCCAGGATGTGAGCTCCCTTGTCCTTGGCGATCTTTGCACCCATCAGCGTATCGAGAGTTTCCCCCGATTGGCTAATGGCCACCACCATGTCTCCATCGCCGATCAGCGGGTCGCGTGCACGGAACTCGCTTGCGAGCTCGACCACTGTCGGGATCCCCGCGAGCTGCTCGAAATAGTAGTGCCCAGTCATTGCCGCGTGGTGGCTGGTGCCGCAGGCGATCAGACAAACGCGCTTGATGCTGCGCGCAACCTCCGGGGTGAGGCCGATCTCGGCGCTGTTGATGTCCCCCAGTTCTCGTTCGAGCCTGCCCCTCAGAGTGTCCTCGATCGCACGGGGCTGCTCGAAAATCTCCTTGAGCATGAAGTGCTTGTAGCCGGCTTTCTCCGCCATCACCGGCGACCAGTCGACCCGCCGCTCGACCACCTCCACCGGGTCGCCGCTCAGCGTAAACAGTTCGATTCCATCGCGTCGGAGCACTGCCATTTGGCCGTCCTCCATGATCACCATACGACGCGTGTGCTCGAGTAGCGCCGGGATGTCGCTGCCCGCGAAGTTTTCCCCGTCGCCCACTCCCAGCACGAGCGGAGACGCATTCTTCGCGACGACGAGACGGCTGGGATCCTTGCGGCTCACGACCGCAATTGCATAGGCCCCTTCCACCTCTTGGAGTGCGTCTCGGACCCCTTCAACCAGGTCCTTCCCGGCCCGGACGTGAGCATCCACCAAGTGGGCGACGATCTCCGTGTCGGTGTCGCTGGCGATGGCTGCGCCGTCGCCTTCAAGGCGCTTTCGCAGCGCGGAGTGGTTTTCGATGATCCCGTTGTGGATCAGCGCGATGTCGCCCGCGACATGGGGATGGGCGTTCTCCTCGGAGACGCCCCCGTGCGTCGCCCAGCGCGTGTGACCAATGCCGAGCGTGCCCTCGAGGGTGTTGCGCTCGCGCGTAGCTTCCTCGAGGGCGCGCAGTTTGCCGACTGCTCGCACGAGCTCGATGCCCTTGCCGTCATGGATGGCTAGACCTGCGGAATCGTATCCGCGGTACTCCAGTTTGCGCAGGCCATCGATTAGGATCGGCACACATTGCTGTGTGCCAATGTAGCCAACGATTCCGCACACGCGTCGTCCCTCCTTGCAATCCCGGTCCGGGATCGATTGTGCCAGACTACCGCTACTTGAGTGTACCTGGGTTCGCTGCTGGTGCGGGCGCCGATTGGGCGGGCTGCGTCTTGGAAGCCGGTATCGGTTTCGAGGCTGGCGGTTTGGTGGCTTCCGGCTTCGCTGTCTTGTCGCCGGGAGTTGCGGCTTGCCCCGACTTGTCGGCCGGCGCCGACGCGGGCTTGGGCTTGGTGGCCTGGTCCGGCCCGGGCTTTGCCATGGCAGTCACAACCACAGGGTTCCCTTCCGCGTCGATCACCGTCACCGGCCCATACTTCGCCAGGGCTTCGCGTACGGCGGCGGCCTTGCCGACCACGACGACAAGCGCCTTGTCCGCCTGAATATACTTCCTTGCTGCCGCCAAGGCCGTGCTCCCGTCTACCCCATTGATCTCGGACCGGTATTTGTCCCAGTAGTCGTCGGGCAGGTCGTAGACGCGCAGGTCGGACACCAGATTGGCGATCTTTGCGGGCGTATCGATGCGTAGCGGGAAGCGATCCGACAGGAACCGCTTGGCGTTGTCGAGCTCCGCTGGGGGGGCCGGCTCGCGTGCGATCCGAGAAAGGTGATCCATGAACGCAGCCATCGCCTGGGCGGTGACCTCGTTGCGAACCGCAGCTGCTGCTCTGAACGGAGCCTGCCCGACGCTTTGGTACACTTGGCTGTAGGCGCCGTAGGTGAGGCTTTGTCGCTCGCGCAGGTCCATAAAGAGACGGGAAGCAGCCGAGCCGCCAAGCACCTGGTTGGCGACCGTGAGCGGCATGTAGTCGGGGTGGTTGCGCGGGATCGCCAGGTTGCCAACGAAGATTACAGACTGGACTGATTCGGGCCGATCGACGATGACGACCTCGCTGCGGGTGCGCACCGGTGGCGCAGGGTAGGCATCTTTGGGTACCTTGCGCTTGAACCAGCCCTTGAACGCCTTTTCGCTGGTCTTCTGAACGCTGGCGGCGTCGACGTTGCCAACGACAACGAGAAACGCATTGTTCGGGGCAAAATGTTGGCGATGCCAGCGCTTGAGGTCCGTGTTCCGGACACGCTTGATGACCTTCTCGTCGGTGTCGATCTTGGCGTAGGGATGGTCGCCGTACAACCGCGCGTAGAACTCCCGGGCCACCAGGTAGTTGGGATTCTTGTTTTGCAGCGCTAACCGATCGAGTTCGCGCTTCTTCAGCTTTCCTAGCTCCGTGGCGCTGAAGCGCGGGCGGACGGCCAGGTCGGCCACCAGGGCTAGGGCCTCTTCCAAGTGCTCTGAAAGCGCGCGCATGTGGATCGTGGTCGTCTCCTCGTCGTTGTCGACCCAGAGCTTGGCGCCCAGATAGTCGACCTCTTCGGCGATCTGGGCGCTACTGCGCCGCAGCGTGCCTTCTTTGAGCATGGAGGACACGAGGTGGGCCATTCCCGTGAAGCGCGTCGGGTCGGCCGCACTACCGCTGCGGATGACGAGCTTGACGTCCACGGTTGGCAGCTGGGTCATCGCAACCGTATTGATTTCCAGCCCGCCTTTGGTGGTCGACCGGGCGACCGGCGGGAACTTGAGATCGCGCGCCGTACCCGAAGGGGGGGGCGCTTGCTTTGCGGTGGGCGCGGCTTGCGGTGGCGCAGGCTGTGCTCCGGGAGGCCCACCGGCCGTTTGGGGCGTGGTGGTTGGTGCGGGTTGCATGCTGGCGGCGCAGCCCGCGATCAAACCCAGCATGCTAGCGGTCAGCGATGGGATCAGAGCGTGGGTGTGTAGGCGGGTCATCGCGCCACCTCCCTTTGGGCGATCTCGCTTGCTTCGCCGTGGTTGCCCCCGTACCCATCTCGTATGGAGGTCGGCTGCGTGGACGGCAGCGACTTAGGTGCCGGGACGACGTCTAGCACGGTGCGATTCGACGCGGCGAAGTATTGGCCTGCGACCCGCATGATGTCCTCATTGGTTACTTTCAGATAGCGCTCGGCCTCGCTGTTCAACAGTTTGGCGTCGCCCCAGTACATCTCGAATTCCGCGAGTCGTTGGGCCCGAGCCAGGTTGGTCTCCAGGCCGAACACGAAGGCGGAGCGCACGCGGTTCTTGGCCTTCTCCAACTCGCGAACCGTGACTCCCTTCTTCGCGATGTGCTCTACATTGCGATAGAACGCGCTGCGCGCCTCTTGAGCGCTCTGGCCGCTGGCGACGATGGCCCACACCGAAAACAGGTCGGGCCCGCGCCGACCATCTGTCGACACGTGGATCTCCTGAAGCACCTGACGTTGTTTAACCAGCTCCTGGTACAGGCGCGACGAGTCGCCGTCCCCCAGAATGATCGCCATAAGCTCCAGAGGGTAGTGGTCCGAAGAGCGATCCGGCGGGATGTGATAGGCGATGTGAAACGCTGGCAGTTCGGCCAGCGGATCCTGCATCGTTTCGAAGCGTTCGGCCTGCGGTGGGTTGACTCGACCGGCCTCGAATCTCGGCGTTTGCCGGCTGGCGAGGCCGCCGAAATACTTCTCGACCAGCGCGATGGCTTCCTCGACCACGAAGTCACCAGCGATGCTGAGGACTGCGTTGTTGGGCGCGTAGTACGTATTGAAGAAGGCCTGGACGGCCGACAGGGGGGCCTGCCTCAGGTCCTCCATTTTGCCGATCGTGGAGTGCGCATAAGGGAAGTAATCTCCGTAGGCCAACTCGTTGATGCGGAGCATCGACTTGGCGTAGGGACGGTTGTCGTAGCTCTGGCGACGCTCCTCCATGACCGTTTGTCGCTGGTTTTCGAAGTTCTCCTGGGTGATCGCCAATGAGCGGGCACGGTCGGCCTCGAGCCACAGCCCCAGGGCCAGCTCCTGGCTTGGCAGGGTTTCGTAGTAGTTGGTGCGGTCGACGCTTGTCGTGCCATTGACGGAACCGCCACGGTTCATGATCAGTTGGAAATGCTCGCCTTTGGCCACGTTGGCGGATCCCTGGAACATCATGTGCTCGAACAGGTGGGCGAAGCCGGAGCGTCCGGGCTTTTCGTTACGCGATCCGACGTCGTAGTACATCGCGATCGCGACGGTTGGGACGGTTTGGTCGGGGCTCATGACGACGCGCAGGCCGTTGCTTAGTGTGTGTTTGCGCACTCGCAGGCCCGACTCCTGTTCGGGCTCTTCCGTCGCTTGTGGCTGGGTTCCCCCGGTGGCTTTGGCGGGGCTGGCGTCTTCTGCCGGCTTCGTGGGCGTTGGCTCGGCGGGCGTCGCGGACGTGGTCGCTGCCGGCGCATGTGGTGGCTGCTTGGATGGAGCCTTCTGGGCTTCCCCCTGGGCTTCCGCTTGGGTACCAGCGTTCGGGGCTGGCTCCGTGGGCGTTTCTTTGGGGGTCTCCGCTCGGGTTTCGATCGAGGTCAGGAGGCAGGCTAGCACCACGCCCAACCTCGTGACCCATTCGCAAGTCACTGTGAAGTATCCCATACGGGCCGGAAGACTAGCACTACTGCCTCCGATTTGAGTGGTCAGATGCTTGGCGCGCGGGCCTCCCGATCCGCAGCGCAGGTTGGGATTGGAGTTTGTGTTTGGCGCGGTCGTGGGGGAGGCTTCCCGGCGCGCCCGAGGGCGACTCGGCCGACTGCGACCGCGTTCGAAACCCTCCTTTGCTTGACGTTCTCCCAAGCTGTACATATGCTCAGTTCCCCCATGGACGCTGCGATCCTTGCCATCGGCACCGAGCTCACCCGCGGGGAGCTCTGCGACACCAACAGTTGCTGGTTGTCAGAGCGTCTCACCGAGCTCGGTGTCGACGTTATCGAGCACGCTACCGTGGACGACGACACAGCTCGGATCGCAGCGGCAATGATGCGGCTTGGCCAGCAGGTCGATTGGGTCGTGACCACTGGTGGGCTCGGGCCGACCTCTGATGATCTTACGACTGCAGCGGCCACGGCCGCCCTCGGAGTTCCGCTGGAACGGGATCCTGGGTCGGTGGCGGCGCTGGAGGCGCGCTATCGGCGTCTCGGCCGTGTCATGCCCCCCGGCAATCTCGTGCAGGCCGACTTTCCGGCTGGGGCGCGGGTACTCGCGAACGATGCCGGGACCGCGCCGGGGTTCTCGTTTCGGCTGGGGCGCGCGAATTTCTATTGTGTGCCAGGGGTTCCGCGCGAGATGCGTCACATTGTTGAGCGGCACTTGGTGCCGGACGTAACGGCCCGTGTTCGCCGCACCACTCATCAAGTGCATTTCCGCTGTCACGGGCTGGCCGAGTCGGAGGTCGCGGAGCGGGTGGCTGATTTCGACGCGGGTGGAGCGTTGGCACGCCCTGGCATCACGCTGGGATATCGGGCCACGATGGGCGAGATCGAGCTCAAGGTACTGGCGCGCGCGGAGAACGAGCCGGAGGCGCGACGCCTGGCCAATGACGTTGCAGGCCAAGTTCGCGAGCGGCTGGGCTGGCACGTGTTTGGTGGGCGCGGGGACACGCTGGCCAAGGTTGTCGGCGAGGAGTTGCGAGCGGTGGGCCTGACCCTCGCCCTGGCCGAATCCTGTACCGGTGGCCTGGTCGGCAAGCTCTTGACCGACAACCCCGGCAGTTCCGACTACCTGCTGCTGTCGGCCGTGACGTATGCGAATGGGGCTAAAACGCGTCTGCTCGGGGTCGAGGGAGATCTGCTTGAGCGTCATGGGGCGGTGAGTTCCGAGGTGGCCGCCGCGATGGCGGAAGGTGCTCTTCGGGTCTCTGGTGCCGACCTGTCGGTGGCGCTCACCGGGATCGCTGGGCCTGGAGGAGGATCGGAAGAAAAGCCCGTTGGAACCGTATGGTTCGGCCTTGCCCGCCCCGGCTTTCGTCCCCATACCGAGCGCCGTCAGTTGCCCGCTGATCGCGAGTTGGTGCGGCGCTTCGCCGCGTTGCACGCGCTCGGAATGATCCGCGCGACCCTTGCTGGTCGCTTGACCTTGGATCCATCCGAGCCCTAAACCCGAAGGACCCTAGGAGACGACATGGCGACCGACAGCAACCGTGAAAAAGCCCTCGATTTGGCGCTTAGTGCGATTGAAAAGTCGTACGGGAAAGGTGCCATCATGCGGCTCGGCTCGCGTGAGGCAGCGTCGATTCCGGTCACGCCGAGCGGCGCGATTTCACTTGATCTGGCGCTCGGTATCGGTGGCTATCCAAGGGGCCGCATTGTCGAGATTTACGGTCCCGAGTCGAGTGGCAAGACGACACTGACGTTGCATGCGATTGCCGAGTGCCAGCGCGCAGGCGGCGTGGCGGCATTTATCGATGCTGAGCATGCCCTCGATCCGACCTATGCACGCAAGCTTGGGGTCAACATCGATGAGTTGCTCGTGTCGCAACCGGATTTTGGTGAACAGGCTCTCGAGATTGCCGATACGCTGGTTCGATCCGGAGCGGTCGATCTGATCATCGTGGACTCGGTGGCTGCGCTCGTTCCCAAGGCCGAAATCGAAGGCGAGATGGGTGATAGTCACGTCGGTTTGCAGGCACGTCTGATGAGCCAGGCGCTGCGCAAGCTTACGGCATCGGTTCACAAGTCCAATACCACTCTGTTTTTCATCAACCAGATCCGTATGAAGATCGGAGTGATGTTTGGATCGCCAGAAACGACCACGGGTGGCAATGCGTTGAAGTTCTATTCGAGTGTGCGTCTAGATGTGCGCCGGATCGGCGCTATCAAGGTTGGCGATCAAGCGATCGGCAACCGTACGCGAGTCAAGGTTGTAAAGAACAAGATGGCGCCTCCCTTTAAGAGTTGCGAGTTTGATATTTTGTTCGGAGAGGGCATAAGTCGCACCGGGGATGTGCTCGATTTGGCAGTTGAGGCAAACGTCGTCGACAAGTCCGGTGCCTGGTATTCCTATGCAAGCGATCGCATCGGGCAAGGGCGTGAAAATGCGCGAGCGTATCTGAAGGAAAACGCCTCGGTTCTCGCGAAGATCGAGGGCAAGGTGTTGGCGAAGCACGGTTTGGCACGCCGGGGCGACGATGAGCAGGAGCCTGCCCAGGCCGCGGACGCGACCAAGGTCTCGGCGGGGGCCGGCAAGGTGGCAGGCAGCGGCAGCAAGGCGGATGACAAGCGATCCGGTGGCAAGGCGGCGCCGAACGGCACGCAGCAGGCGGCAACCAAATCACGAGGCAGTCGCGCACGCGCGTGATGCCGCGCCGCCACTCATCAAAGCGCGTGATGCTCGAGGAGTGATCGGCTTTCCGGGAGTTCGATGAAGGAGGGAATACTTGCTGTATTTTCGACTGAAGCGAAAGCCCTGCGGAGTCGAACCGTTGTGTGAGGGCGCGGGTTGGTGAATGATCCGGGCTAGGGCCACTGTTGCTCACGGCTCCAAGCTCGGCTCGTTCGTGCACCTCGCGATGATCCTGGCGGGCGCGTCTTGTGCGGGTGTCCCCCCAACCCGGGATGCCCGCGAGCCCCAGCCGATCGTGGACCTGGTTGGGGCACTACCAGCGGGGGCCGACACCGTTGTGGTTGTACGACCTGCCCGCTGGGTGGCGTACGAGAGCGGGCGTCAGCTTCTTAGCATCCTGGTTCCGGAGCGTGCTCAAGCGGATTTCGAGGCGCGCTTCGGGGCACCCCTCGCTCGCTTGGACGAGCTCGTAGTTGCAGACTATGGCCCCGACCGGATCACCATCGTTCGCGGGGTCGACGCTTCGCGTGTTCCCTCGCTGCAAACGGGGGCGCCCCCGGCGCCGCATCACCCGGCCGTGCTCGATCGCAGGACGGTACTGGTGCGGGCCGCAGGCTCGGCAGCCAGCATCGTTCGAGCGATGGGCGATGGTTTCGGCGATCCCGGGCTCCTGTCGCTGAGCGCGACGGAGGTCGGTCGTGACTTGACCGTGTACGTGCCCCACCCCTTGCCGCTCCCGCCGCGCTCGGGGATCGGCACCCTGCTATCGCAACAGACGGGTCTCGCTGCGAGTCTCGAACCGGGTGCCGCACCAGACGGCCTTGAGACCCTTCAGCTGACGGTCGAGCTGCACGGTCGGTTCCCGGCCAGCGCCGAACGCAATTTCCGCACGCTCATCGACTCCATTGCGGCTGATCCGCTTGGTGTCAGCCTGGGCCTCCCCGCAGCACGATCGAGCCTTGTGCTCTCCGCTACTGACCATAAGGTTCATATCTCATTGCAGATTCCGGCGGATGCGTTCGTAACTACGTTGGAGCGATTGCTCGCACCCGACGTATGGCGCCCCATCGGGGCGCCTGGGAGGTCGTCCGGGGCCACCCATGAAAGTCATTAGATTTCAATGGCATAGACCGCCTCCGTTGCCATGCACGTCGGCAGCTGCTACTTTGCATACATCTCGAAAGAATGTAGGACCGGGTCGCCCGGGAGGCGGGCCACACTTTCGCCCTTCAGCGGAATATTCGGGATGTATGCCGCGTTGGCTTCGGCGAGGCAGGAGGTCTATCTGTGAATTCTCAGTTTAAGGTCGGTGACAATGCGGTCTACCCAGCCCATGGCGTTGCCGAGATCACGGGGATCGAGAGCCGCGACATCGCTGGTCAGAAGAAAGAGTTCTACATACTCAAGATCCTCGATACCGAGATGAAACTGATGATTCCCACGGACGGTGCGGCTCGTGCCGGCCTCCGTGATGTGATCTCCAAGCGCGATGCAGCCAAGGTGATGCGGATCCTGAAGGATCCCGAGGTCGCTGTGACCGTGCAACCGTGGAACAAGCGCTATCGCGAATACACCGAGATGCTTAGCAGCGGTTCCGCCTTCGAGGTCGCAAAGGTGTTGCGCGATCTGCACCGTGTGAAGGCGGAAAAGGAGCTGTCGTTCAGCGAACGCCGCCTGCTTGAGCAGGCACGCCAGCTTGTCGTCACCGAGCTGGCGCTTGCCAAGAAGGTAGATGTTCAAAAGGTTGAGCGGGAGTTGGACAACGTTCTCGGCTGAGTGAACTCGCGGCTGATGCGCATGCGGTCGCTGCCGGCTGCGACGGCGTCGCCGTTGAAGGTGCGCGACTATGGACGGCTTGGATAGCCTCAGATGGGACGACCACGGCCTCGTCACAGTGGTGGTCCAGGACCGCTTGACGGGCGAGGTACGCATGCTGGCGCACGCCAACCGAGCGGCGGTCGAAGCGACGCTCGCGAGCGGTCAGGCCCATTTCTACAGCCGCTCGCGGCGTTCATTGTGGCGCAAGGGAGAAACCAGCGGGAACACGATCGCGGTATCTTCGCTTTGGGCGGACTGCGATGGCGACGCGCTGATCTATCTATCCGAACCTGCCGGGCCCTCCTGCCATACCGGTCGCACGACGTGCTTCTTTCGGAGAGTTGCCGCCGATGGTCAGGCCGTCGATGAGGACCCAGGTCATGCGCGCGCGCTGTTCCCGCACCTGTGGAGTGAGTTGGTTGCCCGCAAGGCGGCCGAGCATACCCGCAGCTATACGCGCACGCTGCTGGACAGTGGCCCCGCACGCCTTGGCGACAAGGTCAGGGAGGAGGCGGGCGAGTTCGACCAGGCGATCCGGGCAGAGTCATCTGAACGGGTTGTGTCCGAAGCTGCCGACGTTATCTACCACTTGCTGGTCGGTCTGCTGAGCCGGGAAGTTGACCTGCGCGCGGTCCAGGGGGAGCTAGCCCGCCGCTTTGGCGTTTCCGGTCTCGTGGAAAAAGCTAGCCGCAAGCCAGTCTAGCTAGCGTACTGTGCCCATCAGGGCTTCGAGAGTGTCCACGAGGCGCTGTGGGTCGGGACGGCGGACAAACGCCGAGGCGCCTGCATCCAGGGCGCGCTGCGACGCGTGCTCCTGCTGCGAGTACACGACGATGCGAACGTGGCGTGTCGCTTCCATCGATTGAAGGCGCTCGATGCAGCTCATGCCGTCCAGCTTCTCCCCGGTCAGGTCGAGTACGACCACGTCTGGCGTATCGCGGCCCACCGCGATCAGCGCATCCACTGGTTCGGAGAAACTGGTTACCTCGAAGCGATCGCCCAAGGCTCCTTCCAGCTCGGCAATGCCATCGCGGTTTTCGTCGATGAGATGCACCGAAGGTTTCCCCTGCCGCAACACCTCGGGCACCGGGTAGCCATACTTGCGCAGGAAGTCCAGAACATCTACGCGCCGAAAGCGAAGGTGACGACCGGGCGTGCGGAAATGCCGGATCTCGCCGCGGTCCGCCCAGTTGTGGATCGTCTTAAGATCCACCTGGCAGAAGCGCGCCACTTCCGAGGCGGTGAACAGTTCCTTCGCTTCTCCGCGTTTTGCCATGAATCCTAATTAGTATCGGACGCCATGTTCCACTGTCTAGGGAAAAATCCAGGTCAACCAGGAATGGTGGTTCTGGCAGGGCGCGCCACGCCGACCTCCTTACATAGTGTCCCAATTCGGTGTCGGAATGTCGACTTCCACGCGGGTCCAGGACGAGTCCTGCGCGTTCTGGGACCAAAATCGAGCTTCCTAGCTGGCGGGTTTCCCACGCTCGGTCTCGGCACCCGGGCCTCGAAGCCACCGTGCGTGGCTATTCGTCCGCAAGTACGCGCGTCGTGGGGACTCCGATCGCGTTGGCGAGCCGGGCCAGCGTCTCCAGCGAAGGGGTGTGACGACCCGCCTCTACGCGTGCGATGTTGGGTCGATGGATTCCAGTCCTCCGGGCCAGTTCCGCTTGTGTAAGGCCCGCCCCTAGACGCAACGCCCGCAGTCGTGCGCCTAGTTTGACGCCGTCGAACGTCCCATTGTCTCCGTTGAGACTGCCTGCTGGGGGTCGCTCCGACAGGCCTGCGGCTCGTAAGGAGATCTCTCCGCCGGTGCCCAAGCGCAGGATCGCGCTTTCGGCATTGTCCGAGAGCTCGATCGAAGTCACTTCGCTGCCGTCATCTGCGTCCGACAGGGGCCGGGCGATCAGCGTCGTCTGGCCGTCGCCGAGGATCGCGAGCAATTCACCTGGGCGCGGCGATACCGTTAGATATTCGAAGCGCCTGCTGCGATCCCCGTTACTGCGACGTGCGAGATTTTGCACGAAGGGATCTACACCCTGTCCGTTGTGAACGAGCATGCCCGGGCACAGGTCGGACAACAGGTCCTCGATGTTGGCGAAGCCCCCTCCCGTCGGCAGCACCACGGCAACTGCGGCGGATAGGGCCTTGGCAAGCCCCGCGGTTGCCAGCAACTCGTCCTCGTCGAAATACTCGCAAGCGCCATCGATTACGACTGCCCGCGCCGAGGAAATGACCTGCCCAAGCGCCTCCGGATGGACCGTCCTGGGCGAAAGACCGGCCGACAAGAGTGCCGGGCGCCACGCCTCTTCAAACGCGGGGCGGTCCGTCACCAGCAGGGATGTGGCAGGCATGGCTGACTCCTACAGCGTGAGGTGCCCCTTATAAGCAGAACCGATCAGACGGCTCAAGCCCCCTGCCCAAGGTTTGTGACCCCCTTTGATAGTCCCGAACGGGTGCTCGTCGGTCTCCGTCCGGGGCGGGTTTCTCGATGACGTCCCCGCAGCCAGGCGACCACCAGCATGGCCGCCACCAGCGCTCCCAGAAGGATTGCCCAGCTCCGATAGGTCAGGGCTTTCCGGGCGGGAGTGCCCAGTGCCCCGAAGGTGAATTCCAGATGTATCCAATAGACCCACAGGGAGCCCTGCCCAAGGCTGACGAGGGCCCGGGCCGGTCCCGGTCGACGGGACGCGGCAAACGCGAGCCCTGCGCTCGCGAGGCCCAGTCCGCATCGGTAGGCCACCCGTATTACGGTGGCGATGAGCGGAGTCCGGTCGATCCATCGCGCCACGTGAGGCCAGGTTTCGCTCGCGCCGCCAGCGATGGTCGCCCCAATGGCGGCCCACAGGAACATCCGCCGCGTCCGCGCGGCGGGATCGACTCCGCCCTGCAGGTGGGTGCCGACGACCATGCCCACGCACGCGTAGGCGCTCCAGGGCGCGAGGGGGAACATCGCCCAGCCGCCTGGCGCCCCCGGGGCAAATGGTCCGAGTGCGGCCGCTGCGGCTGGCGGGATCACGCCCGGTAGCGTGCTTCGCAAAACGGGCGTCAGTCCCAGCACCACTGCCCCGAGGACTGCTGCCCGGGCAATCCGTGCTTGGGCGGACCGCGCTCCGTGGACGACCAGTGCAAGTACCACTAGGGAAAGACCCAGACCCTGTAGCACGTCAAACCGCAGCAGCCGCTTCAGATCGGTCGGTGACACTGAGGCGACCCACGCGATGCCGGTCGCGATGGCCGTCGTCGGCCACAGCGTGTTTCCTGGGGCCCAGCGCGTCCCGGCGCGGTAGAGGCCCAGATAGCCCCCGCACAGCAACATGGCGGGCCCTAGCAGTCTGGGATCCAGCAGCGCCGGTACGTCGATCAACCACATCTGGACCCGCAGGAGGTAGCCGAGCACCAGCAGCGAAAGACCGCGGGCCACCTCGTGTCGGGTGCCGGCGCCCTCCGGGCCCTGCCAGCGAAGTCCCAGCGAGATCCCGGTGACCAGAAAGAACAGGGGCGCTGAAAGGCCTCCGATGGAGGTGATCCAGTACCAGGCCGGTCCGGTCCGCAGTTCGGGTTGCACCCACCCGTGGGCAGAATGCAGAATCAGCATGGCAATCACCGCGAGACCTCGCATCGCGTCGATGATTTCCAGGCGGCGGGAAACCTGTGGTTTGGTTGACACAGGGATGTCCGTTTGCTAGCGATCCGCGGCTCAAAAGCCAGGCGGCGCGAGGTTCGGTTTCACGCGGGACCGTTATCGAGGAGCTCGTCGATGTTCAAGTCCATCAGTATTTTCACCGGGACCGCCAATCCGTCCCTGGGAGAATCGATCGCGAGATATCTCGACCTTCCGATCGGAAAGGCTGAAATCACGCGCTTTTCGGACGGGGAGATCTTCGCGCGCATCCAGGAAAACGTGCGCGGTGTGGACGTGTACGTCGTGCAGCCGACCTGTGCTCCCGTCAACGACAATCTGATGGAGCTGCTTGTGATGGTCGACGCGCTCAAGCGTGCGTCCGCCCAGTCGATCACTGCCGTCATGCCCTACTACGGCTATGCCCGCCAAGACCGCAAGGTGGCGCCACGCACCCCGATTACAGCCAAACTCGTGGCTGACCTGGTTACCAGTGCCGGCGTGAGCCGGGTCGTTTCTGTCGATCTCCACGCGGGTCAGATTCAGGGCTTCTTCGACTGTCCATTCGACCATTTGTACGCCAATACGGTGATTCTCGACTACCTGCAGGAGCGCTTCGGCGGGGAGGAGGTGGTCTTCGTTTCGCCCGACGCAGGTGGAGTCGAGCGCACTCGTGCCTACGCCAAGCGCATGAACGCCGACCTTGCGATCATCGACAAGCGTCGCGAACGCGCCAACGTGAGCGAGGTGATGCATATCATCGGGGACGTGGACGGCCGCCAGTGCGTGATCCTCGATGACATGATCGATACGGCGGGCACGCTGTGCAACGCGGCCCTCGCGCTCTCGGAGCACGGGGCCAGCCGTGTGTATGCGGCGGCGACCCATGGCGTGCTGTCGGGCCCTGCGGTGGATCGCATCGCCGACTCCGCTCTCGAGGAAGTCGTGATTACCGACACGATCCCCCTCGCAAACAGGGGCGAGCAGTGTCCAAAATTCAAAGTCTTGACGGTGGCCCGTTTGCTCGGCGAAGCCATCAAGAGGATTCATCATAGCGATTCGGTCAGCTCACTCTTCATCTGAATCGCCAGGGAACAAGGAATAACGTCATGGAAGCTCAGACCCTCGCGACAGAAGCACGCACGCCCGCTGGCAAGGGCGGCGCCCGCCAGCTGCGCCAGCACGGCCGAGTGCCTGCTGTCCTGTATGGCGCCAAGGGTGAGGCGGTTTCGATTTCTGTCTCTCCCAAGGACCTAACCGCGGCCATCACGACGCCCTACCGGCGCAATCAACTGCTCAAGCTGAGGGTGGACGGGAAGGAGGAGCTGGCTGTGGTGCAGGACCTCCAGGTCGATCCCTTGACCCGAGCCCCGATGCATGTGGACTTCATGCGTGTCCAGGAAGAGCAGACGATTCGCCGTCCTGTGCCACTGGTCACCAGCGGTCGCGCTGTGGGTGTGGTCGCCGGAGGCGATCTGCGCGTTCTCTACCGCAGCCTGCCGGTAGTGGCCTCGCCTGCTCGGATCCCCGATCAGATCCACATCGATGTCACGCCCATGCAGGTGGGGGATGTGATTCGGGTCAAAGATCTGAAGCTCGAAGAAGGTGTCCGCGTGCCGCTACCCGAGGAGCGCAACGTCGTTACAGTCACCCAGTCTCGCCGGCGCGCTGCCAAGGATGGCGAGGGTGAAGAGAAGGCGGAGTGACCACGGGCGCCAGCAGCAAGCGCCCTGAACTTGGGAAACCGGGACCTGTTCCGCTCGAGGTGCGGCAGCGCGCGCTGGCGTGACTGGAAGCGGCATGCAGGGTGAGGTGGATGAGTTGGGGTGCGAGTTGGTGGTTGGACTCGGAAATCCGGGCGCTCGGTACGCGGGCAATCGCCACAACGTCGGTTTCATGGTCGTTGACCGCTTGTGCGAGCGACACGGTGTCGGTGCCATGCGAAGCAAGTTCAAGGGGGAGTTCGCCAAGGGCACGGTGAGAGGCCGCGACCTCTTGCTGCTCAAGCCCCATACGTTCATGAATCTCAGCGGCGAGGCTGTCCGGGCGGCGATGACGTTCTTCAAGCTCACCCCGACGCAGGTGCTGGTGGTACATGACGAGCTGGACCTGCCCTTCGGGTCCGTGCGCCTCAAGGTGGGCGGGGGCACGGCAGGGCACAATGGCCTGAAGTCCATCCAGTCCCATTGCGGCGGCCCGGGCTTCATGCGCCTGCGACTTGGTATCGGCCGTCCCAAGGGTGGGCCCGTTCAGCGGCACGTCCTGAGCGATTTTTCGTCTGCCGAGAGCACCGAGCTCGAAAACGTGCTACAAAGCGCGACCGCCGTACTCGAAGATGTCCTAGAGTTCGGTATTCAAGCCGCGATGAATCGGCACCACGGTTCCTAGCGGCCCTTTCCTCGCTCCAACGCGTTTGGGGCCATAGGTCCAGGAGGAAACCTTGACAGCTGCTGCCGCAACCCAAGAACGCCGTGCGCGCGAATACGAAACTATCTTCATTATGCGCGCGAACGCCGACACGAAGCAGGCGGAGAAGGTACTCGACCGCGTTCGTGACGTGATAGGCGGGCGCCAGGCAAAACTACTCGAGATCGACAACTGGGGTCGCCGCAAGCTGGCCTACGAAATCGAGAAGGCGTTGCGTGGCGTGTTCGTCTATGTCCGCTTTGCAGGTTACGAGGACCTGGTTCGCGAGCTAGAGCGCAACCTAGGGCTCATGGATGAGGTCTTGCGGTTCCAAACCGTCCTCATCTCCCCCCACGTGGATCTGTCGGCCTATGAGGTCGAAGACGATCGCCTGAAGTTTGGCGAACTGGAGCCGGCCGAAGACGATGAGGAGCCCGGTCTGGCCCAGCGCCTCGGCCTGGTTGACCGTCCCAAACCCGACTACTCGGCGGATGAAGGTAGCGGTGCCGAGGGGGACGAGGATGATGACAGCGTCGAGGATGACGCGGGCTTGCAGAAGCCGGACAGTGAGGAGGAAGCATCATGAGCACGTTTGGCCGCGACGAAGAGCAGGGTGGCCGCGGTGGCCTGCGCGACGCCGATCCGTTTGGGCTGCGGCGCCGTGGAGGGCGGCGCAAGGTCTGCAGGTTCTGCGCCGACAGCGAGCTCGCGATCGACTACAAAGATCCGAACCAGCTGCGCTACTTCATCAGTGACCGCGGCAAGCTCGTGCCGCGCCGGATCAGCGGCAATTGCGCGAAACATCAGCGTGCCGTGACGCTTGCCATCAAGCGCGCTCGCAACATCGCTCTGATGCCGTATACGTCCCAGGGCTAGTGGGGAGAGAAGATGGCAAGTGCATTGCAGGTGATCCTGAAGCAGGACGTTGACAATCTGGGTCGCGCTGGCGAACTCGTGAGGGTCAAGCCCGGCTACGCGCGCAACTACCTGTTGCCGCGCAAGTTGGCGGTCGCCGCGACCCGCGGCAACCTGCGGGAAATCGAGCATGAGAAGCGGCTCGCGCAGGCCCAGTCGGCCCGGGAGCGGAGCATCGCCGAAGGGTACGCAGCGCAGATCGAGGGGCTCACCGTTGAGATCCCGATGCAGGCTGGTGATGGCGACAGATTGTTCGGGTCTGTCACTTCTCGCGATGTGGCGGACGCCCTCGCCAAGCGCGGGATCGAAGTGGACCGCAAGAAGTTGGTACTGAACGAAGCGATCAAGACGCTCGGTGAGCACGCGATCACAGTGAAGTTGGGCCACGAGGTAGCTGCTAGTTTCTCCGTGATCGTGAGCCGCGCCTAGCGAGCGACCTTGAGTCAGCGTTTCGTGGGCGTTTGCGTCAAGTTTGATCGCGTTGC
>JAPPOR010000818.1 GCA_028817905.1 Myxococcales bacterium
CCCCCCCGGGCCCCCCTGTTGGGGGGGGCGGGGGGGCCGGCGCTCCCGCTCATACAGCCGCACCATGGTCGCGATCTGGCTGTCCTTCACGGTGTGCCCCCGCGGGACGACGACCGTGACCGCGTCGTACCGATAGACGCCGGTCTCCGGATCTCGAACGCGGGCGTTCGTCCGCGGCAATCGCAAGGTGATTGGAGCCGGCTGTGCTGGGTCGACCCGCCAGGGTTCGACGAAGGCTTCGCCGAAATGCGTTACCGTGAGGACCGTGGCGAACACGGCGCTCATCACAAATCCGGAAGTAGCTCCGGCTACAATTCGGGTCCGCAACATGGCGTTGGTCGGGGCTCGCTGTTCATACCCACCGCAGCCCGGGAAACCGCCATGTTAGCACCGACGTCCAGCGCGGCCATACCCGGGCCTGGTTTCGTCCGCTGTGACTACAATTTTGGCTAGTGAGTTTTGGTGTTGCGACGTGTGAGCGAAGGCTGGCTCGTAGGGGGGGTGATCGCCGGTCTGGCCTGTGCATGGCCGTACACAGTCGACGACGCCTACATTGTCGGGCGTTACGCCCACAACCTCGCGCACGGTCACGGCTACACCATGAATCCAGGCCAGGCGCCGAGCGACGGATTGACCGGACCGCTGTGGGTGCTACCCGGCGCCTTGGCGGCGCTTCTAGGCGCGGACCCCGTGCAGGCGCTCAAATGGCTCGGCGGACTGTGCACCGGGCTTTCCGCCCTCATCGTGATGCGGCGCCAGAGGCGGCGGCGCCTCGGCGACCTTGCTGCCCCGATCGCAGCCGCGCTGTACGTGACCCAGCCTACCACCGCCACGTGGGCGGTGGCCGGGCTCGGCACGGGTGCCGCCGCCCTGCTGATTGTGCTCGCAGCCGGGACCCCCAGGGGCACCCGCGTCGACGCGCCCGTGCGGTGGCCAAGCATGGTGGCAGCGGCAACGGTCGGCTGGTTGAGGCCTGAGATGCTACCGGTCGTTGCCGTGATGGTGCTGCTGCCAGCGCTGGCATCACGGAAACCGCAGCGGCGGGCGCTCGCCTGGTACGGCGGTGGTCTCTTTGTAGGCCTGTCCGCCATCGTGGGATTCCGCCTGACGTGCTTTGGCGACGCGCTACCGCTGAGCGTTCGCGCCAAGCCCGCCGAGCTTTCCAACGGCGTCGAGTACGTACTGCGCGCGCTGCCGTGGCTCACGGGCGGTGGCGGCCTGTGGTTGGTGGCCTGCGCGTACCGTTGGGGCCGTAGCCGTGATCGCTTGAGCGTCGTGGGACTGGTCGCGGGGGTGATGTGCATCGCGCTAGCGGGAGGCGACTGGATGCCGGGGTTTCGCCTGTTCGCGCCACTGATTCCCGTGTACGCGGGGCTCGCGGGGATCGGCTTCGCCCGCGCCTATGGCAAGGGCCGCCGCACCGGTGCGCTGCTGAGCTTGGCACTGGCGGTCGCCATACCTTCGGTTGATTGGGCCCTGCGGCTACCGCAACTGAGGAACGCCGCCGAAGGTCGCCGGGTCGCGCTTGAGTTGGCCCATGAGCTTCGCGCACGAGGCCGTTCGATGGCGCTGGTGGACATCGGCCTGCTCACCTATGCCAGCGGACTGCCCACCTTGGACCTCGGCGGCATCACGGACCCACAGATCGGCGACCTGCCCGGCGGACACCTGGACAAGCGCCTCCCCGAAGCACTGCTCCGCGAACAAGCACCGGACCTGATCGTCCTGCATGCCCGCTCGCCACCGAGGGTCTCCGAGCAAGGGCGTCTGCTCGCCCTGAGCGGGTACCCAGTCGAGCGAAGGGTAGCTTCGATGGCCTGGGTACAACGTACCTACCGCGTGTTCAAAACGGTCGCCTACACCAGCAATTACCACTACGTGGTGATGATCGCGAGGTCGCGCGGGCTTCCGGATTGATGTCCCGCGTGGTTCGTAGCAAGCTCAGCCCCATGGCTTCCGAGTTGTCACCCGGCTTTCTGGTTGCGGCCCCGGTCCTGCTGGACCCGAATTTTCGCCGCAGCGTGGTCTTGCTTGTGGATCATCGCGAAGAAGGTTCGCTCGGGTTCGTCATCAATCGCCCCGGTGATGTACCGCTATCGGATGTGGTGGACGCGATCGGCCTGCAGATCCCCGACGCTGGGCTACCGCCTGCCCAGGTCGTCGTAGGCGGACCGGTGGCGCCGGAGACCGGCTGGGTTGTGTTTGAGCCGGGCCAGGAAGACGAAGGAGCCAGCGAGGTCGTGCGCGTATCGGAACGGATGGCGGTGACGGCTTCGCGCGAGCTGCTGGTAGACCTGCTTGAGCGACGCAGACCCGGTCGCCTACTGGTTGCCTTGGGATACGCTGGCTGGGGCCCCGGCCAGTTGGACGCTGAAATCGCGCAGGGCGCCTGGATCCCCGTGGGCCTCGACGAGGAAATCGTCTTCGAGACACCACCTGAAGACCGTTGGACCGCAGCCCTCGGCAGTCTTGGCATCGACCCGGCACGCCTGGCAGCCGTGCCGCCCGGCGAGCTCAGCTAACGACCTTGAGTCAGTGTTTCGTGGGCGTTTGCGTCAAGTTTGATCGCGTTGCCTTGATTCGATGCGCCTGGACAAGGTCGCTAGGTCGCTAGGTCGCACCTGCGGTGCTCCAGTGATGAGCTGCTGGATTTGGCTCACGCAGACTCGTCGCGGTCGTCGCCGGAATCCGCAAGGCGTTCCTTAGGGCTTCGGCGCCTTCGGCTCAGGGCTTGACTTGGGAGTGCCGCCCTTGGCTGTTGCGGGCTTGGCAGCCGCGGGCTTGGCAGTTGCCGGCTTGGCGGCTGCAGGCTTGGCCGATGCTTCTTCGTTCTGGGTTGATTCGCCCCCGAACTTCCATGTGCCAAAACGGTCGAGTGTGTGGAAGTCGCCGATCATCGGGGGTGACCAGCCGACAGCCCGCTGCCCCTGCTTCTGGGCGTCCATGACGAACAAGTTAACCCGCCAAGACTCGCCGGGCTTGGGGGGCTCGGCCTTCTTCGGGCCGTGGGCAAAGGCGGTCCAAGGTATGCGCATCTCCACGACGTAGCCCTTGTCGGCCTCGTCATCACCGATCGTTCCATCCACGTCGACCCCGTTGGTCAGTTCGGAGTCCCAGTCCGTATGACCAAAGGGGCGCGGGTCGCGCCGCGCGTCGTAGCGCGTGTCGAAGACGACGCCCCGCGGCGACACCTGTACCTCGAAGTAGTTGGTTCCGTCGCCATCGGGGTCGACCATCACCTCGACCGTATCCTGCTCCCACAGGTGCTCGTCGTGCTTTTCGAACTTCGTCTTGAGCAGCTCGTCCTGCACCTCGAAAGCAACGTACAGCGCCTCGCTGTCGTACAACGCTCGGGCGACTGCGGCGAAGCTCCCCGGCTTGCCCTGCATGGTGTCGACGAACGGAGCTGTCGGCTTGGCACTCTGCCACGCATCTTCCTTGAGCTTCCCGTCAAGCGCGATATCGCCCGTGCGGACAGGCACTTCAAGCTCCGGCAACGCGTGCTTGATCTTCGGCTTTCGCAGGCGCTTGCCAAGTCTGGCCTGAAAAGCCCGCGCCCGACTTTCGCCATCAGCCTTGCCACGGGTGACCGCCATCCGCTCCTCGTCGTGCCAGAAACCGATGCGGATCTCGATTCCCTTGGATCCCCAGTCTTCGGGTACCGTGACTTCCTGTGGATCGCGTACGTATTGACCCGCTTTCCAGGCGCTGCAGGGCAGGGCGCCAAACAACTTGCGGTTCTCGTCGAGATTGACGCGGCTGTGTCCTTCGGCATCCAGCAGGTGAGAGAACTGTTTCCAGTTGTCGCCAAGTGGCTTGATCACGCGCCAATGCCACGTAATTGTGAACGGCCTGCCCCGCCGCAGGCGGTCACTGCTCAGGTCGTAGCCGATCAGCTCCACGGCGTCGCCGAAGCGCAAGTCCAGCGGGAATTCCGGAGTGGTCTTCTGCGTGCTGACGTACTTGCGGACCAACTCCTGGTTGACGACCTTTTTGCGGCGCCGCTCGGTACAGCCGACCCCACCTACACTGGCGGCAAGCGCGACGAGGAACAACAGCAGGGTAGCGAACGTTCGTTTCATCACGTGGCTCCAGTTGGTGATTGCCAAGCTCTCGCCCAGGCAGGCATCCGCCTCACTACTTGCGGGACTTGCGACGTGCCTTTCTCTGCTTCTTGCGTTGGGCTTTGCGATGGGCAGCGCTTGGCTGCTTGCGCTTGGGGGCGTTGCCGCGCTGCCCGCCACCCCCCCCGGGCCCATCCGCCACGGCCGCCTCGAGCAAGGTGTCTGCGAGGTTGGCGATCATCGGGTTGCCTTCGAAGCCCCCGGTGCTGACCGCGTTCTTCAGCTGGCGGGCCATGGCAAGCTGTTTCATCCCGGGGAGCTTCCCGAGCAGTCCAGCTTGCTTGCCGATCTGGCCCATCATGTTCTGCATGAAGGAGAACCGCTGCAACAGACTAGCAACGTCCTGCTCCGTTCGTCCCGAACCCTTGGCGACACGCGTGACTCGCCCGCGGCTCTTCGCGAACAACTCAGGTTCCGCCCGCTCTGCCTTCGTCATCGAGTTGACGATCGCCTTGATGCGATCTAGCTCGCGCTCGTCGACCTGAAACCCATCCGGGACACTCTCCGCAAAGAACGGGACCTTCTCCATCATGTCCTGCAGCGGGCCCATCTGCTGCAGCATGCCGATCTGCTCGAGGAAATCGTCAAACGTGAACCGACCGGCGAGCATGCGCTTGGCATCGCGCTCGGCCTTCTCCTCATCGACGACCTCGCTGAAGTCGTTCATGAGCCCGACCACGTCGCCGAAGCCCAGGATACGGCTAGCCATCCCATCCGCGCGGAAGGCTTCCAGGCGATCCATGCCCTCACCCATGCCGACGAAGCGAATAGGCGCTCCCGTGACCTGGCGGACCGACAGAGCAGCGCCACCGCGCGCATCACCATCGAGCTTGGTCAAAATGGCGCCGCTGATGCTCAGACGTTCGTGGAACGCCGCCGCGGTCTGGACCGCATCCTGGCCGATCATCGCGTCCACGACGAGGAAGACGTTCTGGGGCCGCACGCGAGTCTTGATGTCCGCGAGCTCCTTCATCAGCTCATCGTCGATCGCAAGCCGGCCCGCCGTGTCGTAGATGACCGTGTCACACTTGAGCTTGCGGGCCTCGCCCATCGCCTTGTGGCAGACCTCGAACGGCGTGGCGCCCGGCATCGCGAACACAGGAACCTCGATACGTTCACCGAGGACCTGCAACTGCTCGACCGCTCCCGGGCGCTGGAGGTCGGCGGCGACCAGCAGGGGGCGCCGACCTTCCTTCTCGCACAGGCGGGCCAGCTTGGCGGCTGTCGTGGTCTTGCCTGCGCCCTGCAGGCCCACCATCATGATGCCAGTCACGGCGGGCTTGGGGGCATACTCAATGGCCTCGCCCTCGGACTCCATCAGAGCTACCAGCTCATCCTGGCAGATCTTGATGAACTGCTCCGCGGGCCCGATCTTGACCCGCTTGCCCTTGACGTCCGCGCTCGTGCGAACGGTCTCACCGACCGCCTTTTCCTTGACCTTGGCCAGGAAGCGCTTGGTTACCCCGAACTCTACGTCCGCTTCGAGCAGGGACAGCCGCACATCACGCAGGGCGGCATCGATATTTTCCTCTGTGAGCTCCGTGACGCCGGAAAGGCGATTCTTGGCAGCGCGGAAACCCTTGCTGAGCGCGTCAAACATGGCGTCGCGACGGTCCTCGTTCTCCTCGAAGTCCCGGTCCGCTCCGGCTATTCACCCGAGCGGCAGCGGCTTACCACGCCGGTTGCGCAGCGCGCAAGCCGGCGGGGGCCGTCCCAGGGCCGGCACGCCTGGGTGCGGCGTGGCGTCCGGCAGATCCACCCGATCGCGGGGCACAGGAGCAGAGTTTCCTGCGCGCTCGCAAGGTTGGCCACAACCAGGGCCGGCGATCGCGATGGCATCCTGAACCAGCTCATCTCGAAACCCCTCCCTTCGGGGTTGCGGCCTGCAACCAGAGCGAAGCGGCGCGACCCGCGAAGAGAAGGAGGAAGGGTGGGTACATTGGGGGGGCTTTGCCGCGACGGGGGAAGGGCGCGTGCCGAATCCTGGATCAAAAGCTGGACGGCCCCCCCAGTCGGCCCGCGGCAACACGGCGCCCGACCCCGTCGGCTTCGACAGAAGGCACACCCCGGTCTGCCCGCGCGGAGCACCGCTTTTGCGGACAGGGGCTTCCCGGCCACCCCCGGATTGCTCTTGTGTTCAGCACCATTCGAGAACGCGAAAACCAGGCGCGCGGCACTCCCGAGACGCGACGCCGCAACGATCCCACGGTAGGCTCCGCGGGGCTCGCGGTGCGGCTGAAGGGCCGGGGCTGATTCAAGCGGAAGGGAGTCGTCGGATGAAAGCTGCTGTTCTAGAGGAGTGTGGCAAACCTCTGGTGGTCCAAGACGTGGAACTCGGCGCACCGGCGCGGCGAGAAGTGGTGGTCCGAACGGCCTTTGCAGGCCTGTGCCACAGCGACCTGCACTTCATAACCGGCGATCTCGCCTATCGAACTCCCTGCGTCGCGGGGCATGAGTCGGCGGGTGTCGTGGAGGCGGTTGGAGCCGACGTGACGTACGTGAAGCCCGGCGACCATGTCATTAGCTGCCTGTCCGTGTTCTGCGGACAGTGCAAGCATTGCCTGAGCGGCAATCCCCACCGCTGTGGCGGAAAGGCCACCGCCCGCCCGCGGGACGAAGCCCCGCGCATCTCGAAAGGCGGTGCCCCGGTGCATCAATTCATGCACCTGTCCTCCTTTGCGGAACGCATGCTGGTTCACGAAAACGCGATCGTGAAGGTGCGACCGGACATGCCGCTCGACCGTGCCGCTTTGATCGGGTGCGGGGTCACCACGGGCGTGGGTGCCGTGCTGCGGACAGCCAACGTCGAAGCCGGCGCAACGGTTGCCGTGATCGGCTGCGGTGGCATCGGGCTCGCGGCAGTCAACGGCGCAGTGCTGGCCAGTGCCTCGCGCATCGTGGCAATCGATCGCCTTCCAGAGAAGCTCGAGCTCGCCAGGCAGTTCGGGGCTACCGATGTCGTGGACGCGAGTGAGGGCGATGTGGTGGAGAGGGTCAAGGAGCTGACCGCAGGTGGGGTCAACTACTCCTTCGAGGCCATCGGTCTGACCGCCACTGTCGAGCAGGCTTTCAACATGCTGCGGGCAGGGGGGACGGCGACCGTCATCGGCATGACTCCCATGGGAGCCAAAGTGCAGATTCACGGCCTCGACCTGCTGAGTGAAAAGAAACTCCAGGGCTCGAACATGGGCAGCAATCGCTTCCGGCTCGACATGCCGATACTGGTTGACTTCTACCTGTCGGGGCGCCTGACGCTCGACCCCCTTATCTCGTCACGCATCTCTCTCGATGAGATCAACGCCGGCATGGATCGTCTGAAGACAGGCGCTGTCGCACGCCAGCTCATCGCGTTCCCCAGTCCTAGCTAGTTCGCACCCAGAAGGGGCACGCGCGCGAGCCTCGGAGGCGTGTGACAGCATGCACGCGGGCACCCTTGACCGTCCCCGGTGTGCGTACGAAGGTCGCGCGATGGTGTCCGACAAACCAACGCAGTTGCCCGAGCCCGGTGCGCCCGATGTACTTTTCGTGGTCGATATCAGTGGCTACGTGTTCCGGGCATACCATGCGCTACCGCCGCTCTCGAGCCCATCCGGCGAGCCCACACACGCGGTCCTGGGCGTGACGACGATGCTGCAAAAACTGATCCAGGAGCAAACCCCGGCGCTGCTGGCGGTCGCCATGGATTCCCGCACACGTTCGTTTCGGCATGAGTTGTACGATGCATACAAGGCCAACCGGCCCCCAGCGCCCGAAGATCTCAAGCAGCAGATGCGCAGGGTCCGGGAAATTGTCGAGGCCTACGGAATCCCTGTGCTGCAGCAGGACGGCCTGGAGGCGGATGACGTGATCGCGACGGCCGTAGGCCAGGCGCGCGCCGCGGGGCTGCGTGTGGTGATCGTGAGCGCGGACAAGGATTTGCTCCAACTGGTGGGCGACGATGTCGTGATGTACGACACCGGACGCAATCGCGTCTTCGGGCCCCAGGAAACGGTCGCGAAGCTGGGCGTGCCGCCCCACCAGGTGCGGGACTATCTGGCGTTGGTCGGGGACAGCAGCGACAACGTACCTGGGGTGCCGTCGGTGGGCCCCAAGACGGCAGCCAAACTGCTTGGAGAGTTCGGAAGCCTCGACGACCTACTTGCACGCCTGCCCGATGTGTCCAAGAGGGGCCTGCGCGAGAAGCTTACGGAGCACGCAGAGGCGGCCCGCCTGTCACAGAAACTCGTCACGCTGAAGAGCAATGCCAACGTCGCGGCCGACGCACAGGCTCTGGCGAGCAGTGGTGCAGACACGCGGGCACTGCATGGGCTCTTCAGCGAACTAGGGTTCACACGGCTGTTGGCCCAGCTCAACACACCACAAGAGGCCCATACTCGTCCGGCCTCAGCGGACTCGCCCGCAGGACCGGCAGGACCGCGCGCGGAGTACCCCGCGCCAGGCAGCTGGGAAGGTGAGACGCGGCTGATTCTGCGGGGCGAGGAGCTCGACGCACTAGCGAGCGAGCTTCAGCAAGCGGAGCGTGTGGCTCTGTTCAGCATCACGGACGGGCCGCGCGCGATCGGGGATGGCGTGGTCGGCCTCGCCCTGGGCTGGCACGGTGGAGCGGCCTACGTGCCGGTTGCTCACAGCTACCTCGGGGTGCCCGCGCAGTTGCCCCCTGAAGCCGTAGCTCGCGCGCTGGCCAATGTGATGGCCAGCACACACGTCGCGAAGGTGTCGGCAGACGCCAAGCGCGAGCTATTGGCCTGGACGAAGCTCTTGAACGACGCTTCAGACACCCGTGGGAACACAATCCGCGGGATCGACTTTGACAACGGCCTCGCAAGCTATCTGCTTGATGCCGAGCTTCATGGTCACAGCATGCACGAGATCAGTCGCGAGCTCTTTCAGCTCGACCTGGCAGCCCAGGACGTCCTGTTACCCAAACGGCGCTTGAAGAAGGCTTCGCTGCCCTCAGAAAGCTCGATCGAGGAGATCGCCACCCACGGGGGTCAGATGGTCCGCGCAATCCTCGGCTGCTATCCGGTGCTGCTTGAGCGGGTGATCGCCGAAGGCTGCGAAAGCTTGCTTCGCGATTTGGAGTTGCCCCTGTCGGCTGTGCTTGCGCAGATGGAGTGTACTGGCATCCGCGTGGACGCTGTGATCCTCAACCGTCTGTCGCAGCGCGTTGCCGAACAGTTGGTGGAGTTGGAAGCGAAGTGCACCGAGCTCGCGGGGCATGAGTTCAACGTCGCCTCCCCGCGGCAGCTCGAGACGATTCTTTTCGATGAGCTCGGCCTGCCGGTGGTGAAGAAGACCAAGACCGCGCGCAGCACCGACCACTCGGTTCTGGAGGAGTTGGCGCTGCACCACGAGCTGCCAGCGGCCATTCTGGAGCACCGTATGCTCGCCAAGCTCAAGAACACCTATCTGGACGCTCTTCCCAAGGTGATCGGAGCACGCAGTGGAAGAATCCACACGGACTTTCGCCAAACGGTGGCCGCCACTGGGCGGCTGTCGTCGACCGATCCGAACCTGCAGAACATCCCCATCCGAACGCAGCTCGGTCGCGAGATTCGCAAGGCCTTCATCGCGAGGGACGGTTGGTCGATCGTCAGCGCGGACTATTCCCAGATCGAGTTGAGAGTGTTGGCGCACCTCAGCCACGATCCTGAGCTGGTCGAAGCCTTTCGCGCGGACGAGGACGTGCATGTGCGTACCGCGCGGGCCCTGTTTGGGGTCGCACCCGAGGATGTGACCCGCGAGATGCGCGCGCAGGCGAAGACCGTGAACTTTGCGGTCATCTATGGCCAAACGCAGTTCGCGCTGGCACGCAATCTGCGGATCGAGCGAAGCCAAGCGGCGCGCTACATTCGCGCCTTCTTCGAACAATACGCTGGGGTGAAAGCCTTCATGGACAAGGTCGTCGAGGAAGGGCGGGAAACGGGCATCGTTCGGACGCTGTGCGGGCGCACACGCAAACTTCCTGATCTGCGAAGCGCGAACAGAGTACGACGTCAGGCGGCCGAGCGCGTGGCTCGCAACACACCGATCCAAGGTACCGCAGCCGACATCATCAAGCTGGCGATGATCGCGGTGGACCGCGCGATGGCGAACGAGCAGCTCGAAAGCCGGATGCTACTGACGGTCCACGATGAGTTGGTGTTTGAAGCCCCCAGGCAGGAGTGTGAAAGCCTCCAAAAGATGGTCAAGCGCCAGATGGAAGGTGTCATGCAGCTCGACGTTCCATTGGTTGTGGACGTCAGCGCCGGCGACACCTGGGGTCAGGCCCACTGACTGGACGAACACTGGTACGAGTTGATCACATCCGGCGCGCGCCTCGTTTGTCCCCAGTTTCCACAGCATGCGCGGCCTCTTCGAAAGGGATCCACTCCTCCTTCATCGGCCGCGGACCCTGTGAAACCCGGCCCTGCGCGATCCATCACGACGGTAGTGGCTGGCTACCAAGGGGGCGCCTCGAGACTCGACGTGGTGGCGTTTGCAGGCTAAGTTCCCCGGCCGATTCCATGAGTGACGAAAAGCGACAGTTGCGGACCATCGATCCCACGGAAGTTCCCAAGCATTTTGACGCCACCAAGGCCGAGCAGCGCTGGGATGGCGAGTGGCAGCGGCAGGGTACCTATCATTGGGACCCTGACCGATCGCGCGAAGAAACCTTCGTGGTGGACACCCCTCCGCCAACGGTCTCGGGCTCGCTACATGTGGGGCACGTGTTTTCGTACACCCAGACGGATGTCTCGGTTCGCTACAAGCGTATGCGAGGCCTCAACATCTTCTACCCCATGGGGTGGGACGACAATGGGTTACCTACCGAGCGGCGCGTCCAGAACTACTATCACGTGCGCTGTGACCCGACGCTCCCGTACGAACCCGGACTGTCCATCGCCGAAGCCTCTGCCAAGGTGCGCAAGGGCCGCCCACGCCAGCTATCGCGCAAGAACTTCATCGAGTTGTGCGAGGAACTTACCGAGGTCGACGAACAGGCCTTCAAGGACCTGTGGACCCGACTCGGCTTGTCCGTCGACTGGCGCCAGACCTACCAGACCATCGACGAACATTGCCGGCGCATCTCCCAGCTGTCCTTTCTCGACCTGTTCGCCAAGCAGCTGGTCTATCAGTCCCATGCCCCAACCATGTGGGACGTGGACTTCCAGAGCGCCGTCGCCCAGGCGGAAGTCGAGGATCGCACAACGCCCGGCGCATATCACAAGCTCGAGTTTGCGGTCGAAGGGTCGAGCGAGAGCTTCGTGATTGCGACTACGCGACCCGAGCTGCTGCCTGCCTGTGTTGGGGTAACTGCCCATCCCGACGATGCGCGCTATCAGGGCCTGTTCGGCAAGCGTGCCGTCACGCCTTTGTTCCATGCGCCGGTCGAGATCTTTCCCAGCGAGATGGCCGACCCCGACAAGGGTACAGGCATCCTCATGGTGTGTACGTTCGGCGATCAGACCGATGTCCAGTGGTGGCGTGAGCGACAGCTGCCCCTGCGCCAGATCGTGTCGCGGAACGGCCGTCTGTCGGATGCGACCTTCGGAAGCGATGTCTTTCCGAGTCTGAAGCCCCTGGTGGCGCAGCGCTACTACGCCGAGCTCCAGGGCAAGACCATCAAGCAAGCCCAAGGCGCGATTATCGAGCTTTTGCGTGACCCTGAAGGCAGCGCCACCGGCAACAGCGCTCCGCTGCAAGGGGAGCCCGAGCGGATGGATCACGCCGTCAAGTACTACGAGAAGGGTGAACGCCCACTCGAACTGGTACCGACGCGTCAGTGGTTCGCCCGCTTGCTTGACAAGAAGGAAGCGCTGCTGACCAAGGGTGCGGAGATCGGCTGGTACCCGTCGTTCATGAAAGGCCGCTACGAGGACTGGACCCAGAACCTCGGACTGGACTGGTGCCTTTCGCGACAGCGCTACTTCGGGGTCCCGATCCCGATATGGTATCCGCTCGCAGACGACGGAACGCCGATCTTCGAGTCGCCGATTCTACCCTCCGGGTCCGCCTTGCCAATCGATCCCATGACCGATGTGCCGCCGGGCTACGAGGCTTCACAGCGGGATCAGCCAGGCGGATTCTCAGGCGAAAGGGACATCTTCGATACCTGGTTCACGAGCTCATTGACGCCCCAGGTCTCCTCGCATTGGGGCCTGGACCCGACGCGACACGCGAAGCTGTTTCCGGCAGACATTCGACCGCAGGGTCACGACATCATTCGCACCTGGGCCTTCTACACGATCGCCAAGGGCCTGATGCACAGCGACCAGGCTCCCTGGCGCAGCATCTTGCTTTCGGGATGGATCCTCGATCCCGACCGCAAGAAGATGTCGAAGAGCAAGGGCAACGTCGTGACTCCGATGCACCTGCTCGAGAAATACTCGTCGGACGCGATTCGCTACTGGGCAGCCAGCGCCCGCCTGGGCGTGGACACCGCCTTTGACGACAAGGTATTCAAAGTTGGCCGCCGGCTGGTAACCAAGATCTACAACGCAGCCAAGTTCGTGCTGAGCCAGAGCGCCGACCCGCACCCGATCACGGAGGAGATGGATCGCGCGTTCGTGGCCCGACTGCGGGGTCTACTGGTTCGCGCCACCGACGCGCACGAACAGTATAACTACGCCCAGGCTCTGCTGGATACCGAGGGATTCTTCTGGTCGTCGTTCACCGACACTTACTTGGAGCTGGCCAAGCAGCGTGCGTGGGGGGGAGAGTCGGTTGCCCCAGAAGCACAGGGATCAGCGGTGGCCACGTTACGACTCGGCTTGAGCGCACTGCTCAGGCTGTTCGCCCCCGTGCTGCCCTACATCACGGAGGAGGTATGGTCGTGGGTCTTCGCCGCCGAAACGGGCTGCGCCAGCATTCATCGGGCGGGCTGGCCACTCGCAAGCGACTACGAAGGAATCGCTGAACCGGCGGACGAGCGCAGCTTCGACGTTGCAGTCACATGCCTAAACGTCATCAACAAGGCCAAGGCTGACGCCTCCGTGTCCATTGGCCGTGAGGTCACCCGTCTCGAGCTGCGTACTCACCCCGACACTCTGGCCGTCTTCGAGGGTGTCAGCGCGGACGTGATGGCTGCAACCCGCTGTGCCGAGCACACGCTCCAATCCGATCCCGCCCTGGAGCCGGGTGCCTTCGCGATCGGATCGGTAGATTTCGCAGAGAAGTAAACGCGCGACGGTTGTGTCCCTAGCTAGCTAGCCCACTGTCAGTCGCCGGATCTCTTCCTTGATCAAGGTTTCAGCCAGGTCAGGAACCACCTCCCACACAACTTGCTCGATCAACTCGCGGGACAGGGACAGGACACCTTCTACCTGTTGCTGCGTCAAACCCAAGCCATCGAGCTTGCTGGCCAAGTCTGCACCTGCGCTCTGGGTCGCGCGCGCCACGGCAGCCGAAGCCCCGCCTCCTCCCGAGGGGGCAGCTGGGGGATGCTGTGGGGCCACGGGG
>JAPPOR010000315.1 GCA_028817905.1 Myxococcales bacterium
TGCGCGACCATGGAGGCAAGATCGTCAACATCGTGGCCGACATGTGGCGCGGGTTTCCCGGTATGGTCCATACGGGTGCCGCACGGGCGGGCGTCGTCAACATGACCAAGACGCTGGCCGTGGAGTGGGCGGCCCACGGTGTTTTGATCAACTGCGTGGCACCCGGCACCGTTTTGTCCACGGGCATGCACAACTACCCGCCGGAGGTACCTGCGCAGGCGGCCAAGCTCATCCCGCTCAAGCGCCTGGGAACGGTCCAAGAAGTCGCCGACTCGGTCCTCTACTTTCTCTCGCCAGCGGGAGACTTCACCACCGGCGCAACGCTGGCGGTGGACGGCGGCGGATCCCTGTGGGGCGACTCGTTGCAGATCCCGGACCGGTCCGACGGAGCGAAGCTCCAACTCCCGGTCTGGCCAGAAGAGCGGTGGCCGCAGCACGTGCCAGCGGACCCCGACCCAGGACCGTCGGAGTAGCCATCCCCTGAGCGGGCCGGCGCAGGGAGGGCCTTGGTCCAGGGGCCATGAAAGCGGCCTCGGCCGCTGACCACCGCGCTTGCGCGCCGTGTCGCCTACTCCAGCCCGGTCCATTCGGGCGGTCAGCATCCCGATTCGGAAGGGTCGCAG
The DNA here is from genome assembly GCA_028817905.1 of Myxococcales bacterium. Taxonomy (GTDB): domain Bacteria; phylum Myxococcota_A; class Polyangia; order Polyangiales; family JAFGIB01; genus JAPPOR01. The sequence continues at coordinate 624 of JAPPOR010000315.1, forward strand.
TTCGCGCGTAGAGCGCCCCAGGACCACATCAAGGCCAACGATCCCGGGCGCCTACGACAACCGCCACGGCCGTCAGGACGGCGGTGCGGGGGCGGCCACCCGTGAGCCGGGGCGGGCTTTCGCGGTGGACTGCCAGCACCGGCTCAGCCTACGGAAGCAATTCCGAGATGTTGCCGACGGGCCCGGTGAAATCGAAGACCAGCCCGGCAATTAAGCTGCTGGCAAGTAGTTGCGGCTGGCCCGACTGGGTCACAGGGAGGCGCGTCTCGCCCAGACGACGCTGCCAGTGCACGCCGATCCGGCCTACCCGTCGCCGAGCGGCAAGGCCCCTGGACCTGGGCAGGGGGCGCAATATACTGCGCAGCGAAGGGTGACAACCATGAGTGAACGGATAAGCGTATGGGTGGCGCTTTCCGCGCTAGTGCTCGCATTTGCGTGCAGCAGCTCGGAAAGCGCAAGTCGGACAACCGAGGGCGCGGTGCGGACCTCCCCGCGCATCCCGAGCGGCACAAGCGCAGCCCCTGAGGCATCGGCAAGCTCGGCCATCGGAGGCGGCCAGCCGAACAATGACCAGGCTGCCGCCGGCACGGGTGCACCCAGCCAGGTCACGCCGCCACCGGACACCGGACTCGGCGAATGCGGGATGATCCAAATCCTGCCGGACATCACATACACCCCCGGCAACCTCCTGGTGATCTTCGATCGCTCGATCAGCATGTCGGACCCGTTTCCCAACAGGAGAAGCGACACGTCCCGCCTGCACAACGCGCGCGAAGCCATCAAGACGGCCCTGCAGCCACTCACATGCCCGGACGAGACCACCCCGGACTCGCCGGCGTGCAACGACCCCATCAACGTCGCCCTGTTGACGTTCCCCACCTACGATGGCGTCAACGGACTGAGCTTCACCGGCGGGGGCCCAGCCGGCCCACCACCGATGGATGGCAGTGACGCTGGCATGATGGCGGCCCCACGCGGCCTCAGCTGTACGGTGGACGGCCTGGAAAGCGACGAGCAGATCCCATGGCAACGGGCGACCGAATTCGTGGCAGCGTTCGACCCCTTCTGGGATAGCCGTATGCTGATCGATGGTGCGCCGTTCTATAACGGGATGTATCCGCTGATCTATGGGACCCCGATCTCGGTGGCCTTTGCCCGCGCGGATGAGGCGCTGATGGACACCAGCATCGTGGGAAACAAGGCCGTGCTGTTCCTGACCGACGGCGAGGAAACGGGCGATTGCATGGGCGGCGACGTGATCGCATTCGCCCAGAAGTGGCACGACATGGGCATCAAGACCCACGTGGTCAGCCTCGCGGAGGCGGGCGGACAAGGCCAGGCGTTCAACGACATGGTGGCGATGGCCGGAGGGACCATGCAGTCCCTATATCCAGCGGACAGCACATCGCTGACCGCCGAGATTTCGAGCATCGTTGTCGAGAACCGGGGCTCGGTGATGTGCGAGGTCACGATCCAGGACGCCAAGCTGACCCACACCACGATGGCATGCGAAGGGGGCCGGGTCCTGGTGCAGAGCACGAAGGTCCCATGCGACCAGGTCAACAAGACCGAAGGCTTCTACGTCAAGGACCAGCAAACCTTCGTGGTCGTGGGAAGCTACTGCGAGACCTTGCAGGCGGGTGAGGAGCTACAGGCCGATTTCCCCTGCGAGCTGATCGCCCCCGACTGATGCGAAGAAAGCGGGGATCCTGCGCCCGAACCACTTCGCCGACGCGTGGCGAGTGTGGGGGCCATCGTTGGCCCCGCTCTGTCGCTTCAACGCACAAATGCGATCATTGTACGCCTGGAGCGAAAATGTCCTTGAGAGCGCTTCGGTCGCTCGAGGTTGCCGCTGACCTCAATGTGATGTGGGGCGAATAGGGGGCGATTGGGGACCCCCGTGTTCGAAGCGTGGTGCTGCGCCTGAGGCA
>JAPPOR010000673.1 GCA_028817905.1 Myxococcales bacterium
TAGCGATGCCGCGGGGAACGGTGAGGGTGTCGGGGGAGACCTCGAAGGTGAGGCCGGTGAGGTTGTACTGCACCTGGGCAACGGGCTGTGCCTGAGCAAGCGAAGCCAGACCGAACAGCGCCGCGAGCATGCACGCCCAGACCATCCTCGCCGTGCGGTCACGCCCCGATCGCCCCACCCGAAGACATGAAGCCGCTTCGCGCGATGCACGCAGCCCATCGGGCTCGCCGCGGTGGACCACGTACATCGAACTTCGTCCTCGCGGGCGCTTCATGGACATGGGAGGGCACCATTCACGTAGTCGTTCGCGGTGAGGCCGGTCGTGATGGGAACCTCCCGGCCATCACGGATCTCGCGGAAGTTACCTCGACTGCTGGTATTGCCCTTTCCAGAGGGGAAGAAGCTGTACGCACCCCCGACGCTTTGGATCCGCCCCTGCCCATCATAGCTCCAGTCGACGGTGGCGCGTTGCGTGTACACCTCGTCTGCGTTGACGCCGTCGCCATCGTCGAGCGTTCGAACAGCATAGTAGAGATCGAAGCGGTTCAGGATCTCGACGTAGTCCGCGTCCTCTGACGTGCCGGGGTAGAACAGTGGTATGTCTCTGTCAAACGGTGTGTCCGGCATCCATTGCCGGACCCCTCGCATCGGCCCGACGGGGGACAGGGGAGCGCGGTACCAGGGCCGCGGCCCCTCAGCAATGTCGAGGACACTCTTGCCGGTCAGATTGCATCCAGACGGTGTGACGAGCGTCAACTGCACCGGACGCGGCATGACCCTGAACCCGAGGATGCGGCGCACGAAGGTCGCATTCTGCACGAACCCCATCTCGACCCACGAAATTCCTCGCATCGTTCCGTCCACGACCGGCCCCGTGATCTCCTTGATGCCGATTCCCGCCGAGAGCGCAAATAGGGGTGGCGTCACCGAGAACAAGTCGAACGTCGTGGGCCCAAAGTTCGCGGAGGGTGGATTCTGGAAGCGGACGAAATTCTTCGCGCCAAAGCCCAGCTCGATCTTGACGACGTTGACCTCGCGCCGATTGGTGAAGCCCGGTACCGGTGTGAAGTTCGCGCTGCCAACGACTGCCTCGGGGGCGTCCCAGTGGATCTCGGCGAGGAGCGTCTCCTGACCGGCTCCCGGTATCGCTAGCAGCAGACGCTGCACGCTCTTCAGCGTGCCGTGAATCGCAGTCCAGCTACCGGTTGTGGGATCACTGGCAACTCCGGAATGCGGCAACGTCGCGACATATCTATGTGTCGAGTAGTTCGGTACGCCTAGATCGGGACCCTCGATCTGGTAGACCGTGAACTTCACCATATCGGTGTGCACCACGGGCTTCCCCTTCAACTTGCCGTTCCAGGTCAGCAAGATCTCCTCATCCGCGAGTTTGTCGCTCAGCTCCAGGCCTTCGACGAAGAGGGTTGCACCCTTACTTGCATTGAATTTTGTCCCACTTGGAACCGGACCCCGACGATTGCGCTGCTTCCAGACGTTGATCTTCTGGCTCGAGAACTCAAGCGTGTACTCGCCCCTACGCTTGCGCGGCTTGACCGGAGCCAGCTCGAGCTTCACGAGATCGCTTTCGCCCTTGACGCCGTTGTGGTCGACGTGGTCCGACAACCCATCGTAGTCGTCATCGTCGTTGTTGATGGCGACGAAGCCACCCTGTTTGTCGTCCAGCGCTTCGGCGAGCACCCTGCCATCGGACCTTCGGATGTCGAGATCGATCTTCACGCAGGCCTTCTTGCCTTCGTTCACGCAGAGCCTAGGTGTGCCGCGGACGACGCGGGTCGAAGGGACGGCAGCAGCCATCGCCCGGGATGAAATCATGGTGCCGTTCTCGATGTAGGAGGAGCAGAGACGCGCGTTCACCACAGCGACTCCGGCCTCCTCCGCGAGGAACACGGCATTTGCGTTGTTCGTGTTGCCGTTGAAGCTGACCGTTGCACCCACGCCTTGGACCCGGAAAGGCGCAGCGCGCTCGCCGGGATCGTTGAGCTCGAGGGGCTGGCGAGGATCATTGAAGTCGACGATATGGAACTCACCGTCGACCCCTTTCAGATAGGCAACGCCAACGCACTCATCGAAGGACATGTTCCCAAAGGTGTCGGTGAGCCTGGTGGCCATCGTTGTCAGCTCGACCGGGGCGCTGGGACTCGTGACGTCGAAGATTCGCAGCGTTCGATCACCGGGCGTCGCGATGAACGCGAGGTCCGCTACGCGGATCGCGCCATCCTCGTCTTCCCACTCGAACTCCTGAACGGCCCCGACCCGCCCGAACTGCGAGCGAGCCGCAGTCGGGATCGGCAGCGTCGAGAGCGTGTTGTCGAACGTCAGCGGGTCGCCGAGGTTGTCCGTCGCGATGAGGCGCGCGCCCGCGCCCTGCTGATCCCGCTGCAGCACGACGGCAAACGCTCCGTGCGACTCCGTCGCGTCGAAGTAGGCCGCATCGTAGAACTCGTCGGTCGGAACGCACTTGTTGTCACCGAGACACGGCCAGAACGGTGGGCTGTAATTGACTGGACACATCTGGCCCGCTTCGGGCCCGGCGTCGCAACGGCCCGGCTGCGTGCCGGGCCCCCAGATGTTTTCGAGGACACCGGTGGAGTCGAAGGGATCCTAGGGCTCTAAGAACTCGATGTTCTCGAGGTGGTTGAGCATGGCAATGCCCTGGTCGGTCACCTCGACGCGGGTCGGCAGGACGTTCGGATCCCAGAGCGGTTCGGCGGTGAGCTGAGAAAAGAGCCGCCCGAAGTTCGCGAGCTTGGTTCCGACGCGCGTAGGCTTGCTCGGATCGCTCAGATCGATCACCTCGAAATTCGAGGCCGGGTTCGGGAGGCCATCGCTCCACTGATAGCCAGTGTTCGCGCGAAGCACCTCCTGCGACTGACCGAGGATGGACCCGACCACCTCCTTCGCATAGCTGATCGTGCCATCGCGAAGGACGATCGGCCCCTTCCACGCGTTCCCGACATACGCGCGATCGCCGTCCACGGCAACGCTCCACGGATTGCCATTCGTCGCCGTCGAGCCAAGCAAGATCGGGTTATCGAGCAGGAGATCGGGGTCCTCCGCGTCACGCACCTGGTACGTGTGGATCGCACCGGGCTCCTCCGAGCCTAGCGGGAAATTCACCGCGACGAGGACGTCCTCGAGCAGCTGCTCCTCACCTGTCTTGGGGTCGGTCGTCTCGATGGCGTCGAGCAGCGCCACGTCGGTGGCGTTGGGTAGATCGACTGTCGCGATCTGCTCCGGGCCCGGGCACTCCCACTCGAGTGTGGTGCCGCCAAAGCTCTCCCCGTCGAGGTCCTGGATCGCGGACCCGAGGCGCGCCTCGTAGCGCGCCCCCAGCCGCATATTCCTTTTCGGCGTGATGCGGATCGCCGAGTCGCCGAACTCCGTGGTCACGTTGATCGGGATCGGCACCAGCTCGGGGTCGAGCACCTCGACGGTGTCTTCATTCACTGTCGCGGGATCGAGTGGCTCGCTGAAGAGCACGACGATCTCGCCATCGAACGAGATCTCGTTGGCATCGGGGATGACCGGCGTAGGCGGCTCCTCGCCCGGGGCCGGATCGGCGGACTCCGTCGGCAACAGCACCGAAGGTGGCCTCCCCGGAGCCGAGGTCGGGGGCAGTGCCAGCCCATTCGCGTCCGCCGGGACCACTTGCAGCGTCCGTTCGACGAAGGTCGTGTTCCCCGTCCGATCCTGCGCCCGCGCGCGCAGCTCGATGACGCCGGGCGCGAACGGCACCAGCGCGTAGGACCCGTCCGGCGAGAGCGCCACGGCCTCGAGGCCAGCGCCATCGTCGATCTCGAGCCCGACGAACGTCACCTCGTCGTCGTCGGCGGTGACGACAGTGATCGTCAATGCATCGCCGAGGGCGGCATACCCCTGGCCGAACGATGACCCGGCGAGCTGGATCTCTACCGTCGGCGGCACCACGTCACCGAGTACGTCGATGACCGCGGCGGGAAGCGTCGAAGGCAGCACAAAGGGCACCTCAAGCTGAGCGATGCGGGTGCCGGGCGGTGCGGGCGGACCTACGACGCCCCGCACGTCGCGGCGAATCACCCGCGCGAAGAGCGGATCGGAGACGTCGAGGCGGCTCGCGACTACCGCGCCCTCGATCAAAGATCCGCTGGCCGACTCGTCGGCGATGGCGACGACGAAGCGTCCCTCCTCGTCGGTCACCGCCGCGAAGGGCGCCGTGGCGAGCGCCTCGGGCAGGCTCCGCACGACCGCACCCACGACCGGCCGGCCGGCCACCGTATCGCGCCGCACCTCGCCGCTCAGGAAGGTGAGCGACGCCGCCGGCTTGAACACGGTCACCGTGCCCGGTGCCTCGATGCCGCCGAAGGGGGGCGAGTCGGTCGAGAGCACGAGGTTCACTCCAACGAGCTTCACGGTGGCCGAGTCGAGGATCTCGAGCCGCTCGACCGCGCGCCGCGGGTTCTCGCCCGCGGTCAGCCCCTCGATGCGATCCAGGTCGGCGAGCGCTCCGCCGATCGTCAGCGGCCGCGAGCGCGCCACCACGAACACGTCGCCCTCCACCGCCCCGGCCGGCGCCGGCAGCGAGAGTGTGACCGGCCCCGCGAAGCGCGACACCGTCGATGTGATTTCGATCCGATCGACCACCGTAAAAAAACCCGCGAACGCGGCCGCGACGTCGGGCTCGGCCGCGAGATCGGCGGGTAGCGCGAAGGGCTCGTCGCTGCGCGACACCGCAAGCTCGGCGGCGCCCGTCACCGCACCGGTCGGCACGGTCAGCGCGATCCCGTCGGGACCCTCGACGGTACCCCCGTCGCGCCCCACGATGACCGCGAGCACCTGGCCCGTCTCCGGATCGCGCCGCACGAAGCCGCCCACGTCAGTCGTCACCTCGTTGCCGTAGGGATCGAGCGAGAGTAGCTGCAGGCGATCGGTGGTCGCGGCTGGGATCTGGCCGCTGAAGCTGCCGTCCGCCTCGACGCGCGCGACCGAGACAAAGCCCGTCGATTCGTTGAACACCAGCACGGTGTCCTCGGGGTTCACCGAGCCAAGCGATCCGGTGACGGTGACGAGCCCGTCCTCGCCCGGCACCGAGGCCTCGATGTTGCCAGGATCGATGGGTCCGGGCGGCGTGAGGTCCTGCGTGCGGATGCGCTCGACCTGCGGGGCACCGGCGAGCGCGAGGCCGTCGCGATCGACAATGGTGTCGGCGAGGACAACGCGGTACAGGGCGTCGTCCACGAGCGGCTCGAGTGGGCGCATCCTCACCGACGTGGCGTCGGCCGCGACCAGCAGCTTGACCTCGACGGGCAGCGGACCACTCGCATCGTCGAGCTCGAGCATCAGGCCGCTCGCGAGCGAGTCGGGATCGATCGGCTCCGAGAACTCCACGGTGATCTCGCTGTCGACGGAAACGTCGACGTGCTCGGCGTCGAGCGGCAGCGTGAAGAAGAGGTCGTTGGGTCGCCCGCCAGCGGCGCTGAAGCGCGACAGCGTGTAGCGGAGCGTCGACGGGTCGGCCGCCGGGGGCACGTCGACGACGAAGGGCCCGATCGCGACCGGGGTGTCGGTGGCCAGGCGCTCGATGGGCAGGCTCGCAGGCGTGACGCTCGCCGCACCGGAAGGACCGCGCACGTCGAGCAGGAAGAGCCCGCCTTCCACGGCCACGTTGCCCTCGTTGCGCACGCTCAGGCTGAGCTCGATGCGCTCGCCGGCCTCGATCACGCCGTTGCCGTTGCCGCTGCTAGCGCCGGTCGCGTCGTCGTCGACCGAGGGTGCAGGACTGCCGAGCAGGACGACGGGCCCCGCGTAGTTCCCCTCGACCCGCGGCGGCCGCACCGTCACTCGCTCGACGCGTGGGGGCGTGGTCGTCACGACGACCTCGGGGAACGGGACGCCCGTCGTCCCTGCGGCGCGCACCTCGTCGCCGTTCGACGCGCTGGTCGCCACGAGCGTGAAATCGCCCGCCGGTGCGACGGCCACGAAGCGGCCGCTCAGATCCGTCGTCGTGACGAAGGGAAGCCCCTCGACGCGGATCGCCAGACCCTCGCGGCTGCCGGCCTCGTCGCGCGCCGTGCCCCCGACGAGAGCGATCGGCGCGCGGACGAGATAGAAGGCGTAACGCCCACCTTCTTCGATGCCCGGCAGCGACGCGCCGCCCAGCTCGGTGAACGTAGTGAGGCCTTCGCCGTCGACACGGGCGAGGGCGACGGGCACGAGCGCCGCGCCGCCGCGCAGGGTCTCAACGCGCGCGACGACCACCTGTCCGCCCGTCGGCACATGGGCCGCGCGTCCGCCGAGCGTGAGTGAGAGCGCGGCCGTCGGCGTGACACCAGCGAGGTCGAGCTCGAGGCCACCCAGGTACGTGAGCCCTTCGGGCGTCCCCACGCCGAAGTCCTGCTCGGCGATCCGGGTGAGACGTACCGGCACGTCTTCGCTCAACGCAGCCGGCGGCACGACCACCCGGCTCGCCTCGTCGGTCTGCACACCGCCCCCCGCCGCGCCGACGACGTCGCGGACCCGCATCGACCGCCGGCGCATCGTGACGGTGATGCGGCCCGCGGTCGCCTCGAGTGGACTGAACACGGTGGAGGGCGCGATGGCGAAGCGTGTACCGAGCGTCCGACCATCGGGGTCGTCGAGCGTTCGGTACACGACGAGGTCCTGCGAGGTCGCCAGCGGCGACGTCTCGCCGCCCTCGCGCAGCACGAAGAGCTCGAAGAAGTCGCCCTGCAGCAGGGTGCCGCTGCGAAGCGGCGCGCCCGCGGTGAGGGTCACTTCGGCCTCGACCGGTGTGGGATCGCTCACAAGTCCGACGGGAGGCGTCACGAAGCCCGTGCCGTCGGCGTCTTCGGGCAACGGGAGCGCGGTGCCCGCGGCGAGCGGCGCACCGGGGATCGCCGGAGCGGGACCACCCTCCCCCGCATCGGGGATCAGCAGCGCGAACTGTCCTCGGCCACGCACGTCCCCGACGGCGACGAGCCCACCCGATGGCATCGTCACTTCACCGATCGCGACCCACGAGGCGGTGGTCGGATCGTAGCGCGCGGCGACCGCCCGCTGACCCGCGTCGAGACCGCTGCGATCGACCATCGACAGCGCTGCGGGTGGGTCGAAGGGCGCGGGCGCCGAGACGTCGAGGATCGCGATCGGCGACCAGCCCGGCGGAAAGGGCATCCGGGGTCCTTGCGGACCGATCTCGGTTAGCCGCACATCGCCATCGGCGTCCAGCGCACCGGGGGGGATCGCGAGCAGGTCGCCCGCCCCGCTTGAGAGCTCGGCCGGCAGCAGGGCCTGAACGGGTCGCGCCTCGCCGAGCGGCGTGAGCCTTGCGTCGACAACCTCAGCGAACGCACCGGGCTCGCCCGAGGGCATGCGCTCGACGACCGTGAAGTCCGGGTGCACTACCCGCACGAGCACGTCGCTGCGGCCCGGTGCCAGCAGGTAGCGCCCGAGCTCGTCCGACTGCGTCTGTGCCAGGGCGGCGTCCGTCGCCGGATCGACGGCGAGCACCGCGGCACCCCCGAGCGGCAGACTCCGGGAGTCGTTGTACACCTCACCGATCAGGATGGTCGGGGCGGCCGGAGCGCCCGCGGTCGCGAAGGCACTGCGGAACGGCGTCTGCAGCGGGTTTCCGGCGGCGTCGGTGGCGCCGGTCGTCACGGTGACCTCGACCTCGACGCCCGGCGGGAACGCCGAGGAGGGCGTGAGCGTCGCCGAGAGACCATCGGGCGCGACGGTGACCGCGGCGGGAAGGATGCGCGGACCCGTCTGCACGAAGAACGTCGTCGCTCCCAGGCTCGCCGGGTCAACGGGCTCGGAGAACGTGACGATCACGTCGCTCGCGGTGTCGACGTCGACCGCCGCGTCGCTGGGCACGACGTCGGTGACCGCCAGGGGCGAGGTATCGAGATGGAGCGTCAGCTGCTCGGTCGTCGTATTGCCCGCGGCATCGCGCGCCGTCACGGAGATCACATTCTCACCGTCACCCAGTGTCTTCGTCCCGCTGAGCTCGCTCTCCGAGACCGCGGCGGGCGCGCCGTCGATCGTCGCAGTGAGGGGCGTCGCGTCGCTCACGTAGCCCGTGATGGCGACCTCGGGATCGACGAGGATCGAGCGATCGGCGGGCGACAAGATGCTGAGGATTGGCGGCACGGTGTCGAGCACGACGGTCCGGGTGGCCCTGGCCTCCTGGCGCGCTGCGTTGCGCGCACGTGCGACCAGGGTATTCGGCCCCTCGGTGATCTCGACGGCCACCGCCTCGAACGTCGTGCCCACGACCGTGGCGAAGACGTCACCCACCAGAACGTCAGCCGTCGGATCGTTGACCTCGCCCCGGACGGTGATGACGGCGGTGCCGACGACCGCCCCCTCCGCCGGCTCCGTGATCGAGAGCGTCAGCGGCGGCTTCGCAGGGGGGACGGTGAAGGAGACCTGCGTCGAGGCGCGGTTCCCCGCCACGTCGTCGATCGATGCGACGAGCAGCACCGGGCCGAGCGCCAGGGGCGCCGCGGGCGTGCAGGTCGCGGCCGTCTCCATGACGGCACACGTGACGGCCAGCTCGCTGCCGTTCGCGTTCAACACGAGGCTCGCCGTCTCGACACCGTTGTCGTCGGCGTATGCGATCTCGATGGTCGGCTGCGCGCCCGCCACCGTCTCGCCTTCGTCCGGGCTCATGATCGCGATTGTGGGCGGCGTCGTGTCCAGGACCACCTGGATGCCCGCCGTCCCTTCGTTGCCTTTCTTGTCACGGCCAACGGCGAGGACTGCGTTGGCGCCCTCGACGAGGGGGATCGCAGCCGACCAGGTCTGTCCGTCCAACGTGGCCGCCACGCCGTTCACCGTCACCGTCTCGACCACCTTGATGCGCTCGCCCGTCACGGTGATGGGCGAGGCATTGAAGACGCTCAGGTTCGGTGGTTCGGTGATCGTGATGGCCGGGGGGATGGCGCAGTGCCGCAGCTTGCAGAGTTTCAAGAGCTTTCGGGCATCGAGGCCTGTGATCATCCCATCGCCATCGAGGTCGCGGGGATCGTCGGGACCGGTGGCGGGCGTATTTCGCGCCTTGAACACGATCGCGAGGTCATCGCTGTCGACGTCGCCGTCGCCGTCGATGTCACCGGGGAGCGGAGCCGCTTGCAGGACGCATGCGCTCAGGAAAAGCGCCATCACCAGGAGAAGAGCTCGATGTTCCTGGGAATCACATTGTCCTTGTCGACAGAGACGCCCCCTCCGTTGTCTGCTGCTTTGTCGCGGGAGCTCAGCATGACACATGGGATGGCCCTCAAGAGCGACTCCCATGTGAACGAAGAGCCTGCCCCTGCGCTCGAGACCTACGCGCCGCCTGCAGTCATGCAAGCCGTCACGTCCTGCCGTCCAGGGCTTCCTGGGACCTTGAAGGGGCCGAAGCTCGCCAACGCTCCCACGTCCTTAGCGCCGCGCGAGCAGCGGCCACCCCGCGGGGATGACGACGGTCTAGCTAGCTGGCGAGCGACGAGGACAGCGCCACATGGGGCGTCGTCGCATGCGGGGGCGGTCGGCGGTATAACGGCGCCCATGGACAATGTCACACCGGAGCAGCTAGCCGGCTATCAGGACCGGGGCGTCGCGATGGCGATGGAGTATGCCCCGAAGGTCCTGTTGGCCATCGTCACCCTGATCGTCGGCCTCTGGGTCGTGCGGGGCATCACCGGTCTGTTTCGCCGTACGCTCATGGCTCGCAGGGTGGACGAAACGCTTACCCCGTTTCTGAGCAGTCTGCTGAGCTGGACGCTCAGGGCCGCGCTGGTCATCAGCGTGGTGTCGATCCTCGGAATCGAAACGACTTCATTTGTCGCGGTGCTCGGTGCCGCCGGCCTGGCAGTGGGCCTTGCGTTGCAAGGCAGCCTACAGAACTTCGCTGGGGGAGTGTTATTGCTGATCTTCCGGCCCTACCGCGTGGGCGATTTGATCCAGGCCCAGGGCGAGCTGGGCGTGGTGCAGGAGATCCAAATCTTCACCACGGTCATCCTCTCGCCCCAGAACCGCCGCGTCATCCTGCCCAACGGGGCGCTTGCCAACGGCAACATCACCAACCTGAGCGCCGAGCCCCACGTGCGCGTCGACTGCACCGTGGGCGTATCCTACAGCGCTGACTTGCAGCAGGCGAAGCAAGTCTTGATGGCCATGGCCACGTCCACCCCGAAGGTGTTGGCCGATCCAGAGCCCGTGGTCGCGGTGAGCGAACTCGCCGATAGCGCGGTCAATTTGGTGGTCCGCCCTTACTGCCAGCCGGACGACTACTGGGACGTCTTCTTCGCTGTCACCGAGGGATGCAAGACCTCGCTGGACGCGGCCGGCATCTCGATCCCGTTTCCTCAGCGCGACGTGCACCTGTTCGAGCAGAAGAAGTGACAGGGGGACTGCGCTCAGCGCAAACGTGTAGCGGGTCCTCTCTCTGCAGCTGCCCGGTACCAACACCCGCCCGGGTCATAGGCTAGAGTCTTCGCTCAAGCTGCTGTCGGATGCCCCTTCGCGGGCTTCGTCAAGTCCTGGGCAAGTTGCTTGCCACGTAGCCAGGCGCGACCTCGCGCCTGCGCCTGGGCTTCCATCCGTCCGGGGGTGCCCAGAGCGGTGGCGTGGGCGAGACGTTGCTGGGTGAGGGCAGTCAGGAAGGCTTCGCTGTTTAGGCCCAGGTCCGTAAGGATGGCAGGGGGGCATCCACGGATGCGTCCGTTGGCCTTGGCGTGCATGGCCCGGCCCACCCACTCGAGTAGTTCCCCGTAGGCGCTGAAGGTCATGGGAAGGATGCGCCGACCGGTCGGGTCGCGACCCGCATCGGCATGCATGCCACCTCCGGACGTTTCCGCGGAAACGTCCCGGCTGGTATCGGGGATGGTATCGCGGTCCGAACTGACACCGTTGGCCCCGGAAGACGTTTCCGCGGAAACGTCGGTCGCACCGAGCGCAGCAGCTGCCTGCTCGACGGGGACCTGGTCACTGAAGGGCAACAGAGCCTTCGCGGCGGTCTGCCGCTGCTTGTGCCTCTTGCACTTGGCAGCTTGCTCGAGGCGCGCCTGAATGGAGGTGAAGTCGGAGCCTTCGAGGCTATCCGCCACGCCCGCCCGGACGGGGTTGAGGTCCGTAGGCCATGCACGTGAGGAGGCCTTCGGTGTCGAGCAGCGCCTGGCTCTTGAAGCGCCCTTCCCAGAACCGGCCCCTGCAACCATCTTCCCGGTTGGCTGTCTGCTGCAATATTAGAATGGATGTCCCTATCCATAATCTTACCGTTCGACGCTTCCGAGCAGAGACGTGCGACTACAGGGCCTCCTGCGAGGGCTAGCTATTCGCCGGCGCATTGATGTCGCGGCACGCGAGTGCTTGTTCCGGGTACTGATCCCGATTCGATCAATGATTTGCGTCGCGTCGCGCGATGATGAGACCCGTGTCTACGGTCACATGAAAGTGACCGTATGCGTCGATGTCACGTTGCACCTTGGACGCGATGTCGGCTTGGGCAACCGTGTCGAGTTGAGCGCCGGCCTCCGTGGACAACAAATAATCGACGACCGGCTGCGCGTCGGTGACCTCGAGGTGGTTGGGATAGCGCTGCACGGACACGTCCGAATAGCCCTCGGTGAACATCCCTGTGCCGTTATGTAGGTCGAAGCGGTCTGCAAAGGGAAACAACGATTCCGCTGCAATGTTGGGCAGCGCGAACACCTCTTTGAGCGCGTCCGGACCATTGGTCGCCGCGAACACGAACCCTCCAGGTGCCACCACCCGTGCGAGCTCCGCGATCGCGAGCTGCACATCCTCTGCGTGGTAGAGCATGTGGTTCGCGAACGCCGCATCGAAGCTTCCGGCGCCGTAGGGAAGAGCGCACACCGAAGCGCGAATGCACTGGCCGCGCCGCACGCGGCCACCTGCGCGCGCGAGCATTGCCGGCGATCGGTCCGTCAAGAAAATGCGGCCCGGTAGGTCGAGGTGCTCATTGCTTTCCCAATAGGACCCCTCCCCGCAACCCACGTCCAACACGCGATCGAACCGCCCGGGCTGCGTGGCTTCGAACAGCCAGCGAAACCACCCGTCCTTGTGCGTGGAGTAGGCCGTGTGCAGTCTGAGACGAGCCTCCAGTTTCGCGGTCGTGCCATAGAGCTCGTCGCGCATGTCGGAAACGTAACACGGAGGGCGCCGCACGCATGTGGAACTGCGCGCCGCTACCTGCAAACCTTGCGGTACTGACGTGCCTGCTATCGGTGACCAAGGACGCGGGACAAACGGGAAAACCACTGGCGTCCACTAAGGGCCCCAAACGATGCGCCATCCCGAGCACCATGTGCGCGCCCTCGCTCCTCCGGCTACCATGTACCTGACTTCACCAGCGGTCACGAGACAGAAGGGGGGCTCAAGCAATGCAGGCCGACCACCGTTACTACGACGTTGGTCCACCGGCGGTCCTACGCATCGATGCCCGCACCCTACCACGAGCAGCCACGATCCTTTTGGCAGGTCAGCCTGCTCGATCGAAGAAAGCACGTAGTTCGTTGCGCCCGACTGCCCAAACCGTACGCCGACCTCGAGGACGTTCGTGGCGCCTACCAAAACCTCCATCGCGACCTAGACGCCCTGGGGCGGCGGGGGGCGCTCGTCATCGACTTGAGGGACGCGCCGCAGATGCGCAACGACCCCGCGTTCGAGGCGATACACTGCGAAAACCGCGACTCCACCCTGCGCGGCTTCAGCCATATCGCGTTTGTCGTCGGCACGCCAAGTGGTCGCCTGCAGCTCGAGCGGATGGGCAAGGAAGACGACCGCAATTGGGCCGTTTTGCTTGGTGAGGCCGAGCTACAGACGTGGTTGAAGGCACTCCGCGACACGCCCTAGCCCGCATCCTTCACCAGGGCACGTGATGATCGGGCAAGTGATCGACTTCGCAGGGGTTCGCGCCCCACCCGAGACGGGTTTGTCAGGCTAGATCCAGCGCCGAACGCTGGCACAGTAGGCCGCGTATGACTGGCCGAAGGCTGCTTGCGCCGCCCTCTCCTCGAAGGGCACGTACCAGAACTGGCAGCAGGCCCAGAACACCAGCGGCACGGCAAACGCGCACCAAGTGTTCACGAAGAGCGCGGCCGCAACAAGCACGAGCAGGAACCCCAGATACATGGGATTCCGGCTGAAGCGAAACAGGCCCGTCACCACCAGGTTGCGCGGCTCATGAAAGGTCATGATCTCCGCGTTGCTGCGAGCAAACTGCATGCGCGCCCCAACCAGCGCCAGCAGCCCCAAGACAGCAAGAATCCCTACTTCCCCCATCGGTGCGCCCGCCGCATGAACAGGTGTGACGTCCTTGGGATGGAGGAGTCGCAGCGGAACCAACGTCACGAACAGTAGGCCAAACAACACGGGAGGGAGGAGCCGATGCATGGGAACTCTCCTTGTGTGGCAGAGCAAGTGTTGTCTAGCGCCAATCTTCGATCGATCAAGCCCGTAGTGTGCGGAAACTCCGCCGACGGGAATCACATCGTATTTCGCGGACTTCGCGGGGGTGCTC
>JAPPOR010000634.1 GCA_028817905.1 Myxococcales bacterium
AGCAGTTGGCGCACACTGCGGATGATGATGGAGAGGGAGGCCCGTTGCCGTGCGGTGGGCGGTAGTGGGCGAAGACCGAAGCGCCCCTGGGTGTAGCAGCGCACAGGGCCCAGGGTGCTGTCGCGATCGGTGTCTGCACCGATGAAGGCCGCATGGACTCCGACGAAGGGCACCTTCGGTGACCGCATGGTGTTGGCGAGCGGCGTTTGGCAGCAACGGGCGTACCAGCGCATGAGCCCGTTGGGCGTCAGCTGTACGCAGCCAATGTGGTCGAGTCCGCTCGACAGCCGCAGCCGGGCCGGCACGGTCTGGAAGACTTCCGTTCCCCCGTGTTGGTCGAGTACCCGGTCGGCGCGCTGCAGGTGGTGCGCGTAGGCCTGGCAGTCGTCGCACATGCATACCAGGCGCGTGACGTTTGCGGGTGTGACGGAGAGCGCCAGGCCGCGGACGGTTCCGCAATCACAGGTCAGCTGCAAGTCTACGGTACTTGAGGAAGGGTCACCCATACGAGCAATACCGATCGGGGGAAGGCCCCTATTCCCGGTGCCCCGCCTTCTGTGACACGCGAGGCGTAAAGGTTTTGCGGGGAGCATTCGATCACAGCCTGGTCAGCGACCCGGGGACCATGTGCGCGGCGCATACGCGGTATCGGCAGAGCGCATTGGGACGAGGGGGCGTTGTGGATCAGCCTGTGGGGCATGGAATCTCGCCTGACCGTGCTCTGCCAGCACGCCCTTCTCCTCAGCACCGCCCTACAAGCTGGTGCATGTACGGGTGCTACCTCGCCGCCTATCCCCAGGGCCGCCCCGAGGGACTTGCCCCCGGGCGCTCCTTCGGAGGCAGGTGGCCAAGGGCCTTCGGGGAGGACCGAAGCGGCTCGCGGGCGATACTACGGCGTCCACCTGATCTGGCTGAAGGACGCCGTTGGGTTCAGAGAGTACCAGACAGCAGTGGGGCCGATCGCCGCGCGCTACGGTGTTTTGGATCGGACGCTCGTACCTTCCGCGTTGTATGGCGATGGGTTGTCCAAGCCGGACCTCCTGACGGTGGTGCACTACCATGACCGTGCGGGTGTAGCAGGGCTTGAGGCGGACGCGGACTTTCGGCGCGTCGTTCCGCTTCGGACCGCATCGATCGACCTGGTCAGCGTGGGTGGCGCCAGCACATTTGCCGAGCTGGCTCCCGAGCCATCTGGTGAGCGCCAGTATCTCGTGGAGCTGGTGCGCTTCGGCGAAGGCGGGGAGGCCGCCTATGCGCGGTACGCCGCACGTGCCGAGGCGGCGATGGGCCCCTACGGCTACCACGTCGAGCTGGTCCTGCGCCCGGAACACCACAGTGGCTTGGCCTTTGTTCCGGACCTGGTCAAGGTCGCGTACTTCGACAGCGCGGACGGCTTCGGCGCCTTCCATCGCGATCCGGCCCATCCCGACTTGGAGCGAAGCTACGGCGAGGTCGCCGCGGAATCCGTGTGGATCATGGGTGCCATCCGTCCCAAGGAGCCGGCGCCGCGCGAGTGACCTATCTAGCTAGCTGGTCCGCGGGCCATAGCGCTTCTTCGTCGGGGATGCTGGCCGCTGCTTCGGCCACGAGTCCCCGCACCCACCGCGCGCGTGGATCGCGGTGGGTCCGCTCGTGCCAGACCATGGGAAGCGGCATCGGATCGATCGCAAAAGGCGGCTGGCGGACCTCGATCTCCACCATCCCTGCGACCTTGCGTGCGAGCCAACGAGAGGTGGTCAAGACCAGGTCGGTTTCGGCGATGAGCAGCGGTGAGATGCCCGAGTAGGGCATGCGCAACGCGATCTGGCGCGTGCGTCCGAGCAATGCCAGGGCTTCATCGATCTGTCCGCCCCCATGGCCCTCTGGCGTGACGGTGACGAGCGCGTGCTGCTGCTCGCAGAACGTATCCAGGTCCCAGGGGCGCGCAAGGGCCGGGTGACCCTTGCGAAGCACGCACGCCCAGTCGACCGACAGCAGCGGTTGCGCGTAGATTCCGGGCTCGCTGTCAGGTGGGTGGCCAAAGGTCAGTTCCACCTCGCCGCTCGCGAGATGGGAACGGATGTCCGCTTCCCAGTGGCGCAGGCGCAGGCGCAGTCCACGGGTGCGTGCCGCGAAGGTGGCGATGAGGTGCGGCGCGAACATGTACGCCAAGACGTCTGCGATGCCGATGCTGACCTCACCCTCGGCATGTTCGGGGTCAAAGGGCGCTCCATGGAGCAGCTGCATGGTGGAGGCCAGCACCTGCTGTAGCGCGGGCTCCAGCGCCTCCGCCCGAGGTGTTGGCTTGAGGTTTCCCCCTGCCTGGACGAGCAGCTCATCGTCGAACAATTGTCGCAGCCGACCCAGCGCGCGGCTCATCGCGGGCTGGCTCAATCCGAGTTCACGGCCGGCGCGCGAGATATGGCGATGCCGGAGTAGCACAGCCAGGGGAACGAGCAGGTTGAGGTCGACTTGCCGCAAGTCGAGATCGCGCATCGGTGGCCGGTCGGGCATGGCCTACATGGTACGCTACACGGACAAACCGCCAGAACATTTGGGAGACATGCGG
>JAPPOR010000313.1 GCA_028817905.1 Myxococcales bacterium
CGCTCCGCCCCCAGCGAGATGGTTTAGCCCGCATCCATCACCAAGGCACGTGATGATCGTGCAAGTGATCGGCTTCGCAGGGCTTTCGGTGAAGGAGGGAATACTCGCTGTATTTTTGACTGAAGCGAAAGCGCTGTGGAGTCGATCACTTGTGCGAGGGCGCGCGATTTGGTGATGGATGCGGGCTAACGACCTTGAGTCAGCGTTTCGTCCGCGTTTGAGTCAAGTTTGATCACGTTGCCTTTGATAGGGTGCGTCTAGTCGGGGTCGCTTTGAGGTATGATGGCGCGCAATGGGCAAGCTTCCCGCTTCCTTACGCTGGCTGACTGCCCTGGCGGCGGCCCTCGGCGGCGGCTTTCGGATCGCGCCGCTGTTCGATCAGGGCGGAAGGCTGCTGCAGCAGTGGCCCACAGAAGATGGGTACATGCTGCTAACGGTGTCCCGAAACATCGCCCTAGGCCTGGGCATGAGCACCTCGGCGGGCACGCTGCCAACCAATGGTGTCCAGCCGTTCGCGACGCTTACGTGGGCGCTTTCCTACATGCTCGCCGGTGGCGACAAGCGCGCCGGCGTGCTCATCAGCCTCCTGATGCAGACGGCGATCGCCGCCGTCGCCGCGGTCTGTATCTACCAGCTGGGCCGGAGGGTACTGGCAAGCCATCCGCGCCGTGAGGCGATCGCGTTGGTCGCGGCCGGCGGCTGGTTCGCGAGCAGCAACTGCGTGCCCCACACGATGAACTGCCTGGAAAGCGGCTGGTACGCCCTTGCGGTCACCCTCGTCGCCCTGTTCTTTGCCGAAACCGATAGGCGGGAACTATCCGGGCGGCAACAGCTCGCCGGTGGGGCCCTGCTCGGGTGGGCGTTTTGGGTGCGGAACGACGCGGTCTTTCTGATTCTGGCGGTGTGCCTGGCCCACGTCATCGGCGGCTTCCTGCGCGGCGGCCTATCGGCCGCGCGACAGCGCTTCGTGACGGCCCTCGGGTTCGGAGCCACCTCGGTCGTGGTCGCCGCGCCGTGGATGATCAGCAACTACCAGCGCTTCGGACACATCATGCCGATCTCAGGTCAGTCCGAGAGCGCCGAGGCGGTCCTGGGTGGCAACCTGCATTCGATCCCTCCAGTGATGCTCGAGAACCTGACGCTGCTGCTACCGATCCCCAACGCCCTGCAAGACACCATGCCCTTCGTCGCCCTGGGGGTGGCCGGATGCCTGGCAGGCGGGGTGATCTTGCACAGGATGTGGCGAAGCGGCGGGCACGCGGTGCGCGTGCTGATGGTGCTGGTGCTGATTTACTTCGTCTGTCTCGTCACCTACTACGGGGTGTTCTTCGGTGCGAATCACTTCATCGCTCGCTACTTCTTTCCGACGACCCCGTTCACGGCCCTGTTCTTCGGCGTGGTCTCCGTACACGCGTTCACCTGGCTGGCCGGCAAACAACGGGCCCTAGCCTTCGCGCTTCCGATTGCCGCAGTGGCCCTGGTGGTCGGCACCCAACTACGGCTGTATCGCAAGGGTAGCCAGCACGAACACGTCCAGGTGATCGCGTGGGTGCTCAAGCACGTGCCAGACAAGACCTGGATTGGGGCCCCTCAGACCGGCACGCTGGGATACTTTCATGACTACACCCACAACCTCGATGGCAAGGTCAACGCCGAGGCCCTCCGGGCCCGCGAGGAGGACACCCTGGCCCGCTACATTCTCGACAAGGACATCCAGTACATCTGCGATTGGGCCAGCGTCAGCGACTGGATGGAAAAGATGCCACCCGAGTTCGTCCGTGAGTTCGACCTCCTGGTGCACGACCCCGAGCAAAACCTGGCGGTGATCGCACGCCACGGCGCCCCCCGGCTGCAACCGCCGCGACAACTCCCCCGGCCCGCGATGCATTAGCGACCTTGAATCAGTGTTTCGTCGACGTTTGCGTCGAGTTTGGTCACGTTGCCTCGATTGGGTGCGTCTGGATAAGGTCGCTAGCACGACCTGAATTTCTATTGGGTGTACTATTGCCATGCGCATTGTTACAGCCCAGTGGACGTACGTGGAGAATCGGTGCTTCCACCACCACAGGTACGCGTGCGCGCATGGGTATTTGCGCCTATGCTGAAGTGATATGCAGTACTACTTGGGGATATTTGGAAGGGCCCAATGGCTCGCCCTCTTGGTGGCTGCCAACGGCATCGGCTGTGGCGGCTCGGAAGCGAAGCCGGCCTTCAGCACAGGCTCCGGCACCGACTTGGGGAACACGAGAACGATCAAACCCGACGCCAGTGTTCCCGGGGCGGGCCACCCGGACGCCGCTAAGCCGCCCGGTGATCCCAAGCGCGACGACCCCGCCGGCGCCCCCGATGGCGGAGACGGCGACGGGGATGGGTCGGAGGTCTCGGACGTGCGCCCAGTCGAGGTCGTCGACGCGGACGACGAACTGAGCCAGGCGCTGTGCGACGGCAAGGCCAGCGGAGACCCGCTGCAGACACCTACGGTGCTGCGAGGCACGTGGGACAAGCACGTCGGGCTGGCCTACCAGGACTTCGCCGGAGTCTCCGGGTACCCGTGCGCCGGCTTCGACCTTCAGCAGCTACCCGCCCTCGACGACCCCAACTGGGTCCCGGCCGACGACCCCACCCGGATCGGGTTTTCGCAGGCGTCGACGTTCTGCGACGATGACGCAGGAGTACCGCACGGCATCGGGGAGTTTACCTATTTCCGCTCGAACATCTGGGTTCCCCCAGCGGCACCCGAAACGCACACGGACGGGGAAATCGGGGGCTTCGTCCTGACGAGCCTGGTGGTCGAGGTCACCGGCGTCGACGATGCCGTGAAACTCTGGATCTACAACAGCGAGCACCCCACCGGGTACTCACCGGAGGACAACAGTGCCTGTAGCGGCAACGGGGACTTCGCATATGACTTCGCGGCCGACGCGGTGGCCGGCGAGACCAACACGATCGTCATGGTCCACATGGACTCGGAATGCGCGCTGAGCACACTCGAAAACGCCTCGATCGTGGCCAACGGCGCCTCCCTGGAGCCAGTCGTTACTTGCCAGTAACCTCAAACGCCTTCTGATCCGGGTGCTGGTGCGGTAATTGCTGGCGGTGGGCCGCTCGTCACAGGCGACTGGCCCCGTTCGAACCGTTTGCAGGACAAGCACACATGCCACCAGCCGAACCCAGCGGCCGCCGACCACCTCCGAGCAAGCAACCAGAGCCGCCCAGCCTCCCTGGGCGTTCCGGGGTCGTGGTGATCGCGCTCACGGTGGCGCTCATTTCAGCCTTCTGGATCTTCGCCGGCCGCGAAGGCGGCAACCTCATCCGCTATGACCAGTTCAAGCGATATCTACGCGAAGACCGAATCGAACAGATCGCGATCGGCGAAGACGAGATCAGTGGCCTGTATCGAGAGGGAAAGGAGCCGCCACCGGAGCAGAAAGACCCACAGGCGAATGCCAAGCAGAAGTCCCGCAAGACATTTCGTGTGATGCGTGTCGAGGACGAAGGGCTCGTCAACGAACTGGAGGAGCGGGGCGTTGAGTACACGGGCGTTCCGGGTACAGACGGGTTTCCCCTGCTTTCCATCCTGTTCTATGTGGTGATCGGCTTCTTCCTGCTGAGCATGCTTGGCGGTGGACTCTCCCGAGGGGGTGGCCCCGCCGGTGCGCTCGCCTTTGGCCGCAGCAAGGGCAAGGTGTTCCAGGAAAGCGATGTCGACGTGAGCTTCGACGACGTGGCTGGTATCCCTGAGGCCAAACAGGAGCTGGAGGAGATCATCGAGTTCCTGAAAACGCCGGAGCGCTTCAAGGCACTGGGTGCGAAGATCCCCAAGGGCGTCCTGTTGGTCGGCCCCCCTGGGACCGGCAAAACACTGTTAGCGCGCGCGGTAGCGGGCGAAGCGGGCGTACCCTTTATCTCGATCAACGGCTCCGAGTTCGTGGAGATGTTCGTGGGCGTGGGCGCCTCACGCGTGCGCGATCTATTCGATCAGGCGAGCAAGGCCGCGCCATGCATCGTGTTCATCGACGAACTCGACGCCATCGGGCGCTCGCGCGGTGGGCTCGGGATGGCCGGATCCCACAACGAGGAACGGGAACAGACGCTCAACCAGCTGCTGGTCGAGCTCGACGGGTTCGAGCCGAACAAGGCTGTGATCATCATGTCCGCGACCAACCGACCGGAGGTGCTGGACCCGGCCCTGCTGCGACCGGGCCGCTTCGACCGCCAGGTGCTGGTCGACACACCCGATCGCAACGGGCGGGTAGCCATCCTCAAGGTACATCTGCGACAGGTCCCGCTGGCACCGGAGACCGACGTGGAGAAGATCGCCGCCCAAACGCCGGGCTTCGCCGGGGCGGACTTGCGCAACCTCGTCAACGAAGCGGCCCTGGCGGCGGCCCGGCGAGGCGCCAAGGAGGTCACCGCAAGCGACTTCTCCCATGCGATCGATAGGGTCGTGGCCGGTCTGGAACGGCGTTCGCGCATCATCAGCGAAGACGAGCGGCGGCGCATCGCGACCCACGAGATCGGCCACGCGATCACGGCGCGCGTGGCAGGCACGGGGCAGAGCGTGCAGAAGATCTCCATTGTGCCCCACGGGCTTTCCGCCCTCGGATACACGCGCAAGGGGCCCAGCGAAGAGCGCAAACTCCTCACCGAGGCCATGCTGACGGGCGAGATCACCAGCTTGTTGGGCGGTCGGGCCGCCGAGCGTCTCGTATACGGCGACATCTCCACCGGCGCCGCCAACGACCTCAAGCAAGCCACCGCCATGGCGCGAGCCATGGTGCTGGAGTACGGCATGAGCCCCGGGATCGGTCCCGTCTCGCTGAAGGCGGAGGGCCCGACGTTCCTGGGCGATATCCCCGGTCGTGCTGCCTGCGCCAACGCCACCAACGACCTGGTGGATCAGGAAGTTGCACGTCTGATGCGGGAGGCCGAGACCCGCGCGCACACCATCCTCGACCACAATCGCTCGTTGCTGGACGAACTCGCTGGCGAGCTGATCGAACAGGAACAATTGGAGGGCCCCGCCCTCGACGAACAGCTGTCCCGCGCCCAAAGCCCGGAAGGCAACGGGGCAGACGCGGAACAGAAGACCGACAAGGATCGCCCGCTGTCTGCGTGAGGACGGCCTTACGGACCGAGCTGGGCTCGCACACGGACTGTCCCGGATCCGGGGCTTGGCTCACCCCGGAACAGATGCCAGCCTGTCTGCACGGGAGTAGACCGGGGCGCGGGATGGGTGTGAGGCGGCGGACACATGGAGCGGGGTGGCAGGCGGCGGTCGTGCTAGCCCTGGCTGCCACGTGTACGGGTGGCTGCAGCCACGAACACGCCCGGGCCCCTGACGATTGGTCGGAAGGGCGGGACACGGCAAGCCATGGTGCCGCCAGCATGACTGGGAACGCGGAGCTGGCCTCCGTGCGCGACGCAGCGCCGACAGACCGGGGTTCGCCGCCACCGGCCGACGACGCCGACGACCCGACCGCCGATGCCGGTACCCCGTTGGAGCCGATGGCCGCGATGCCCGCGATGCCCCAAGACGCACCGCCAGACAACACACGTGACGGCGTGTCGATGCCCGGGACCACACCTGCGGACGGCGCGAACGCGCCCGCGGATGCGGGCAACGCGAATCCGCCGGGGACGCGGGCGCAAGGCGACGACGACAACGTGGAATTCGGTCCGACGGCTGACGACTGCGGTCGACTGGTGCCCTGGACACTCCCCGACGAAACCCTCGGCGTACAAGTGCTGCGTGGAGGCGACGGGTTTGTGGTGCTGAAGCAAGCGGGCAAGTACAGCGGCGAGGTCTGGGTGCTGGACGCGCAGGGCAGCGGCGCACGCCGCATCGGCAGCGACAGCCCACTTTCAGAGCTTTCGGCGCCACCAGAGGGAACCTCCCAGCTGCTGCGCGCTGCAGCCCGCGGGGACACGGTGGCGGCGACCGTGATGGTGGATCCGTTGGATACCCCACGCGCCGATTACCTTCTGTTCACAAGCGACCGTCCGGTCCAACGAGTCGCGTCCGCCCCGCCCGCGCCCGAAAACCACGTAAGCCTCACACCGGCGGTACACTCCGACGGCACGGTCCTGCTGGCGCTGCAGCACCACTGGGTCGTGGCCCGCACCGGTGCAATGATGGCAAGTCCGCGGGGCTCGCTGTCGGCCCTGACAGCCGGGTCCAACACCACCCGGGTGGCGCTCGAGCCGCTGCCCGAACTCTGGACGAGCTACGGGGACCTTTGGATGACTGCCTCAGGCGGTGCCCAACTTCTGACCTACGGCTGGTCCGGCGGCTCGGTCATGCGGTTCGTCAACGCCTCGAAGCCCACGGTCCTGTCGCTCGGCCCCGACCTGCTCGAGCGAAGCGATCACCTGATGCTGTCCCAGATAGGCGCGTGGACCCCCGACGAATCCGCCACACTTGTCGCCGTGGCAAGCGACGAGTCTGGCCGTCTTGCCGCGGCGGGCATGACCGGAGGTGACAACGATCCTCACCCCTGGGTGCAGCTCGTCGAGCTACCCGATCGGGCCCTGTGGTCCTCCGGCCAACGGGAGGGCAGCGGCGTCGGCCGTGCGGTCGCACTGGCCCCGAATGGCGACGTGGTCGTGGCCGGCAACGACAGCACGGTCGGCACGCTCTGGCTGCAGCGCTACGACGAAACCGGCGCGGCCCGCTGGCCCGGTGGCATACAGATCGCCGACGAACACACCGTCCAGGGTGTGTCGGTGCAGTCCAACGGCACCGTCCTGGTGGCGGCGTATCCCAGCGCATACATCTACTGCGAGTAGGAGCAGCCAGCGAACCCCACTGACGGCGACATCTTGTGAGTACACCAGCTGGCTCGGAATAGGGTGCTGCCCGCCGCCCGCCCAAGTGATCACCTATGAGGGCCCGCGAGACCGTTGGCAACGTCGCACGTGCGATCTCGGTGAGCCAGCGCCCGACATCCCTGGTCGACGACCTGGCAACGCCGGCCATCGCAGGCTACGGATCCTCGCGCCCACGGCAGCGGCTGAGATCAAAGTTGCACGACGCGGTGCACCCCAGGGCGCCGATCGGCAACTGACCCATGGTAACGTCGGAACACGTGTTGTCGCCCGGGCGAAAGAGGGGGCGGGTTGGGGCGAGATCGCAGTCCTCGCTGGGTTCGATAGTGCCATTCCCGCAGACAACCGGCTGTTCAGCGTAGCAGGCCTCGGTATTGAAGGTGCGGCAGCCCGGCTGACAATGCAGTATCCCGAGCGGGCGGTCCGGCACTTCAGAGGCACAGGTACTGCCTACGATCACAAATGTGTCACCCGTGTCGGGGGCGTAGTCGCAGACCTCACCGCCCTGGATCCGGCCGTCGCCGCACACCGGCCCTGGACGCACCGGGTCGTCCGCATCGCCCGCGATGACCTCCATGTCCCCGTCCCCATCGGACATGCCCACGCCATCCTCGCTCGACAAAGCGCTGGTATCCTCGGGGCGCGGACCGGCATCGCCCACGTCCTGCTTGACGCCACCCGAAAGGCAACCCGCGCATACAACTATCCCCAGCACTCCCAACAGCCTCACCATTGGGCACCCTCCTTGCGAGGCGCGACGCGCAGCCTCAGGCTTCAGTTATAGTCCGGCAGCGCGGTGCCGCAAACGCGAAGAGACCGGGCGCAACAGCGCGGTGCACTGACTCAGCCAAGCCTTCGATCGAAGAGTGCGGTAGCCGCCGGCCAGAACTCACTAGCACGTGGGTGCTGGAGGAACGACCGAACACGCGATAGGATATGGTCGTGTGGGCCAGTTTGGTATGGGGCGCGCCCAAGGCCAGGGGATTCGCCGGGAGTCGCGGCCTACGCATGCGAGCGGTGCTTCTGTGCGCGGGCCTGTTGTTGTCCACCAGCATGGTGCAAGCGGAGCAACCGGCGTGCTTCGTCGGCCGGACGTTGTTCGGCCCGTTGCGAGGAGTTGCCGATCGTCAGGGCCGGTACTTTGCGGTCCTTGGGCTTGGCTCAGTCGTGCGCGTGGTAGCCGATCGGGTCGGCACCGAGGGCGGCCTCGCCGAAGTGAAGGCGGTCGGCCCCTACCGCGTGCAGGGCTTCGTCGACCGCACGGCGCTGCGTGTCTTCACACGACGCGAGGTTCCGATCGTGCCGGGCTGGTCGTGGCTACGCAAGGGAGCACTGGTCAAGATCCTTCGCCATCAAGATGGACGGGCACAAGTCGAATACGAGGGCGTGCAGGGGGATGGAGGCGAAGTGCGGCAAGGAACGCGCATCCGTGCGACCTGGGCAGCCTGTGCCGACCTAAAGCCGCGCGAAATAGACGGCGCGATCCATCCGGGGGGCGACTGTTGCGTGGCCCCAAGTGCCCCCAGCACCCCTGCCCTGCACACCGCCTCGTTGACGCACGACGTCCTGATCCGCTCGGACGATGGAAGCCGTCACGCCAAGCTCAACAGGGACTTGACCGTCGCTGTGATCGCGCGTGAAGGCACGCGTGCGCTGATCGACGCTTCACCAGAGCTCGAGCCGATCCGCCTTCGGGGCTACATCGACGCGGCGGCGCTCGATCCCGACGGACCCGCAGACGGGTTCGGGGTCGCTTCGCTCTGTCGCGACGCGGACTACAGGCTACCAGTCGGAGACGAAGAAGTGAGCCTGCTTGGCACCAGTCCACTGTGGTCGGCGAGCCGGGGCGGCGAACCGATCGCGAGCTTGCCCAAAGGCACGCGTGTACGCTGGGTGGACAAGCGCGACGGCGCATATCGTGTGGTGCTGCGGGAGCCGAATAGCCACAAGTTCGCGCTGTGGCTAGCCGGATGGGTGCCCGAGTCCGCCTTGCCGCCGCGCACGCGCGACCAAGTCACGGTGCATCTCGATGGTCAGCTCGTGCCGCGACGCGGCGAGAAAGTTCCGAAGCTTGCCGGCTTCCAGATCACGGCGTTGGGTACCGGAACCGATCCCGTTGTCAGCGACGAGGCTGGGCGCTTTCGCATCGAGCTGCGGGACCGCGCCACGCTCGATGGGGTGCGGGCCGAAAGCCCCGACGGCCGCACCACAGGTCAAAGCCCTCCCATCACGGTCGAGCGCGGTGGAACGCCCATGCGCCTTGCCGTCGGGCCCGATGCTCGGTTGCGCGTAACGCTGGCGACGCAGGCCGGTGTTCGCATTCCGGATGCCGAGCTCTATGCCATTCGCTTTGGGGGAGAATTCCAACCCATGCGCTGGAGAACGGATGCCCAGGGAGTTGTTGAGAAGTGGCTCCCGGCAGGCAGGTATGACGTCGGTGCGTTGCCCGGCGAAAACGCCCACGCGGGCACTCCGATCCAGCTGTCGCCGCTTGAGGAGGACGCTTCGAACGGCATGCAGCGGTCCGATCGCGGGCGTCCGGGCACTCTACTGACAAGCGACACGGCACTCGAGCTGGTCGTGGGTCGCACTCCGGTGTGGCTTGGCGCGGTCGAGCGGTTGTCCAGCGGTCGCTGCGCGACCGACCACGTGCTGGTCGAGAGTAGTGAGATCAAGCATCGCATGTTGCCGGTGCATGCCAGCACGTGCAGTTTCGCGCTCGAGTTCGGCCCCCGCGTCCTGTCCACCTTCGACGCTGTGCCCGTGACGCTGCGCACGCCGGATGGCATGCATCGCCTCGAGCGCGAACTCACCATCGTCGGAGACGAACCCGCACCCGCATGCTTGGGCCGTTCCTGTCCGAAATCCAGTTCGCTCTTCGTCACCGTCGCAAACGCGGGCAACGTCGCCGTGTTGCATGCCACGGTGGAAGCCTTCGCGGACTCCAGCCCGGGCGCACCGGCGCTGTCCTCGTGCGTCGCCACGGACGGGATGTGCTATCTGCATGGCCTGCCCACGGGGCGCTCACTCGAGCTGCGCGTGCGCGCGCAGGACGGTCGTCGCGGAAGGCGTGCGGTCGCGCGTACACAGCCGGGTGTACAGGAGTTGGTCGTGCAGCTCGAAAACCGCTGGCCAAAGCGGTCGTCCGGGGCACGGTGACCCGTCCGCCCGGTGCCAAACCGAGCTTTGTGCCTGCAGCACACGGCCTCAGTCGCACGGCCAGGGGTCCGCTCTGACTTGCACAGGAGGCGGCTCGGGACGGGGGATGTGCGTCTCGATCAGGTCGCGCAGGTCCCGCAGCATCTCCAGGTCGTAGTCCATGTCGACGTCCTGGATTTCCTCGTTGTAGTCCTCCACGGCGGCGATGATTTGGTTCAGATCGCCCACGGCCATCTCGTTGGCGCCCGCGTAGTGCATCTCGCTAGCCATTTCGAACGCAACAAGGATGTTGAGCATGACAAAGCTCTTCTGAATGATCGGAATGTCGTCGCTCACCCACTCTCCCCGTTCCGGAGTCACCCATGGCGCATGCGGGAAAGTCACTTCGACTGTTTGACGGACGACCTCGTCCGTACCCGGCTCCCGGAACGAGACATCGATGACCGCAACCTCACTCTCGGTCAGGTTGAGGTCGCTATCCTCCGCCAGCGTCGGCATGAGCTCGATCATGAGAGCCGAACCGCCACCCCGTCGACCACCAGCCTCGGTGACGTCCTCATCCGATTCTCGGTGGGCGAGGAAGACAGAAGGAACACTCAACGTGCCGCCGTCGTCGGACTCCTTCCAGAAACTCGAGCCGAAAGCGCGCCGGAACGCATAGTGCGGACCGCTCACGAGTTTCAGTTCCAGGTCGAAGGCGACCGGGACGGTGAAGTAGCTGAGCTCTTCAGTGAAGACCTCGCTCACGGCGCCACTGTTCTCCAGGAAGTAGAAATTGCCATCGCCCTGCTCGGCGAGCCCGCGCATCAGCTCGACGTTGAAATTTACGCCGAGTCCCACCGTGGAAAGACCGATCCCTTGGGAGTTGAAGTTGCGACTCATGGAGGTGATCTGGGCAGGATCCTGCACGCCCTGGGTGGGCAAGCCGTCGCTGAGCAGGATGACGCGGTTCTGACGTCCACTATCGTAGAAGCTGGTCGCCTCCGCGTACCCTTCGCGCAGACCGTCGTAGAGGTTCGTGCCGCCGTTGGCTGAAAGCGAGTTGGCCGCCTCACGGATCGTTCCGCGGTTCAGGGCCACGTCGGTCATGGGCAACAGGACCTCTGCCTCGTCGGCGTAGCGGATCAGCGCCAGGCGGTCTTCATCGCGCATACCGTCGATCAGCAGGTTGAGCCCTTGGCGCACGAAGTTCATCTTTCCGTTCTCCTGCATGGAACCGGACGTATCCACCACGATCGCCAGGTTCAGCGGCGGGCGATCGTCCGGATTGGCGGCCAACGGGGAGTTGAGGCCGAGTTGAAGCATGGTGCAGTTCTCTCCGTTGACGAGATTACCGAGCACCCCCAACATGGTCTGCAAGCACACCCGGTCGCCACAGTCCGGCGGTGGCAATGCGGTGTGGTGTTCGGCGAAGAAGCCGGCCGCATCGAAGTCGCCCACACGCGGGACGATGCCGGCCGCGAGCTGGCTCCGAAACACGCCGAAATCCTGGGCGCCGCCTAGGCTTACGTTGGTGTTCGCGTCCGCTGCCGGGCCCGGCGAACCGGCCGCGGGAGAGTCGCTGACAGGGCTCGCGACTTGGCCAGCGGAGGCAGGTGCGCTCGGGGCTCGCATGCTTGTCGGGCTGGCCGCACCCACCGAGCTGGTCGCCGGCGGGGGCGTGATCGCAGCCGTCATCCGCTGGGCCCGATCACCGCCCGGCTCGCCATCCAATGCTGACCGACTGCCCGACCTCTCACCGGTCAACGGCTCGACCGCATCACCTGTCCCTCCGATGCAGCCTCCGCCCAGCACGATGAAACACGCTACCCACCCACGCCAGCTTGCCATGGTCCACCTCCTCAATTGTTCGCTGAGCAAGTGGCGTGCCGGCACCGATGGAACTGGGTCCTCGCAGGCAATTGTGGCTTGTGTTCAACTAGATGGCAGGCCTCGACCGGCCGCATGCAGAGCGTCCCGGAGTTGTGCCACTGTATGCCAACGGGGCCGGCCCACCTTTGGGTGGCACAGTGTGACCCGCAGCCCTCAGCGCAACGTAGTCCGTGCCGCCGCCCATGGGACGAAGCGCGTCGGTGCTCATCCTGCCATGCAGCTGTACGAAGTGGACGTGTCACGGTCACGGCGGACGAGCGACACCAGCTCCGGCCGCAGTCGCCCCCTCCGCGGTACGCTTCTATCCCCTGCTATTGAGCCACGCAGCGAAGGGTGGGTCGTCACTGCGGTTGCGGGTGTTCATGCTTGGCGCCAGACGCCTCGTTCGTCCCTCCCATGGAGCTAGCGACTCAGATCAGTCGACTCGGCCTGAAGCGGGGAACGGATAGACTGACCGCCGCGCAGGAGGCGCCTGATACGCTGCATCGTGGCTGGCCTCGGGTTTCGTTTTCTTATGACCGAGAGCTAGGGCTGCGCTATCGCGAGCGTGCGCCAGAAGGTCGCTGGGGCGCGCGCGCGCAACCGGGTGTGTAGGAGCTGCGCAGGAATTCGGCTTCTCAGCAACTTGCGGCGACCGACCTATGCTTGCTGTATTTTTCGCGCGAAGCGAAAGCGGCGCAGAGTCCAGCGGTTATGCGAGGGCCCGTGATTTCGTAGGGGAGACCTGCCACGGGCCGCGAACGTGCTACACCGCACGCCCGTGCTGCAATCGATTCCCATAGGCGCGCGCTACATGGTGCTGAGCGCCCTTTCCTTCAGCGGCATGACGGTCTGCGTCAAGCTCGCTGGGCAGCGGCTTCCCACCAGCGAGCTGGTCACGGCCCGTGCGCTCGTGACGTTCGTGGCGAGCCTGGCCGTGCTGCGCTATCAGGGGAGGTCTCCCTGGGGCACGCGTCCGGGCTTGCTGGCGGTGCGTGGACTGTTCGGCTTTGGCGCGCTGTGCTGCGTCTATACAGCGATCCAACGCTTGCCGATCGCAGAGGCCACCGTACTGCAGTTTCTGCACCCCGTCTTCACCGCCGTTCTGGCAGCCCTGCTGATCCGTGAGCCCCTGGCGAGTCGTCTCTTGCTGTCCGTGGCGGTCTGCCTGTGTGGCACGCTCTTGGTGGCTCGCCCGGCAGTCCTTTTCGGGGGCAACACGCCAGCCCTGGACCCGATCGGGGTCGCCGCGGGCGTCTCGGGGGCGGTTCTGAGCGCGCTGGCCTATGTGACCGTGCGAAAGCTCAGCGAGACGGAGCATCCGGACGTCATCGTCTTCTATTTCCCACTGATCGCGCTGCCGATGTCACTGCCAGCCTTGGCGACCGAGGTGGTGATGCCCGTGGGCACGGAGTGGCTCTTGCTACTACTGCTAGGGTTGCTTACGCAGGCCGGACAACTCGCGCTCACCCATGGGATCCGAGCGGAAACCGCCGGCCGAGCCGCGAGCTTCTCCCACATCCAGATCGTGTTTGCCACGCTGTGGGGCGTGCTGGTGTTTGACGAGCAACCGCACGCCCTGACGGTCCTGGGCTCGCTGTTGATCGTGGGTGGCGCGCTGCTCAACCTCCAGCCCGACCGCCCCCCTCAACC
>JAPPOR010000564.1 GCA_028817905.1 Myxococcales bacterium
ACCTGGCAGAACGCGGTCAGAACCCAGCGTCGGCGGGCATGCCCGCGTCGTCGGCGCCCTGTTCGGCCTCTGTTTCGGCCTCTACTTCGGCTTCCCCACCTGGTAGTGCCCCTTCTTCGATCCAGGCACGCATGTCGGCCAGCTCGCGCGGCATCAGACGGCGCTCGGGATCCAGGGGATCGACTGGCATGGCCGCGCCAAGAATCGACGGGTCATCCTCCAGTTTGTGAAGCAGGTAGCTCATATCGGGCTGGCCAGGCTCCACTAGCTTCAGCTCCGGACGCTGGGAAGACGCCTCGAGCAGGCGGGCGTGCACATCGCCATCCTTGAGGTCGAGGTCTGCAGCGGGTGCTTCGCCGCCGTGGCATCCGCCGCAGTTGATGTCCAGGATCCGCCGAATGCGTCCATCCCAGCTTACGCCCGAGCCGAGCAGTTCAAGCTCCTCCGGGCGTTGCGAGTAGCTGCAGCTGCTGTAGTCGATCGGCGTGGCCAGGTCCACGGGTTGCTGGCGGTCGGAGAGTCCCTCGATGAAGCAGAATAGGGCGAGCATCTCGACGCTGTCGAGCGGCTCGTTGGCCAGCGGCATGCGCGAACCGGGGATGCGGTCTCCCGTCATGGCGCCCCGCATGCGTCCTACAAGATAGCTTTCCTCCGGATTACCCGGGGCGATCAGACTGATCGGATTGCCGTCACGCCTCGCGCCTAGGATCCCGTTGCGGTTCTTGTCGGCCTCGCGGATGCCCACACTGAGTAGCTCATCCACCTGCCCGGTCTGGTAGTCGCGGACCTGGGCGACAACGTGCGTGCCCCGTTCCCCATCACCATACCGATATGGGTCGTCGGCAACGATGCGATAGCGACTCTGGAAAGTGAAGAACGGCAGCTCCTGCACGGAACCGTCCTCGTCGATGAACGAGCGCATAAAGCGTGCATCGCTCCAAAACTCGCGGTCCTCCAGGTTTACGCTACCCGCCAAGTAGATGTGCAGGCCGGGACTCGCCGCATCCGCTGTAGCTTCGTCGTCCTCTTCTGCACTGCCGGCAACGTACTCGATGTATGCCACTTCGAGCTCTGGCTGGTCATGTCCAAGTGCGAGTCGATCGCCCTTCGGCTCGCAGCGATCGTACACCGCCTGATAGCTGCCTGGCTGCACGTTGCAGGGGGCCCCGATCGCGCTCAAGAAGTTGGCCGGCGTGTGCAGGTCCGGATACTCCTTGGCATTGTGGCAAACGTTGTTGATGGGGCCGCAGGTTGGTGAAATCACGTTGGCCTGCAACGCGAAACCATCGAAGAGGTCCTCTTGGGCCGACAAGACGATCACGTTGTCGCCTTCGTAGCGTTCTACGTGTGTTTCCGTGCTTGCCAGTTCCGGCCGGACTTGGTCGGGGGAGAGGGTGCCCGGATCAAACTCGGCGGGGCCGCCGCAAGCGGCCAGTGCGACCCACACGAGGGCGCAACTGAATGGGGCTGTGCGCGCAATCATACGAATAGCTCGTTGAAAGGCGGGTCGGCGGGGAAAAACTCGGTATGATCGGCGCCCAGGGCATCGAGCATCGTTTTCATCACAGAGCGGTACGAAAAAACACGGCCCATGGCTTCCAGATCGCCCGACCGGGTTTCTCCGATGCGTGCGCCTGGGCGTCCTATGGCACCGCCGAAGAATGGCATGGACATCCAGCGTGTCGAGCGGTCGCTGTTGTGGTCGCTTCCGCGTGCCGAGTTGAAGCGGCTGCCGCGCGCCGTGCGTGAAAACTCGCTGCCGAAGGCGACGAGCGTATTGTCCCAGTAGGTGCCGCCACTTGGGTGTTGCATCCGGTCGAGGGCCACGAACAGTCCGCTGATGAGCCTGTTGAGATCGTCAAACTGGCCTGGAAGATTGTCTTCCTCGTTCGAGTGCATGTCATAGCCACCCTGATCCAGGTAGACGGCCGGAGATCCGAAGTGAAATAGCCGTAGGGCCAACCGAATGTCGCGACCCGCCCGGGAGTCGCCGATCAAGGTCTCCAGCTCGGCATTCGAGATCCCGTCGACGGCTTCGTTGCTGCCGTTGGCGACCTTCAGGGTCTCGCTGTTGAAAATCTCGCTGTAGGCCTCGGTCGCCTTGCGAGTCTCCATGTAGACCTGGACGGGAGAGCGCACAGCCGGGTGCTGTCGGTCCCGATACCGCTCATCGACGTGGCGGACCATCGCCTCGGCCCACGTGGGGAAACCATCGTCCTGCAGCCCGAAGGCGTCGAATCCGCTTCCGCTCAAGACCGGAGGGCGATGGGCTGCATACGGTCCGACACCCCGCCCCATGCCGGCACCGCCAAGCACGAATGCCGGTAGCAGCAGGCGCTCTTCGGCGGCGGCCTGAGCAACTTTCTCGCGCAGGCCGTAGTTGATCATCGTGAAGAAACCGACGCCTCCGTCGGCGTAGCCGGTGTAGTATCGTTCGAGCCCGGTGCCATGGTTGCCGTCTGCGCCGGGTGCATCTGGCTCATGGTCCACGCATGGTACGACCGTGATCCGGTTGGCGAGCTCATGGACCGGGCGCATCCCCATATCGCGCAGCGCCTGGCCCTGGTCGCCCTCAAGGTAGGGGGCCCGCATGAGTAGTTGGCCTACGCCCCAATCGGTGCCACTCGGCAGCCCGGTTGCACGGCCGAACGGGTTGAACTGGTCGCCGACACCGGCGTTGAAGGCCACGGGAAATCGGAAGCCACCGCTGAGGCGGATGTACAAGATGTGCTTTACGGTGTCGCGCGCCGCCGTCTGAGCGATACCCCGCGGAATCCAGATGTGAGGCGCCGCGGCCGCGATAAGGCTTCCGGCGGCTGCTCCCCTGATCAGGGCCCTGCGCCCGATCTTTGTCGTTCGTCGATGCTTGCGTACCGTCATCACTTCCTCTCAGTAGAAAAGCATCTCGCTACTGGACAGCAGCGCATAGCAGACGGGTCGAGCGAACGCTTCGACCGAGCAAGGCGCAGGCGTGCATGCTGTCGCGTTGTCGCGCGCCTCCTGTCGCTCGGCTTCGCGCGCCCGTCGCCCAAAAAACGTGCGGACTTGGTGCTCGACGATCGCTTCGGCGGCGTCTGCGTCGATGGCGCGGCTGGGGTCTAGATCGCCCGGAATCAGCGCGTCCACGCCCGCGCCACGGTTCTGCTGCAGTGCGGGGTTGCAGACGCTTGCCACGAAGCTCTCTTGGGTAGCCGTGGTGAGAATCGAAACGGTTGTAAAGCGACCGCCCACGTTGTTGTCCGGGCAGCCGCCCAGGGTGCGCGCGAGGTCGCGGTAGTCGCGCCGGATGCCGTTGTCGGTCAAATCCCACTCGGAAGCTCGCACCAGCGCGATGCCGGCGGGCGAGCTCTCGGCGATGTCTCGAGGCTCCGGCATCCGATGGTCGCAGCGCCCAAGATCGTAGCCCGTCGTCTTCTTGAGTGAGTCGATCCAGGTTTCGACCGTGGCCTGTTTCAGGGGGCCATGGGTGTAGCGGTGCTCCGTTTCGGTTTCGCCTGCACTCGATTGTAGATAGATCTGAGATGTGGCGATCGCGTAGTGAAGGGCTCGCATGTCGCCGTTATGGGCAAGCACGTATTCGACCAGCGCCTTGCGCACCGCCGGGATATCGGTCACCAGGTCATATCCCAGGTAATACTCGAGGGCACGGTCGACGGCGTGCTCCCAGAACCCCAGCTGGCTCGCGATGATGCGGCCGGGCTCCTGCAGCAGGTGCCATTCGTCGGCCGTGAGCAGGCCGCTCCACATTTCGCCCTCGAGCGCTCGGTAGTCGGGAGTTAGGATGACTTCCTTGTAGCCCCACAGGACGCTCGTGCACTGTCCCTTGGTGGACGGATCGACCCGGCCGTCGTCAGTGACGCACGGAAACCTGAGCGTCGCGTCGGGCAAGCGCATGCCCAGCGCGGGATGGTCGAAATAGCCGTTCTCCCACTGGGCGTACAACCGCGCCATATCCGCTCGCTCGTTGTTGTATGGGGGGCGACCGAGAAACAGCTCGAACAGGGCTTCGACCCGGTCCCCAGCGGTGTCGTAGCGTCGCGTGAGTACGGGGTGGGCACTCACGACAGCAGCGAACTCGTCATAGCTCGCGTAGCCCAAGTACAGGCGGGCTACGAGTTGGTCGGCGTCATAGATACGCTCGATGCTGACCGCGGTGTTGTTGTAGCGAAGCAAGTCCGCCCAGCGTCGGCGATGGACGCGAACGAAGCGCTCGTCTTGCAGCATGCCGGAGACCGCGGTGTCCCAGTCACCATCCGCGCAAGCCCGGTTGCTCTGTCCCCGGGTCGGAAACTCGCCGAGCAGGTCAACGTGTAGGCGGCGGCAGGCTTCGTGGAAGTCGATCGGGCGCGTGTCGAGTCCGACGCCCCACAGCGCGCGACACATGCTCGCGTCGACCGGGTTGTTCAGCGATAGGCCGTCGCAGTAGTCCCGGCAAGTGGCATCGCAGACGGGAATTGCCGCGAGCGCTGCCGGGTCGCTTGCTGCGGCTTCCGGGTCACCGCTGGTTCCGCCGGTGTAGTCGCTGTTGAGCGGCTGTGTGTTGTCGAGCAGCTCGCCGGGGCCGCGGCCCGGGTTATCGGCGTTGAAGGGAAATGCGTCGCTGCCGCAGGCCCCGAGAGGCCAGGCCAGGGCGACAAGCAAGGGACCGAACATCGAGTACTTCATCAAAACCCCAGGAGGCTAACGTAGTGGACGCCTCGGGGCGCGTGCAACCACACATCCCCCACCCGGTAGGAGAGGCGGCCACGAAGATCAGAAGTTCACCTCCGCGCCCAGCCCGACTTTGAGACGCACGAGCGAGAACGAACTCGACGCCTGGCCGATGTCATCCTCGGTACTGGCGTCGTAGAGGAAAAGCTTCTCGTGCACGACCCCGAACGCCGCGCGCAACGCGAGCCAGTGCTCAAGCCTAAGACGGCCTCCGACCTCGCCCCCCAGCAAGAATCCAGTCCGAGGCAACGAGTTCACGCTGTAGCTCGTGGTTTCAAGCATATCTAGACGCTCCTGGAGGCTGCCACTGGGGAACATCAGCGGGACACCGAGCTCGGCAGCAGGAACCACCTGGATATCCTCAGTGAGTGTGATTCGGAACTCTGCCCGACCATAGAGCTCGAACAGGCGCCCCATCAGGGTGGGCTCGTCGTCCTCCTCCGCGTCGTCTTCTTCGTAGCGGTAGCTGCCGAGGTAGC
The DNA here is from genome assembly GCA_028817905.1 of Myxococcales bacterium. Classification (GTDB taxonomy): domain Bacteria; phylum Myxococcota_A; class Polyangia; order Polyangiales; family JAFGIB01; genus JAPPOR01. Next base: position 5,190 of record JAPPOR010000564.1, read on the forward strand.
GCGCGCCGGCACCGACCAGGAAGATGTCGGTCAAGGGTGTGAGGTAGGTCAGTGATACGGAACCGGACAGGAGTCCGCGCCCAACCTCGGTCTCACCTTGCTCGTTTTGCAGGTTCGCCAGTGATTGCTCGTTGCGGACTGTGGCGTCGTCCACATAGGACTCGAGGGACAGTACTAGGTTGTGCGTCGGAAGCCCGGCGTCCTGGGCCTCGACCGGGCGGGCGCCCAGTAAGCAGCTCAGCAAGAGTGGTAGGATGAATAGCGGAGTAAGCTCGAAGCGCAGCAACATGTGCCTCGATTGTACTCGTACTCGCCTTCATTTGGATGGGGCCCATCTCAAGTAGCGGGCTCGGTGGCGCGGAAGTAGTCAATGGTGTGTTGAAGCCCTTCCTCGATCGACACCCTCGGTTCCCAGTCCAGCAATCGCTTGGCCTTGCCGATGTCCGGGCAGCGTCGTGTGGGGTCATCGACAGGCAGTGGCTTGAAGACCAGCTCGCTCTTGGAGCCCGTCAGTTCGATGATCATTTCGGCGAGCTGCTTGATCGTACGTTCGCTGGGGTTGCCGAGGTTGACCGGTCCCGGATCCTCCTCCGTATTCAGCAGGCGAACAAAGCCTTCGATCAGGTCGCTTACAAAGCAGAACGACCGCGTTTGGTCGCCTTTTCCGTAGATCGTGATCGGTTCGTTGCGCAGCGCTTGCAGGACGAAGTTGCTGACGACGCGCCCGTCATCCTGGTGCATTCGTGGTCCGTAGGTATTGAAGATGCGCGCGATTCGCGTCCGCGTACCATACTGCATGGCGTAGGAGACAGTGAGTGACTCGGCGCAGCGCTTGCCCTCGTCGTAGCAGGCGCGGGGCCCAATGGGGTTGACGTTTCCCCAGTACTCCTCCCGCTGCGGGTGCTCGTGCGGGTCGCCGTACACCTCGCTCGTTGAAGCGATCATCATGCGGGCTCCCACCTCGCGAGCCATGTCGAGCAGGTTGAGTGTGCCGTGGACCGCCGTTCGAATCGTGCGAACTGGGTTGCGCTGGTAGTGAACGGGTGAGGCGGGGCAGGCCAGGTGATAGATGTCATCTACCTCGATCGTCATCGGCTGCACGACATCGTGCCGGAACAGCTCGAAGCGAGGGTTGTTCAGAAGATGCTCTACATTCTGGCGCTGGGCCGTAAAGAAATTGTCGGCGCACACGACTTCGTGCCCGAGCGTAAGCAGTTTGTCGCACAGATGGGACCCGAGAAAGCCGGCTCCGCCTGTTACCAGGATTCGTCGTCGTGGCATTCCCGCATGCTACCACAGGGACCCTTCGGAAACGTCACTGCTTGGCTCGCAGCTTCGCCAGCTCTTGCTCCAGCCGCGCTGCCTTGCGGTCGAGCTCGACGAAGCGTTCTGCCATCGCTTCGACGAAGGACCGCACCCACACGTTGCGGTCCAGCTCGTGCTCGAGCGCCGCCCGAGTGGCGACCAGGACAGCGACGTCTGTGGATGCGATGACCGTCGCGGTCCGCGGGGTCGAGCCGAAGATGGCGGTCTCGCCAAAGGCTTCCCCTGCACCCATCAGGCGGATGAAGCGGCGCTGTCCATTGACCTTCTTATGCAGCTCGCAGTGCCCGTCCGTGATGATGTAGGCGCAATCCGCATCCGCTCCCTCCTCGATCAAGACGGTTCCTTGCTTGAAGCGCCTCTGTTCGAGCCAGCCGCCGCCTCGCAGAAAGCCTTCGAGATCTGCTTTCATCGCGTCGGCTGTTTGGTAGCGCTCATCGGGTTCCTCCGAGAGGGCGCGCATGACGATTCGGCATAGTCCTGGCGGTAGCAGACGGTCGGCAGCGAGCTGGTTCGGAGGCGTCACGGGGGTGAACTTCGCCAGCTCGAGGTCGGCGGCGACACTTCCTCCGCTGTGTGGGGGGGTGAGGGTCATCAAGTAGTACAGAATGCCGCCGAGGCCATAGGTGTCTGTACGTTCGTCGATCGAATCGATCAGCCCCAGTGCCTGCTCCGGCGCCATGTATGCGGGCGTACCGCTGAGGCTTCCATGGGCCTCTGCCGTTGCGCCTGGCGTGCCGACTTGGATGGTCGGCAGTTTCGCGCGGGTTTCCGACCCCTCCAGCCCGTGGCGTACGAGCGCTATTCCCCAGTCCATCACATATACCTGGCCGTGGGTGCCGACCATGATGTTGCCGGGTTTCAGGTCTCGGTGGATGACGCCGCGGCTATGTGCAAACGCGACCGCATCACAGACCTTCACTAGAACTTGGAGCAGTGCCTCGAGCCGGGCCCCCGCGAGTGGCTCATCCGCCCCCTCATGGGCGACCTCGTGAAGCGTTTTGCCTTGAACCATCTTCATCATGAGGCGCGACGGCACGCCACGTTCATCGATCTGCATGTCGTAGACAGGCACGATGTTTGGATGATCCAGCTGACCGGTGATCTGGGCCTCCTCGATGAAGCGCGTGAGCTCCGAGGCCTTGCGGTCCTTCCGCAGCGCTTTCATCGCGACGGCGCGAAGCAGGAGGCTGTCAAACGATCGATGCACGGAGGACATGCCGCCACGCGCGATTTCGCCCGCATCGACGTAGCGAGCACCACTTGCACACAGCTGCTGCCCGATGGCGGCACCGGAGGGATCCAAGGGTGGGGTGAGGGGGGCCTCGGGACCTCGACCGGGTGCAACGTCGCGGATCGTGGTGACGCGTTCGATGTCGCTCAGGTCTTGGCCACTTGGGGAAGTCGGGGTGTCGAACTCCGCGTGTGTGGACTCCTGCGTGCGCGGCGGCCGCGTCGGTTTGTGGTCACTCATGCGCGGCACCAGGATAGGCGCCCGTGGGCCGCGCGCCAACGCCCCACCGCATGGCATCCGGCTTCGAGGGGTGGCCGGCCATGCGAACGGCGGTCGCACGCGCCTTCACGATGCCTTCAGACGGCGTGTATATGTCTTGTAACTATTGGAATTCACAAAATCTTTCCGTCTTGGAGTGCGACCCGTACCGAGCCTCAGCGACGCCCGCCTGTGCGGTCGCCCGGGGGTGGGTTGCAGCCCATGTGCCGGATGCGCGCAGATTTGGAGCAATCCGTTGAATCGAAAGCTCGCAACCTGTGAAGGGGTTCACAGCTGCGACGGGGTCCCCGACTACACTCGGCCGCGCTTTGGCAACGGCTCCCACATGGACCGCAGGCGCCTATGATGACGAGACTTTTTGGGGCTCGGGGCGCCGCTTTTGCTGCCGCCAGAGATTCGAGCTGCTGCGGGAACTGGGCGCGGGGGGAATGGGGGTCGTGTACCTGGCGCACGACCATCGCGACGCGCGCCGAGTCGCCGTGAAGATTCTCACGAGCTTCGAGTACGATCACCTGTACCGATTCAAGCGGGAATTCCGCGCTCTTGCGGATGTGCGCCACCCAAATCTTCTGGTCCTGCATGAGCTAATTCAGTGCGATGGGCAGTTCCATCTGGTGATGGAGTTCGTCGATGGGGTCGATCTTGGCAAGCGGCTGCTCGGCCATCCCATGACGGAGGTGGAGAGTGGTGATCGACTGACCCTCCCGCTCGGCGCGGCGTCGGCAGAGGGCGCTGGCAGGACGGGGCCCTGCGTGGACGATGTCGCGCTGCGAGCGTGCTTCGCTCAGTTGGCTTTCGCTCTGCAGGGGCTTCACGAGGCGGGCTGGCTGCATCGGGACCTCAAGCCTACGAACGTCATCGTCGACCGGGTCGGACATCTAACGCTGCTGGATTTCGGCATGGTGGCCGACCGTTGGGCGCTCCCTACGCGCTTGACCCTCGACGACCGGGCGTTCGGAACGCCAGCGTACATGGCCCCCGAGCAGGCGGCGGGCGACCCGGCGACACCGGCGTCGGACTGGTACGCGTTCGGGGTGATGTTGTACGAGATGCTGACAGGGTGCCTGCCCTTCGAGGGAAGCATGCTCGAGATCCTCTCCGGCAAGCAGCGGCGCCTACCTCGGCCGCCGCGGGCGCTGTGCGCCAGCGCGCCGGAGGATCTGAACGCGGTCTGTATGGAACTGCTGCAACGGCACCCGTGCAAGCGGCCTGCGGCGGACGAGGTACTCGAACGCTTCGGGGTGAAACAATCGCAACCAGCACAGCCTGCGAGGGGACGAGCATGGCTTGGGGGCATGACGGAGCTTGAGACCCTGCGAGCTGCGTTCGACGAGGTTCGTGATGGGCGAGCCGCGAGCGTTCGCATCGAGGGCCCATCGGGGACCGGGAAGTCCGCCCTAGGTGAACGCTTCTTGGAAACCGTTTGCGAGCCGGAGGACGTCGTGGTACTCACCGCGCGGCTGTTCGAGCACGAGTCGCTGCCCATGAAGGGCATAGACATGCTCGTCGAGTCTCTCGGACGCTACCTGAAGGGTCAGCCTGCAGGCGTTCTGAAAGACATGGGCTCGGACGACGTGCAAGCGTTGGCTGCCGTGTTTCCTGTCCTTCGCAAGGTGCCCGCCATCGAACGGGCGCACCGGGCGATGAGTTCATCGCGTGTCGTGGGTCCCGCTGAGGCGGGTCGGCGGGCACGTATCGCCTTGGTGGCTCTGTTGCGTCGCGTCGCAGCAGAACGTCCATTGGTGTTGTGGATGGACGACGCGCAGCATTGTGACCCGGCCAGTGCGCAATTGCTTGCCAGGCTTGTTCGTGGCGGCGAGCGGCCGGTGCTCCTCGTAACCGCTAGCCGACCGCGCCAAGGTGATGCCTTAACGTGCGCGCTTGGGCAATTCGGCAACCGACGACGAATCGTGCTGAAGAGTGTGTCGTGACCAAGCCCACGCCCTTGGTCGTGTAGGTCCTGCTACCACTGAACCAGTGCTCCCGAAAAACCAGCGGAGGGTCCAAAGGGCTTCGTTCGTGCAGCATCGACAGTAGCTGGGTAGTCAGGCGAGCACCTTGACACATTGCGGTCACGAGCGATGCTTGGATGTATGGGAGAGTTGTCTGGTACCGTCTCCGAGGCCGTGACCGGCGTCGTCGCGACGGATGATTCGTGTGATCCAGCCCTTTGTGCGCGTTGCGATGTTCGTCTGCGCGCTTCGTTCTACAGGATAAATGGCCGCCGCGTCTGTGTTCCCTGCCAGCGTCGTTTGCGCGGGTCACCCTTGCTAGGCGTTGCGTATGGCCTGTTGGCAGCTGGGGTGTGCGTTGCAGTGTACTACGGGGTTTTGCGCCTCTTCGACATCCGCTTTCTGTTGATTGCGATCGTGGCGGGGGTGGCCATCGGATCAGCCGCTCGGCGCGGCATGGGGTACCGGACACGCTTCCTCAACCGCCCCCTGTCGCTGCTACTCACCTACGCCGCGGTCGCCACCACGTACTTGCACAGTGTGTTGGAGTTGCAGGCGGGGCGGCCGGTTGAATCGCCAATGGAGCAACCCATCCTTGCTGCCTGGATGGACTCACTCACGCTGCCGTTTCGAATGGCCATGGAGGGCAAGAACCTGGTTGCGCTCACCCTGCTCGTGCTGGGATTGCACGAGTCCTGGATGTTCAGCAAGCCGCCGAAGGTTCACCAGGAAGGTCCGTTCGATCCGGCAGACGCCTGAACACCACGTACTCGTTGAGGCGGTCACCGGTGGTCGGCACGTAGTGATCGAGCAGCGAAGTACCCGGTAGCGTCAGGATGCTGGCGATCTCGTCTGCATCCGGAAAGTGGCAATAGCGCGGCGGGTCGGTTTGGCCGTCGAAGTCCAGCAGTGCGCCGCCGGCCTCCAGGTCGGAGCAACTGAGCCCCGGGAAACGCTTGAGAGACTCGGCGGGATCGAGCCGGTGCCGAGCAAAGCGGGGGCTGCGGTCGAAGCGCCACAGTGAAACCGCCAACGTGCCTCCCGGACGCGCGCACGCGAGGGCCGATCGTAGCAGGGCCCATCGGGTCGCTGCGCCGGGGATGTGGTGCAGCAAGCCGAACATTACCACCAGATCAAAGCTCTCATGCGGCACGGCATCTGAAGGTGGGGTTGTCACGACATCGACTTGTCGAAACTCGGCCCAGGAGGGCAGTTCTTGCGCGTGCGCCAGCGCAAGCATCGCTGGGCTGCTGTCTATCCCCACATAGTGCAAACCGGGGGTGTCTGTTGTCGCCAGGGCCCGTGCAAAGCGGCCGTGGCCGCAGCCCACATCCAGGACGGCCGCTCCCGGGTGGACCCCAGCGAGTACGCGCTCAAAGCCTTTCCAAGGCCGGTCCCGCTTGCGGGTGAACGCCACCGCGCGCCGGTCGTAGAACTCGCGGTTGATGGCGTTGAGCGCGTGGGTCACGTGTGGCTTCATGGAGGGGGCTCGGCGACCGGCGTGGGACGCCACGCTAGCACGACCGTTATCGCTTGTGGTCCCGAGGTCCGCGACGTATTTCCCTTGGTTTCGGGCTCGGCCTGTTCCGCCGTGCCACGAGTTGCCACACCGAAAAGACTAGGAGCAGCAGTGCCGAGAGATCCAAGCGTGGGCCGCTACCGGTTCGACCCCAGGGCCCATCGGGAGCAACTGATGCCGCTCTTGCGTGAGATCGCGGCGGCCTGCCGTCGGCTGCCTCCTGGGCCCATTGAGCAGCGTGCGCTGCATCGCATATTGCGGCGCTACCCACGCGAGGGACGCGGTTTCTTTGCTCGCAGCGAGTTGATCGCGGCGGTGCGGGTTCTCGGTCAGGAGCTGGACCTCGAACTCGACCATACGGGGCTGATCGAACGGTTGCGTCTGCGTCCCGTACGGACACAGAGCGGGGTCACGCCGATAACCGTGATGACACGACCGTTTCCGTGTCCCGGCAAGTGCGTGTTCTGTCCGAATGATGTCCGCATGCCCAAGAGCTACCTGTCGGATGAGCCGGGTTGCCAGCGTGCCGAGGCCAACGGCTTCGATCCCTACCTGCAGACCTTCCAGCGCCTCACCGCCATGGACTCGATCGGACATGTTACGCAGAAGGTCGAGCTGATCGTGCTGGGCGGAACCTGGAGTTTCTACCCCGAAGCCTATCAGCGATGGTTCGTGACCCGCTGCTTCGATGCTATGAACGACTTCGGCGCGGGGCGCGATGGTCGGGTGCGTGCGGAGGGAGAGCGTTTCGACCACGGGTCCCTGGTGCGCGACGCGATCGCGGGGGTTGAACTGGAGGCTGACCCACAGGGCGGGGAGGGAGACGAGGCAGCGGAGTCGGACAGGGCTTCAGGGCCGAGCTACAACCGTACGGTCGAGCGCTTCTTGCACCTGCAGCTTGGGCCAAGTCTCTTGGCGGATCACGAACGCGGCTCGTGGGAGCAACTTGTTGAGGCGCAGAGGAAGAACGAGGACGGGCGGTGTCGCTGTGTCGGGCTGGTGGTGGAGACGCGACCGGACAGGCTGGACCGAAATGAAGCTGTGCGGTTGCGCAGGATGGGGTGTACCAAGGTCCAGATCGGCTACCAGAGCCTCGACGATAGCGTGCTGCGCAAGAATAAGCGCGGGCACGATGTTGAAGCCACCCGTCGTGCGATGCACCTACTGCGAAGCATGGGTTTCAAGATCCACGCTCATTGGATGCCAAATCTGCTTGGATCGACGCCCGAGGCGGACGTTGTCGACTTCCATCGCATCTTCGAGGACCGGGACTTTCGCCCGGACGAACTCAAGGTGTACCCATGCAGCTTGATAGAGACTGCCGAACTGATGCGCTATTACCGCGACGGAAGCTGGCGGCCGTACGAGCACGATGAGCTCCTGCGCGTGCTGATGGAGATCATGCGTGCGACACCCCGCTACTGTAGGCTTAGCCGCGTTATCCGCGACATTTGCTCCGGGGATATCGTGGTTGGGAATCGGCGCTCCAATTTGCGTGAGGTTGCTGAGCAGGCGCTTGCAGCGTCGGGTATCGAGCGCGTTGAGATCAGGAGCCGCGAGATCGGCCAGGAAGTGGTCGACACATCGCAGCTCAAGCTCCGTACTACTGAGTACGTCGTGTCTGGTGGGATTGAGTGCTTTGTCGAACTGGTTGACGTTCGCGATAGGTTGGCTGGGTTCTGTCGCCTGTTGCTGCCTACAGCCAGGGGCGCCGATGCGCCAGTCGCGGAACTGGTGGGCGCTGCGATCATTCGCGAGCTTCACGTCTACGGCGCCGCTCTATCCCTTGGTGATCGGCGGGTCGGGCGGGCTCAGCACAGCGGACTTGGCTCGCGCTTGCTCGCGGCGGCCAAAGCGCGCGCGGGGGCGGCTGAATACCCGTATCTCGCGGTCATTTCCGCCGTCGGGACACGTCCATACTACCGTCGCCACGGCTTCGTTGACGGTGCGCTGTACCAACGCTGCGACCTGTCGCGACAGCCCGCCAA
>JAPPOR010001061.1 GCA_028817905.1 Myxococcales bacterium
CAGGTGACAGCGTCGCCGCCGACTCTACGTCAACGACTCCCAAAGGGTACAGGGCAGAGCCCAGTTAGGGACGCGGCAGCGGACCGTAGGCTCCTGTTGCTGCCTGGTCGGGGGTGCAGACTGCCTCGGCGCAGCACCACGCTTCAAACACGGGGTTCCCCTATCGCCCCTTATTAGCCCCACATCACCTTGAGGTCAGCGGCAACCTCGAGCGACCGAAGCGCTTCCAAGGACATTCCGCTCCAGGCGTACAATGATCGCACGTGTGCGTTGAATCGACAGAGCCCGGATTGTTCATGAACTCTGCATTGCCCCTTGGATTTCACAAGGCTTTCGGAGCCCCCGGTCTGCATCATGACGCTCCTGCGCGAGCGGGCTACTGTCCGACGGTGAAATCGGTCATCCCATCAACTTGCTCGCCGGCCAGGTACCGCTGGACCACATCGCGGATCTCGTCAGCGAGTACCGGCCCGTTCCAGAAGTAGCGCACCTGGCCTTTGGGATCGATCAGGAAGGTTGCCGGGATCGCGCCCTTCCAGCGGGTATCGACGGCTTTCCGAAACACCGAGACGCGGTCCGCCAGGTAGAACGCCTCGGACCGCAGCCCGGCTTCGGTGAGTAGCGCTTGTGCCTTCGGAAGGGCCTTGGGTGTGTCGGCCGAGATCGTGACGAGGCCCAGACCGTGGTCGGCGTAGGCATCGGCGACCTGCTTGAGCATGGGAAGTTCCTGCTTGCACGAGCCGCACCAGCTGGCCCACAGGTTGACGATCGCGCCGTGCGGGAACTTGCGAACGTGGGTCCTGAGGGCCGCACCACGCATACCTAGGAACCCAGCTACCTGCGGGGGAGGTGCCTGCCGGGTGGAGGTCGAAGACGGGGCGCTCTCCGTCGTCTCTTTCGAGGTCTTGGCGCCAGGCGCGGCGACCACGGGGCTCTTTTCGCTGCAACCGTGACCGCCGATCAGCAGTAGCCACATGAGGGGAAACCGGTACGTGCTGGTCATGCGCTTTGGTGGGTTGTACCTCAGCCCGTCCCGAATGCCCCGCCGCGGAACACAACTGGTGGATTTCGTGTGCTATTTTCTGCTAGCGGCGTGCGCACCAGGCAGCGGCGGGTGAGGTCGTAGCAGGGGAGCAGGGTCGCAAGGCCAGCGAGGGTCGAAAGCACGTGGGCTGCGGATTCCGCACTGGCCCCCGCTGCCAGGCTCGCTGCGAACAGCAGTGTCCATGGCAGGTTGCTGAAGCCCTCCACGCGCTCCCCGACGTTCCAGACCAGTCCGTGGCCTTCCACCAGGTTGCGGGCGTAGCACAAGGAGATGTAGGCGTCGTCGATCGGAGGCGGTGGCTCACGCAGCTCCCAAAGCAACCATACACATGCCATACACATGCGAGGGCTGGTCCAGTCCGGTGGGCCGCGGGGCAGGCGCTCCGGCCCCGGTCATGGCGCTCGGTATCTCAGATAGGCGAAACCGTCGACGTTGATGTGGCCACCGGCGGCGGACGATTTGTCCGCCACGGTGATCCACATCTCTTGGCCCTGATAGGCCCGGACATCGACGACCACGGGGCGCATCGTCTCGCCGCCGTGACCGGTGGCGCGAAATACCTCGGCGCCATCGACCATGAGCGCCACGTAGAGGCGCTGACGATCCTTGCCGCCGCCGAGCTTGAAAACAAGCTGCGGTCCTTGAACCAGGAAGGGCTGACTTTGCAGCACGCCCTGGGGCCGATCGCCCGCGATTTCGCCGGTGATCGCACCCGGTGCGGGGTTGGACTCGTGGGTGCCGATCCAGAAGTCACCGTCCGGCGCCGCGCTCTTTCCACGCAGCACGGTGTTGTCGCGATAGGTGGGTTGGGTTTGGAAGGCATTCCCGGTGGCCTGCCAGTTGTCCAAATCACCGCGCTCGAAGCCCGAGTTCGCAAACAGTGGCTCCTTGTCGCCGAGGTCGCGGTAGCTGGGCGGCGGCTTCCATCCCTGTTTCTGGGCCTGCCTATGCGCGGCGAGCGGCGTCGCGGTGAACAACCCGGCGACGACCGCCACGAGTGCGGCAGCCAGCCACAGGCCGGTGGCACGCGTCGTAGGCTCAGCATCGAGGTCCTCGGCCTCACTTGTGAGGGCTACGCCAAGCCACACAAGCACTGCCACACAGGGCACGAAGCCGTTGATTCTTTTGGGGTCAAAGGTTACCAGGTGCAGGGCCAGCGGGGAGACGATCGTGAGCACGGTCCACGCAACTACGCCGGTGCACACGCGGCCGCGGGCAAGCGAGCGCCCGAGGCGCGCGAGGATGGCCCATCCGACGATCGTCAGGACCGGCAAGTACAGGACGAGGTCGAGCAACGCCTGTCGCGGCTGTAGGGTGTGACGCCAGTGCTCGAGCGACCGTTCGTGGGCGGACGAAATCGTGTGCTCGAGGGCGTAGAACATCCTCGGGTTGTCCGATGCGCGGACTACCTCCGTCGCAAACACGGCGCTCTTGAGCTGGGCGAGGTCGACTTCAGACGCCGCCACAAGGGTGAACGTGGCCAGCGCGATCCCGATCGCTGCGAGCATCGTGGCCCGCGCCCGTCGCAGGTCGCCCGAGAAACTGACTCGCTCGCGGAGCCCGAGGGTGAGCAACACACTGGGGAGCACCAGTAGCAAGAAGGTTTCGTGAACGAGTATTCCGACCCCGATCAGTACACCCAGGACCGGCCGCGTCCAGAGCCTTCGGCTCGCGCCCAGCACGATGCAGACGATTCCAATGGTGAGCAGGACGACGTCGAAGTATCCAGCGCGCTGCCACAGGCGGGCGGCTTCCGCCGATGCATAGAAGGCCGCCGGAACGGCGATCCAGTCGCTGCTGCGTCTCGGGTCGGACCAGCGGTGCAGGCATAGCCAGGCAGTGCCGATGAAGAATGCGGCGGTTGTCGCTTGCCCCAGCATGCCGATCATCGCTCGGGCCGTGGCGGGTGGGAGCGGGTACAGCAGCGGCGAGACCAGCGTTCCGAGCAGTCCGCGCCGGATCACGCCGTAGTCATAGGTGAAGAGCCAGTGGCCCGTCGCATAGGCGTTGACTGGGCGTCCTCCGATGACGGCCGCAGTTCCGACCAGGAGAGTGAAACAAGCCCCTATCGCGTAGGCGGGCGGCCCGCGCCGGTCATGGCTAGCCATCGGTACATCGCGGGGCGTTGTCGGGCCGCGGCCACTCACACAGGGGGGCGCACGCTGGAACTCGGGCCCCACTCACTACCGAGTCTCGAGGGGCAGGGCGTCATCGCCCTGCTGTCTATAGTCCTTGCGGTCCTTGAGCGCGCGGGTGGCGGCGAACACCGAGGCGTCGGAGGATAGGTCCGCATCCGGCATGGCGGCCGCCACGCTGGCCTTGATCCCTGCCGCATCGAAACGCATGAAGGGGTTGGTCGCCCGTTCGATGCCGATCGTGGATGGCAGCGAGCACTCACCGCGCGCGCGCAAGGCGAAGACCTCACGGATGCGCTGCGCCAACTCCGTGTTGCGCGCGTCGACCGACCAGGCAAAGCGCAGGTTGTCTTCGGTGTACTCGTGCGCGCAACAGACCCGGGTGTCGTCAGGCAGATCACGCAGGCGGGCCAAGCTTGCGTGCATCTTGCTGGCCGGCCCGTCGAATAGGTAGCCGCATCCGGCGCCGAAGAGCGTGTCGCCACAGAAGAGCACGTTGTCGAAGAGATACGAAATGTGCCCGTTGATGTGCCCCTCGGTGAGCATGGCCGTGGCCCGCACTCCGATGACGGTGAGCTCGTCCCCGTCGGATACTGGATCGGTCAAGCCTGGGATCGCCGAGGCGGTGCTGGCGCCCCCCACCACCCGCAGCTGTCCGAGCTTGTTGCGTTCTGCGAGGTCGCGGTTGATGCCGATGTGATCCCCATGCGTGTGGGTATTGACGATGGTTGTCAGCTTCAGCCCTTGGGCCTCGCAGTAGTCGAGGACACCGGCGGCGTCGGGGCCGTCGACCGCAAAGGCCTCGCGGGTTTTCGGGTTGACGCCCAGCCAGATCAGGTTGTCCTGCCAGGCCGGGATCTGGTGGACCTCGAGGGCACCGGTTGCGGACAGGAACGGCTTGCGGGGGTGTTTCACCACGTGTTGCATGGCCCCAGGGTATCCGCCCTGGCAGTTCCCTTCCAGCGGGTCGCGAGCGCACAGAAATAGCTCCACTATAGTCCCAAACGGGCACTCGAAAGGGAGGGCCGGTTGCGGCGCACGGGCGCGATGGGGGAGCGGGACCAGGGCACACGATGGATGCTTGATCGCGGCTGGCTCGGAGGTGGTCGGGTGCGGGTGTACTGCGCCAGGTGGGCGGCCTCGTGCCGAACAGCTGGTCATTGAGGGGGCGGGACCGCGTGTCCAGGGGGTTCGACCGCCTACGTATCGCTCGAGCCCTCCAGTCACTTCTCGGCCACGCCACCGCGCGCACGGTTGCTTTGTGGACGCTGGCGCCACGCGCGTGGTGGTAGCCTGCGAGGACCCGGACCTACGGGTCAACGGGCGCGGATGACCACGCTCGAGTCAGCAGGAGTCTCAGTGGTTGGCTGTTGAGCCGGCCTCATCTCCTGGCCGAGCTCCGCCCTTTCGACAGCCCACGCAGGTGGGACTGAATCGGCCACGTTCGCTCCGGGCGCTGCTGTTGGCGCCAGGGTCGCAGCCCGGACCTGGCTACGGGTCTCGCCATGCTGGCAGCCGCGGATCCGCTGGCGCACGAGCTGGCTCGGATGGGCCTCGTCGACCGTCATGGCCCCATTTCGGGCGCATTGGGATAGGCTCTGGCGCATGGCCAACCCGCAGCCGGTCGAGCTACGAGCGAAACGAGGCGCTCACCACATCGAGATCGTGTGGGACGACGGCGTGACCACGTCTATCGATCACGACATCTTACGGGGCTTTTGCCCCTGCGCTCGCTGCCAGGGCCACCAGGGCGAGGTCAAGTTCGTGGCGGGGGACGCCTCAGAGATCGTCGAGATCGAGGAGATAGGCGACTATGCGCTGCGCTTCGCCTTTCCGGACTGTGGCACGGGCATCTACACCTTCGCCTACTTGCGGCGCCTGGCGGCGATCGACCGGACGCGGGTGTTCGAAGTCGGCGACCCCCTGCCGAGCTAGTGCGCTTGTTGCCGGCGGAATTCCGTTGGAGTTTTGCCCGTCCAGCGCTTGAAGGCGCGCACGAACGGGGCGGCTTCGGAGAAGCCCAGCAGGAAGGCGACATCGGAAGCGCTCATGTGCGTGGTGGTCAGGTAGTGTTCAGCCATGCGCTGGCGCGTGTCCTCGAGGAGATCGCGGAAGGTGGTGCCCTCCTCCGCGAGATGACGCGTAAGCGTTCGACGGCTCACGTTGAGCAGGCTTGCGACGCGGTCGGCACTGACGCTCCCATCCGGCATCGTGTCTAGGATGTGCTTGCGGACGCGCTCGCTGAGGCTGTCGGTTCTCGGCAGCTCCTCGAGCAGTTGATCGGCGTGGCGGCGCAGCACGTGGTGTAGGCGTGTGTCCGCGGTCTTCTGTGGCTCATCCAAGAGTTGGGCGTCGATTACCAGTGCATTCTTGGGCGCGCCGAACACGAGCGGTACCTCGCCAAAGACCGCGCGATAGGCTGACATGTCGTTTGGTTCCGCGTGGGTAAACCACACCTCCAGAAAGGGCGGTCGTTCGTTGAGCCAGCGTCGTGCGCCCACGCAGACCGCACCCACCATGAATTCCACGGACGTTTGGCTCATGGGGATGCTTGTGGCCATCTCGAGGTAGGCCCGGTCGCCCTCGGTCTCCAGCCGGAAGCGGGCCGCATCGTTGAGCAGCCGCATGTACCGAATGAAGCATTCGTAGGCTTCGCGGGGCGTGCCGGCGGAATAGACCGTGTATTCGAGGACCTCGAAGTCGCCCGGTTCTGAACTCAGGGCGGCCTTCAGTCCAATCTGCTTGTCCCCTGTGAACTCCACGGCCGCCTTGAGGCGCCGTTCTGCCTTGCTGACCGGGGTGCGCTCTTCCGGGTCCACGTCGAGATTCAAGGACTCGATGAGACCGGGTGGCATGGCGGGATGGTTCTTGAGCGCCTTCACGAACGCTCGCGTCAGATGGACCGAGAACGTCGGTTCAACCATCGCCTTGGACTGGGCTGCCACAGCCAAACTATGCCACGGAATCACTCGGGTTGGCAGCCTCCGGCAGAGCCCGAGGCCGCTTGCGCCGGTGTAAGACCTTCAGATCACTTGATCAAGCGCGATCTGCTCATCGATCAACAGGTTGGGGATTCCGTCATCAATCCGATACAGGCGTATTCCGTCTTCCCGCACCAGGGCTGCTTCCACCCGCTCGCTGACAACGTGACCCATGCGATTCTTGAGTTCGCCCCGTTGGATGCGCTCGTTGACGGCTGAAAGCGTGCCATCATCGGCCAAATGCAGTGGCTGCCTGGACTCGGGGCACACCAAGAGCTCGAGAATCTGTGGATCGACAGCCATGGCCGCCGAGACTACACCGTAGTACGACTCGCGCCAATCCGATGTCGAGCGTGGTCGTGATCTCAAGTCTTGCCACCGCCGTGGCCGCCTTCGTGTCAGTGGCGATCGGTGCTGCCCTGGGCCTTGCGCCGGGCTCGACGGGAACCCGCGCCCTGGCGCCCATCCATTCCTTTGCACTCGTCACGGCCGTGGCCGTGGTCCTTGGGCAACTGCTGCCTGAGGCCCTAAGCGCCTTGGGCCTTTGGGCGCTCTTGGTGTTCGCGGCCGCCTTTGCCCTGCCGCGGGTCCTCGAGGCGATTCGTCGCCGCATCCCGGGTGAGGGCATGCGCCCAAGCCTTACGGCAGACAACGACGGGCCGTGCACGGATGTCGGGTTGGAGCTCAGCTATGCCGCATTCTTGCTGCATCGAGTTGGGGACGGGGTTGGCCTGGCGCTGTTCGCTGGGCCGCTTCATGAGTCCCACGAACACTACGACCTGATCCTCGCGATCGCGGCCCACACGGTACCGGTCACCGCCCTGGTTGCGATGGCCTACGATCTGCGGCACGGGCGCCGGAGCGCCCTGTTTCGCACGCTGTGGATCCTGGTCGCTACCGGTATCGGCCTGTTGCTGCCGACCCTGGTCGAACCGGACGCGCTGCACCGATACGAACCCTGGATTACCGCCACGGTGGGAGGCCTGTTGCTGCATGTGGTCAGCCACGGGTGGGCACCGGCGGGACCGCCCACCCGCGCAGGTCGGGCGATGGACGTCGCGGCCTTGCTGTGCGCCGTCGCGCTCGTGGCGCTCGGCGGCGACAGTCATGTGCACGCGCACGGGGGCGAAGTGGACGATCTCCGCGCCCGCCTCGGTCACGCCCTGGTCGAGTTGGGTCTCGAAACGGCTCCCATGCTCTTGTTGGGCCTGGCGATCGCGGCCTTTCTACAGACGCAGGGTGCGCGTCTGTCGTTGCGGTTCTTGCGCTCAGGCAACGACCTGTCGCAGGCGGTCCGGGGTGCGGCCCTCGGGCTGCCGCTGCCGGTGTGCGCCTGCGGGATTCTACCGGTGGCCCATTCGCTGCACCGTCGCGGCGCAGCAGCCGCGGTGGTCGTTGCGTTTCTGTTGGCGACGCCCGAGCTGGGGGTCGAGACGTTCGTCCTGACCGGTCGGTTCCTGGGCTGGCCATTCGCCTGGCTGCGGTTGGGTGCGGCCTTCGCCGTGGCCGTTGTGGCGGCCTTGCTGCTCGCGGGGCGCCTTCCGGCGGAAAGCAAGACGCGGCGCGCCGCAGACGACGGCATCCTTGTGCCGGGTGCCCTGTCCGATGCTGGCCTTGCGCGACAGGTGCTAGCCAACTTTGACGACCTGCTCTACCACATCGGGGCTTGGACCCTGGTGGGGTTGCTGGCGGCTGCGTACATGCAGGCGGCGTTGACGCCTGGCGCGCTTGCCGCCGTTGCGGACAGCGGGCTCGACGTGCTGGTGGTGAGCGCGCTCGCCGTGCCGAGCTACGTCTGCGCGTCCTCCGCCACGCCCCTTGCAGCGGTGCTCCTGGAAAAGGGGCTCTCGCCAGGGGCGGTCCTGGCGGGTTTGTTGCTTGGGCCGGCCACGAACCTTGCCACGGTCGCATGGCTCCGGAAGGCCTATGGGACACGTGCGACGGTCTTCGCGATGGTGGGACTGATCGGCTTTTGCTGGGTGCTCTCTTTGGGGGTCAATCGAGTGTGGCCCGACGTGAGCGCCCAGGTGTCCGTTGCGGACGCCCACGCGCACAGCCCGGCGTCCGTGCTCAGCAGCGTCGTGGTGCTGTTGTTCATCCTGCGCGCGGTCTGGCGAAGTGGGTTGCGCAACTGGCTATCATCGCTCGGCGAGGTCCTGGTGGTCGGCGATCGGGACGATGCCGTGCACCATGGCCACTCCCACCACGGCCACGCCCACCACTAGCTAGTTGGCCCGGATTACTTGTGAATTCTGCCTCGCCTCGCCTGTTCTTCGACTTCGCACGGCTTTCGCCGCCCTAGCAAATACGGAGAGTATTCCCGTCGGTCGCCGAAAAGCCGTGTGAAGCCGAATCCCGGCGCGATCCGACCGAGGGTTCACAAATAATCCGGGCGAGTGCTCACCCAGGAGACGGCAAGCTCGATGGCTACAGCCAGCGGAACGCGTTGAGCATCGCGGCCTTGCCCCCGGTTTCGATGATGTCCCCGTGGGCCATGATTACTCGGTCGAAGTCCCATTCGGCGAGGGTGCGCAGCTCCTGCCTTGCCGTGGGGCGGTGCATGCCCGCACGCTCGAGCAGGGTCGTGCGACAGCCAGGATACCCGCACAGACACCACATCGCAGCCCGCGTGAGCCACGGCGCAGTCGGCGGGAAGTTGAACACGAGATCTGCGACCACCAGAGTGCGACTCGGTCGATGCAGCAGGACAACCTCGTTGGTGAATGGGAAGCACTGGAGGGCCAAGAGCCGGATATCCGAACCGAACGGGCAGGTGTCCGTCTCGACTACCCCGTGGAACCGGATGTCAGGCCGCTTGTCGGGCAGTCCCGGTGCGGCCCATGCCTCGAGGCCTGCGGCCACCCAGGTGCCCACGTGAAGATGGTGGAGCAGGTTGGGTGCCAAGACCCAGCGAGCCGCTCCCAGGTGCCCTAGGGCAGCAGGGTCAATCGCGACCGGAGAGTGCACAAGCAGCCCGCCCGTGAGCTCGAGGACGGTCATGCGAGCCCCTACCGACAGGCCGGAGAAGCGCTGCGTGGCTTCCGCGACGTGCACACCGGGGGCGAGCGTACGCAGTTTGCTGGATGACATGGCTTGTTGGGGAGAATGGGAGCGCCGAGCAGCGGCAGCGCGGGCAGGCCGGCTTTCCGCCGTGGGTGGGTAGGGCGCCCGGGGTGCGAGGGGCCCTCCGATGGATGTTCTGTAGGGGCACTGGCACCCGTTTCAAGGGCTGCGAGCAAGGTTTGTTGCGGGCGCCGTGATCGATTCCCCCATCCGGGGCGTAACGAGGTGACACGGCATGCGACAGCGGCCTCGATGTGCGCCATGCCGTGGGGAGAGGAACACGGATGCACAAGTCAATGCGATGGGTGGCGGGGGTGAGCGGGCTGGCGTGGGTTGCTTGCGGCGGCGAACCCACCGCGGCCACCGGAGCACCATCGGAGCTCAGGCCCCTGCAATCATCCGCTATGGCCGACGGTGCACGGACGCAAGCCGATGCGCCCCCGGGCCCCCCACCTGCGGCGCCCGCGCCACCTGCGGCGGGCACCGGCGCCGTGCCCCCACGGCAGGCGGGCGGGCCCATGCCGTCCGGTGGGCGCGGCGCAGCACCTGCTGCAGGTGGCTCCATGGCAAGCGTCCCCGCACCGGTCTCGGCTGACCCTACTCCGGAGGCCGCCCCCGGCATCGACCACGAGTCTTCTCCCGGGTCGATGGAACCGCCGCCCGCGGCCGCCGAACCGACGGCGCCCCCAGCGACCGAAGGCGCGGGCATGGGTTACGACCACGACAACGAGCAAGTGCAACTTTCCGAGGATCTCGTGATCCCTCCAGGGGAGGTACTTCGTATCGGTCCAAGCACCACCTTGACTGCCAGCTCCGGCGTGGCGATCCGCGTCGAAGGGATGCTGATCGTCGAGGGCAGCGAAGGGGCACCCGTACGCTTCGTGGGCACCGGCATGCCGCGCTCGTGGCACGGTATCGTGGTCGAAGCGGGTGGAGGCGTAACGATGACCCATGTGGAGATCGGCGGCGCCACCTATGGTCTCCACGCCAAGCCCGGATCGCAGTTCACGGTCGAACGCGCTGACATTGGAACCAGTTTCAAGGCGGCCGTGCTCCAATCCGACGGTACGATTGACAGCACCCGCTTTCACGCCTCAGGCGATCCGGGCTTCTCACCGGTTAGCGAGGTGTCCATCGATGACGTGAACGGGACCCTGACCATCATCGAGGCGTCGCCTACGATCAGCAATAGCCGGTTTGACAGCGGTACGGCAACCGTCGACATGGTTCGCGTTGGCGGCGAGTCGTCGCCCGTGTTTGACCACGTCTACATCACCGACGCCCACTGCGGGATTCACGCATTCGGCGCAGTCAACAGCCAGTTCACGGTATCCAACTCTGTTTTCGAGGGGCTGGCATATGGGATGATGATCTACACCACGGCTCCGATCGTGCGAGATAGCGTGTTCGCCATGAACGCGACCGACGTGGGCTTCTGTTTCGGCGCCACTGAGGCAAATCGGCCGACCCTCACGAACAACTACTATTCCAGCGGCGCGGTCGTGGCGGACCCGTCCTGCTTCGGCATCGGCGCCGTGGATGCCAACCCCGCAACGTCTGCGCACGCAACGGCGGGTCCAGTGGGGTTGTAGCGACTGTGGGGGCGATGCGGGCCACCCTGTTGTTGAAAACCTTCGCGCTCGCGGCCGCTGCGCTCGGGCCTTTCGTCGGCCTTTTTGTCAGCCCTATTGTCAGGACTGCGGCGGCTCACATGCCGCTGGCACGTGGGCTGTCGGTTTCGGCCGATGGCGCGCGTGCCAGCGTACGGCTTCCAGGGTTCGGCTGGTTGGTGCCGGCCGGCACGGATGGCTTTGCCTATGTTTGCGACGCCCTGGCGGGGGTCGAGCCCGGTGTCGAGGACGTTCCGTGGGTTGTGCTGGAGGACGGGACAATGCTCATCGGTACGCCCCGCGGGCTTCGCAGGCTCGACCCTGGGGGCTATCCCCAGACTGAGCGCCCGCAAGGGCTCGGCTCCCGGCCGATTGCAGCCTTGTCGCTGGACGCGTCTGCGCCCGGGAGGGTCTATGCGCTCGGGGCTTCCGGACCAACGTCAGAGCAAGGCGTCTACTACAGTGAGGACCGCGGATTGCACTGGCAACGCCGAGGTACGCTGCCGACGCAAGGCCGGGTAACGGCCCTTGCGGTGGGCAGCGAAGCCGGTGACACGCTGTACGTTGGTCAGTCGACGGGAGTGGGCCAGAGCGCGCTATTGTGGTCATTGGACGGTGGCCGCTCCTTCGAAGTGGCGTCGCAGCGTGGCCTCTGGACGCCCATCCACGTGCTCACGGCGTCCAACGGTCTAATTGCGTTGGTGGAGCAGGGCGGGGTCGGTGCCACGTTGATGCGAATCGACGAGCCTGGCGGTGCGGCTCAACGGGTGCTCGAGATCAACTTCTTTGGTGGCTTCGCGAAGCAAGGCCAGGGGCTGTGGGCGGGCGACGAGGGTGGTGGGTTGTTTCGGTCAACGAACGCCGGCGAAAGCTTTCGACAAGTGCGCCGCGATGTCGCGCCCGCCTGTTTGGTTGGCGCCCAAGGCGCCCTTTGGGCCTGCACACCGGGCCTGCCCGATCAACCTGCCGTCGCGCGCGTACTGTCTGTTGATCCGGCCGAGCCATTCGAGCCTATCGTGGCACTTTCGGAGGTTCGAGCCCTGGTGAACTGCGACCCGTCGGTCATGGTCGAAACCCTGTGCGGAGCCGCCTGGCGGGAGTGGCGCGCCGACGTCCTGTCGGTCGCGGAGGCGACTCCGGGGCACGTCCCGCCAGCAGTCGCCTCCTCTGGGTTGTCACAGGTGGACGTCGACGCCGGTGTGGACGAAGACCAGACGACCTCTCGAACGGCCACCGGGTCGGGCGCGAGCTCTGACACTTCGGCCGGGTGCAACCTCAGTCCCAGTCCCGCGGGCGCCGATCCTTGTTCACTCGTCGGCCTTCTGGTCTTCGTGCTGCTGGCCGGTCGCGCACGGACACGCGATGGCCTAGGCTATGCCGCGATGTCCAAGACCCGGTCAAGACCAGCCAGCGAGACGGCGACTCCGGCGTCGATGGCAGGAGAGGACAGCAGCTTGATCGCGCGCGCGCAGAATGGCGATGTGGATGCTTTCGGGGAGATCTACGACCGGCACGCCCCGGTGCTTTCGGCGGTGGCCCATCGGATGCTCGGCGGCGACGCGGAGGACTTGCTTCAAGACGTGTTCGTCGAGGCCTGGCGGAAGGTACGGAGCTACGATCCGGGACGCGCCAGCGTGCGCACTTGGTTGCTGGTTCGCCTTCGGTCCCGGGCCCTCGACCGGATGGGCCGACAGGGCCGCGAGGCGGCTGCGGTGGCCCTGCTAGCCAGTGGTGCGCCGGCTTCACCCGCGCGCTCTCAGATGGACGATCGGGTTGACGTGCGAAGGCGGCTGTCGGGCCTCGCTCGCGACGTCCAGCTCACCCTGGAACTCACATACTACGCGGGAATGAGCGCCAAAGAGGTCGCGCGGCACATGCAGGTTCCGGAGGGAACCGTCCGCTCGCGCCTGGCGCGGGGTCAACGCCAGCTCGCTGGACAGCTTGGTGGGCAGCAGGCGCAAGCGGAACAACAGGCGGCCCACCAAGAGGTCGGGAAAGGCAAGCCGTGAGCAGCGACGAAGATGCACGAGACGACGAGCTGGTGTTCAGCGCCCTGGCCGCTTCCCTGTCGGAACGCCCCCCGCCTCGAGCGTTGCATGAGCGCCTGCTTAGGCATCTGCGTGGTGACCTCCGCTATGCGCCCTACGAGGATGAAGTCGTCGAGGCATTCGGGGTGGAGGCCGCCGCTCTGCGGGAGGCGTTCGCTCGGCTCGACAGCTCGGAAGAATGGCTCCCCGGCACCTGGCCGGGGTCGCGGGTGCTGGTCACCGAAGGGCTTTCCAAGGCTGGCACTGTGATCGCGCACCTGCCGGCTGGCACCGTCATTGCGAGTCACAACCACGCGGTGCGTGAGCTGACGTACGTTCTGGAGGGGGAGTTGTGCGAGCAGGGTGCGAGCGCGCTGACCGCGGGTGAGCTGCTGGTCGCCGAACCGGGTTCCATTCACGCGCTCCATGTGGGGGACGCTGGGCCCTGCATTGTCGTGTTCTCCAATCGTGGGCCCTAGTTCAGCGGAAATCCTCTTGTGTAGGACCGCCGGCACCAAATTCCGCCGATTGGCCTTCAAATCCGCGTTCCTGATCCGGCTGTTCGATGTCTGCCATCGCGGGCATGGCATGGG
>JAPPOR010000484.1 GCA_028817905.1 Myxococcales bacterium
CCTCCCTGGCAGCTCAGCTCCACAGCGCTCGGTAGTCTCGGTGAGCCCTCCGAGACGTGCCCGTCGACTCGAGCCGAGGTTCCGGTTCAAAAAAAAGCTGCCAACCAGCCTCGCCTCAAGTGATCTCCCACAAATCCGGACTAAGGCCCCCCGACGCGGGTCAGGTCGGGCATCTGCGGGGCGGGCAGGTGCAGGGTCTGTCCCGGCGGTGGCAAGGTCAGGGCCACCAGGCCGTGTTCGCTCGCTTGCAGGAATGCAAGCGATGGGTCTGACAGTGGAGTCTCGAAGCGCACCCGCATGCGCCGGGGCTGGCCTCGTTCGGTCTCAAGCACCGTCACCCACATGCCGGGCACCATGAACGCCTGACTGTCGGCGATCGAGGCGTCCGCAGGCCGCGTGAGCGACCCCACCGCGCTGTCCCGAAGCACCTCCGGGTCCAGTACCGTCAGTTCTAGCGTATGGGCGTCGACCACCCGCAAGTCGTGGGCGCCGGGCGCTGGACTGACGAGCCGAAAGCCTGCAGGCGTGGGCCGCCCGTGGCTGCGAAGCACGAAGGGCAGATACGGCGCGTCGTTGGTGTCGGCTGCGGCCAGCATGATCACTCGCTGATGGGGCAGTCGATCGGGGTCGAGTTGTGCGTGCAGGGGAAACGCCGTGCGCGACAGGGCCACGAAGGCAAAGGACCGAACCCCCGCGAGGCTACTGAACGCTGCCCGCGGTCCGTGGAGAAAGCCCACCGCGCACAACGCCGCAAGAGCGACCAGCGAAAGAGCCGGTCGCCGGTCGGAAAGGGCCCCCCGAAGCCGGACCCAGGCCAGGTGCAGGAGCGCTGCGGCCAGCCCTGCCACAGCGACGCTGGCGGGCACCAACAGACGGGTGGTCACGAATGACCCCAACACCGGTAGCAGCCCCAGGAAGGCTCCCAGTGTCAACCATCGCAAGGCAGCGGCCTGCGACGCCGGCAGCCACCTCGGTAGGCACCGCATCAGCGCCCAGGTCCCGAGCATGCAGGCGCCGCCCAGCACCAACTGAAAGGTCTTCCAGTCGGGCGCGCCCGGCCCCAGGCCACGCAGCCAGGGCTCCCAGGGCGAGCCAAAACTCCAGGCGTCTGCGGGCACCGTGAGCAGCAGGTCCCCGACCAACACCGGCAGGCCCACGCACAGCTTGCCAAGATAGGTAAGCGGCTCGCTGGTCGGACTCGTATACAGACCCGAGTGGGCAGCCCCGTATCCAAAGCCAGCCCAGCACGCCAGGTAAACCCCGACCACCGCGAGCACAGGCGCCACACTTCGCAGCCGCGTCCGCCGTGACCCGGAGCCTCCGACTAGCTCGAAGGCAAGCAGGTACCCGACACTGGCGAAAGCGTACTCCCCGCTGGCAAACGCCAGTGTGTAGAAGCCCACGCTGGCGGGTCTGGCCCAGACAGCACCCTGATGCCGATGGATCAGGTGGGCCCACAACCCTAGCAGCGAAAAGCTCGTCGCGAGCAGCGTGCTGCGGTTGGAGATCCACAACAGCGGGATCGTGTGACTCTCGTCCAGGGCGAACAGGCACACCGCAATCGCCGCCACTGGCCGCGGGAAGAGCCTGAACAAGACCAGCGCTGCCGCAACCACGGTCAAGGTCCACCAAAACAGACTGTGTAAGTGGTGGAGTAGCGGATCGAGCCCCAGCACGTGATAGTCGTACGCGTGCAGCAGGCTCGCCAGCGGTCGCAGCATGCTGAGCTTGAACTCGGAGTGCGACCACCAGGGGTAGTACCCATAAGCGGTTAGCCGCCGCACATCCTCCGCCGTACCGGAGGCAAACCGGAACAGGTCCCAGGGCGCCCGTTTTCCGGGATACTCCCCGGCAAGCATGGCGTGGTGTAGATAGTCGTCGGACCAGAAACCCGCGGCAAGTGCGTCGATCCGCAGCAGCGCGCCTATCAGGACAGCGAGCGCAACGATCGTCAGCGGTAGCCGCCTGCCAGCCATGACTTAGGTGCGCATCCGGGCACCGATCCCAGTGGCGCAGGCGTACAGCGCCATCCCCAGGAAAATCGCCGCGCTGTAGCCCGAACCCATAGCCAGCGGAATCACCCCTATCGACGCGATCACCGACGAAAAGCCGTTGATGCCGATACACCATGGAACGCTAGGCGGCGCCGCCGTCCGCAGCCACGTGAGTCCGGCAACGAACGGCTGCCCCATGGCCATACCGGTGGGCACCACGAACGCGATCACCACCAACACACGGACCGGCAAATCGGTGTTCCAGGTCGCCTCCAATAGGTGGGGGAGGATGTAGTGCCCAGTCAGCAAGAGGCCGATAATGGCAGCGCCACCGATCATGACCCGCGCACGGGGCGCGGGCAGCCAGCGCGAACCCAGGCTCGCCCCGAGACCCGTGGCGATCAGCAGCGACGCAAGCACGACGCTCAGCGAATACGTCTGGTGACCCAGGAACATCGAAAAGGTGTGCAGCATCCACACCTGGACCAGTACATAGGCCAGCCCGACACAGGCAAAGAACACCGGAGTGAGCATCCCCGTCAGCCCGCGCTGCCGCTCGCGCAGGCGCATCAACGGCAGGATGATGAGCAACAGCGACAGCGCAACCACCGCGAGCAGCAGATCCCGCAACGCCACCACGTGCATCCCATGCAGCCAGGTGTCCTGTCGGTCATAGCGCAGGATGTCGAAGAAGAACGGGCGATCGTCGTCGGTCGGCAGGATGTTGAAGGCATAGGCCTGCTCGAACGCCGCCTTGGTGCCCCCCGCCACTTGCTGAAAATACTGTCGGAACGGTGGTAGGTCCTGCGTGTGGGGCAAGTACTGAATGAGCGGCGGGAGGTGAAACGGAACTCCGTTCAAGTTGTAGTAGAAGATCTCGAAGCCCTTGAAGTCCGAAGGATTGACGCGCTCGCGAATCGCTGCCGCGTCCTTGGGCGTGATGGGACTACGGGCAATGACCACTCCGTAGGCGACCCCGGTCTGCAGAATGAACAGGTGGTTGTGCGGCGCCTCGACGCCGAGTTCACGCAGCACTTCGACGGCCGTGTTGGCCAACCGCAGCGCCTCGGGCTCGCCGAAGCGAATGATCGACATGGCTCCAGTAGGCGACAGGGACGATAGGTAGTCGCGAAACGCCTCCCGCGTGTACAGGTGGTTCTCGCTCAGGGCCAGAGCACCGGAGGCGTAGTTCTGCTTGGTATCCACGCCGCTCAGCTGAATCAGGTCGTAGCCGTCGTGACGCCGGTCGTGGATGAAGCTACGGCCGTCTCGCACATGGAACCGAACGTTGTCGCGGTGGCCGATGCCCCCCACGTGCTCGTTGAAGGGGCCGCGAATCGCCGCAATGGAATCGCGGTTGATCTCGACCACATCCACCTGCTGCGCCTGATTGTACAGGGCGCACTGCACGTCCGGCCCCCCGCCGAGGCCAATGATGAGCGCCCGGTTGCGCGGCCGAAAATAGCCCTGACCGTAGAGCGTCTCGCTGCACATGCGCGGGATGATCTCGTGCGGGCCCGCCTCGTGCTTGGGCCGCTCTTGTCGGTCCCGACCGTCCCAGCGGACAAGCGACGAACCCGCCGTAGAATCCTGCGCGTAGAACATCGCAGGATACGGATCGGGAGACCCGGCCACCTTCGAGAACTCGATGATCTCGATCCGGCCGGTCGGATTCCATCGATCAAATTTCTTCTCGATCTCGATGCCGTGCTTGGCCGCAAATGCGTACTGGCCGGCCAATTGACCGAGGGGCTCGGGCTCAGGCTGAATCGGGAACACCGCGCCCGCGAACGCATTCACGGCCAGCAGCGGAGCAAGCGCAGCCCAGGTAGCCCACGTCAGCGGCGAGCGCGGCCCCTCGCCAGCCGCGCGAACGTACAGGAGCGCGCAGCCCCAGGCGAGCACCGACATGAGTGCCAGAAAATGCTCGCCGTCCAGCGGACCGAGCAAATAGAGGGGCACAAAGCAGCCCAGGCCGGAGCCTATGAGATTGGCCCCATAGGCTCTCCCCACATGCTCGCCAGCACCGGTCAGCGCCAGCGTAATCGTGGTCGCGGCCGCCATGAATGGCAGGGTCAACAGGCTCGCCACGGCGAACGACAGCGCCCCGACCTCGTGGAGCATCGGCGTTAGGCGCACAAACACCGCATTGGCGACCACGACGGTGACCGCGAAGGTCAGCGCCGACCAGGCCAGGGCCCTGGGCAAGCGCTCCTCAGTGACCCAGCCAGGACGCACCGCCACCAGGCTGCCAGCAGCCCCGAAGCCCAGCATCGCGATACCGATCACCGCATACAACAGGATCACGTGCACCGAGTACGATACGAGCCGAGACAGAAAGACCTCGAGGGCCAGCACCACCGTGCTGAGTGCCGTCAAGGGCAACAGGGCGACCTGGGTTCTAGACTGCATTCATCACCCGGGCGTGCAATAGGATGTGCAAGGAGGCGTGCGGGGGCAGGCGCGTCGGCGCGCGCCATCGGACCTGCAGCGTTCGTGCAAGTGTCGGGCTTCGCAGGGTTTTCGGCTCACGGCGAGGCTCGGAGTGGGCGCATAGGCCAGCGCCCAAGCCGTCCGGCATCGAACCGTGGTCTAGGGCCGCGTGAGCGCGTGATGGGTGCGGGCGGGGCTTCATCTTACGTGAGCAGCGGCGAATCTAGCATGGCGGCACGGGGAAATGCCGCCTGTTTTGCCGGGCCCACAGGCCCGGCTATGGATAGCCGTTGCGAAGCACCAGGTCGCGCGGGTGCGGTGCCGGAACTCGAATGAAGCCGACACGATCGATCGGAACCCGCTGCCGCTCCACGCGACAGCCGGGCTCACACAAAAGCCCCTCATGAAAATGATAGGCCACCACCAGATCGCGATCCGGATCCGAGGCCCTGACTTCGATCCGGTTCGTACGCGCGCGGACCTGGCCCACACCCTGCAGGACTTTGCTCATGCGGCGTCGATTGCGATAGATGCGCCGGCCGTGTAGCTCCGCAACCAGGGCCAGCGAAGGCGAGCGCTCCAGGTCCGGGCGCTGGTCATGCAGCAGCACCCACTGGACGGCGAACGTCTTCAAGTAGGTCTCGACACGCTCGGGCGACGCCGTTTCGGGGAAGGCCCGAAAATAGTTGGCGTAGGAATGCAGGATGTTCCGCTCACGAAAGCCCCCCAGCACCTCCAGATGGCTACTCCATGCGAGCCGCTCACCGAGCGGTCCGTGGTCAACCAGGATGCGATCGCCCGCTGCAGTATGCTCGCCCAGCCATGCCCGAACTTCCTCCGAGCCGGCCTCGAAGACCGGGTCACGGGGCAGTCGATAGGTCAGGTGCGCGAGCATCGGATGAACGCGTCCAAACCCGAACTCGCTGATGGGTGATGGCTTGCCATCGATCAGGGGCTCGACGGGCGGCACCAGGGAAGGAACAAAGTACAGGACGTCGCGACCGACCAGCTGGACTACCAGGAGTCCGTAGGCGAGCACGAAAAAGCGGGCGCTCAGGGAAAGATGCTTGAGCGCGCCGCTCCGCGCCAAGTGCTCCGCAAACGCGGCCGCCCCTAGCGCGGACAGAAAGGCGAGGGGAATAACGTGCCGGTAGGGCTGCAACTGGCCTGCCTGCGGAATATATGCCCCCAGATAGGAGAACCCGAACATGCATCCAAGTGACACCGCGAACACCAGGAAGCGTGGGTCTCGTTCGCGGCGAAATACCGCAAGCGCAAACACGGCGGGCACGAAGCACAGAAAGCGCAGACTGGCGCGGGTGCCGATCACACCGCTGTTGGATGGGTTCAACAGTACCCCGAAGAGGTCGGCAAGCAGGTAATCCAACCCAGCCTTCCCGAAATAGGCCGAGTCGAGGATGTAGTGCCAATGAAGCGCTGCGGCATGCAGCCACGACAGGTTGAACAGCACGGTGCTCGCGACGATGCCCACCACCAGCAAACGATCGCGCCGCGACATTTCGGAAAACCGCGCCAGAGCCACCGCACCGAGCGGGGGTGCCAGAATAAAAAACGAGTAGGGATGGTTAAGGTGGGCAAGCGGCAACAGAACTCCGGTCGCGAGCGCATATCCGAATGCCTCGCCTCGCCGACGCGCGTAGGCAAACCGGTAGAAGCAGGCGAGCGGCAAGAGCGCGAACCAACCGGCCGACGCGTAGGCCACCATGCCGACCCACCACGCCCAGTGAACAAACGAGTCGAAAAACCAGAGCAGCGTTCCCAAGAAGGCGGCAAACAGGCTCGCGAGCGGTCCTATCGCAAACAACCGCGCTGCGACAAACACGGCCAGCGGGCATGCCAGAAACGACAGCAGAACGTAGCTGTTGAAGGCCGCGCCCTTGGCCACACCCAACCGATACAACAGGTACGTCCACAGCTCCCAGCCCTTGTTGTCCGCATCGAAGATCGTGCCTTCAGGCTGGCCGGCGAGCAACTTCACATCGTAGACCCAGGCCTTGCCAGCAGTCTGCAGGCCGTCTATTACCGCGTAGGTCTGAGCGACGTGGGTATCGAAGTCGTCGCCCTGCAACGGCGTGCCAGACATGACGCTGGTGAAGCTCAAGAAGTAGTTCGCGATGCACAGGTGCAGGGCCGTCAGGGCGGCGGCCCACAAGACGAAGCGAGATCGGCGACTCATCGTGGCCAAGGTCGACAGCCCGGCGTGCGCGCTGTCAAGTTGAATCCATGTCGGGGCGACGTCGGTAGGCGCGTCGGCACGCCAGAAGGCCCGTTTTCCCCCTGCTCGTTTGACCAGACTCCGGACTTCAGCGAACAGGGAACCCTTGCGGATAGCGCAGCGGCGGGCAATCTAGCTAGTCTGCTGGAAACGAATCATGTCGCCGTGGAAGTGGTCGATCATCCTGGTAGTACCCGCATTGGGCTGGCTGCTGCTGCAACTCGCTGCCCTGGAAGCACGCCTCGAGAACCTTTCCGGGGCGGTGGCCCGGCTCGAGAGCCGGGAAACCGTGGTGGCCCCGATGGGGGCGGGGCGCGTGATCGTCGTGCAACCCGACGGCGGCATCGCCGGGGACGGGCTGCCCGCGATGCCCTCACCCGCGACCTTGCCCGGCTCAGACCGTCCAAAGGGCGCTGCGACCGGCGCCAAACGGGATGAGCGACGCATTCTCCAGGTAGTCGAGCAAGAGCGGAACCGGATCGCCGGCCGCCACATCACATTCCACAAGCAGCGTTGGATGGACGCACGCGAAGAAGCGCTCGCCAAGCTCGCCGAAGACGCCCAGCTGAGCCCCATGCAGACAAGCCGCCTGGACACCCTGGTACGGGCGGAGGTCGAGCGCATGGCGGAGATGCTCCTGAAACCACGCTTTCGGGACGACCCGAGCGCCTTCGCCGATGAATGGGAAGCCACCCTGCGTGCCACCGATCACGCCGTCAACAGCCTGCTGTCGGCCGAACAGCAAGCGGTGTGGGCACGTGCTCGCCACATCGAGCGGGTTGTGTTCTTTCCTTGGCTGCCGAAATAGACCCACACGACCCCGTACCCCTGCGCACACCGACCGCGTGGACCTGTTTTCAGGCGTCCGTGGTAGCCTGCAGTGCGTGGCGGAAGACCAGCCCCTCGATGCGCAGGAAGATGACCAGACAGCCCTGGCGCAGGACGATACCGTGCGACCGCCGGCGGCGGCGCCGGACGGGGATCAGCAAGCCTGGGTCGGCCGCGTCATCGATGCGCGCTACCGCGTCGAAGCCAAGCTCGGTGAGGGCGGCATGGGCGCCGTGTACGTGGCGCGCCACCTCAAGCTGCAAAAGCGCGTCGCACTCAAGGTCGTGCGGGCCGAGCTGGCCGGCAACGGCGAAGTGGCCATTCGGTTCGCGCGAGAGGCGATGGCGACCGCCCAGTTCGAGCATCCGCACGTCGCAAGTGCAACCGACTACGGTTCCTTGCCCGAGGGCGGCGCCTACCTGGTGATGCAGCTAGTCCAGGGCTGCAGTCTGCGGGCGCGGCTCGAACAAGGCCCGATGCCCTGGCGCAGCGCCTGTCGGTTGCTGTCCCAGGTCGCCGATGCCCTGTCGGCGGCACGGGCCAGCGGGATCGTGCATCGGGATCTCAAACCGGACAACATCCTGGTCGAGCAGCGCGAGGACGGGAGCGAGCTGGCGAAGGTGCTCGACTTCGGCATCGCCCATATCAGCCCGTCGACGGGTGCTGCACCTGAAGGCGCGGCGCCTCAGCGGGCGCTGACGCGAGCGGGCGCGGTGATCGGTACCCCGGGCTACATGGCTCCGGAGCAAGCCGTGGGCGACCGGGTGGACCATCGCGCAGACCTGTACGCGCTGGGGGTTGTGCTGTGGGAATGCATCGCCGGCCGCGAGCTGTGGGACGGCCCGGACATCACGACCATCATCACACGCCAGGTCAGCGAAGAACCGCCCGGGCTCACCCAGGTCGTCGGCGACGCGTCGGTCCCTTCGGAGCTCGACACCTGCGTCCGGCAGCTGCTTGCCCGCCGTCCGCAGGATAGGCCGGACCATGCTGGCGAAGTCCGGGACCTACTGCGCCGACTGGCGGAAGGTGACCAACCCGGGCCGGCTCGAAGCGCGGGGGTGCCGCCCCCCATGGCGAACGCCCGGCGGTGGCTCAGCGCTGCCCGGGCAGGCGCCAACAACCTGTGGGCCGCCTGGCGGGCCCAACCGCGCAAGCGACAAAGGCTCCAGGCCGGTGCGGCAGCCGTCGCCATGATCGCGCTGGTGTCCCTGCTCGCGGCGGGGGATGAAGCACAGAAGCCGAAGGCCAGGGCGAAGTCAGCCCCCCTTCCCGAAGCTCCGGCCGCCGCGGTGGTCGACAGCGTCGTGCAAACGGTCGAGGCCGCCCTGACGCCCGGCGTGCCGGTGGCTCTCGCGGAAGAAATCGACACCTTGCTCGAGGGTGAGCGGCGCCGGGACCGACGGGACGCGGCGGTGGTGGTGCTCGCGTTCGATCCCCGCTCGGCGGTGGCACCCTACATAATTGCGCTAGCCGAACTCGAGGCGGCACGTGGATGCCGCGATCGGAAGCGAGCGATCGGCGCCATCGTCGAGCTAGCGGACCCACGTGCGCTGCCAGCCCTCGAACGCTGGCTGCGCCTGCCGAAGCGTGGCTGCGGCTTCCTCGACCTGGAAGACTGCTATGGCTGCATCCGGCGAGCGCTAAGGGACGGGATCCGCAGCCTTTCTGGCGACGAGTGAGCGGCGAACGGGAGCTCCCTTGGGGATCGTTTCGGGTACGTTGGGCACCTCAATTGAGCCACATGTGCGGTTTGACTCACAAGGCGATCGATCCGGCCGGACGGGTATGGTCACGGACGTTGATTTTCGAGGCCACGTGGCCCAGATGTCCTTCTTTGGCTGCTCGAAACGGGGGAGGAGCACAGCAACAATTTTCATGTATAATCAAATGCTTATACAGACTCGTATGGACGCGACCGGGTCCCGCCAAGAATACGCACGCTTGCGCCAACTAGCTTGGTCGGCTAACCGCATCACCAGTGGGGTGTGCCTGTAGTAGTGGGAGAGTGTCATGCATAGAAAAGAAGCGTGGATGAGGGTGTGTTGGGCACCGAGCTTGGTTCTCGGTGTAGCAGTAGGAATCGGGTGCTCGAGTGACGACAGTGGGACCACGCCGGCTCCCACCGATACTCAGAGCCAGTCAATGACGATGGAGCCTCCGCCCGATCCGGCAAGCCCGGATCCGACGAGCGCGGGCACGCCGGGGGGAACTCCCTCGGGTTCCGAGACGACGGCGCCAAGCCCGACGCAGACGGGCGGAATGGAGACCAACACGATGACGCCCGAGCCGGCCGGCTCGGGTGCCATGCCGGGAGAGATGGAGCCCGCCGGGCCCGATATTATCGACCCGCCCGTCGGAACCGACCCGGGTGAGACCACTGACCCGGGCGAGACCACCGACCCGGGCGAGACCACCGACCCGGGCGAGACCACCGACCCGGGCGAGACCGGCACACCGGGTGAGTCGGACCCGTCGGCCTGCAAGTTCATCCGTGGCGATGCGCCCAGCGAGAGCTCGATCTCTGGCCGGGGCACCGGACCGTACAACGTCGAGACCTACCGGCAGGGCTTCCGCCCGGGTAGCGGCGTCACCAGCCATACGGTCCACTATCCGACCGACGCGGAACCTCCCTTCGCAGGCGTCGCGGTCGTCCCCGGGTTCGTGTCGCCGGAGTCTTCGATTCGCCGCTGGGGCCCGTTCCTGGCATCCCACGGTATCGTGACGGTCACCATCGGTGTGCCCGGCAGTGACCAGCCCCCGACACGCTCCAGGAAGCTGCTGAGCACCGTCGAGGGCATCAAGGCGGAAAACGACCGTTCGGGCTCGCCACTCAACGGCAAGATCGCCACCGGTTGCATGGGTGTTTCGGGCTGGTCGATGGGCGGCGGCGGCACGCTGATCGCCGCGTCCGGCAACCCGGAGCTCAAGGCAGGCGTCTCCTTCGCTGCCTGGGGCCCGCGAGGTGCGTCCAGCAACAGGGTGCCGGTCCTGATGTTCCAGGCGACCCTCGACCCGCTGGCCGCCGGCATGTCCAACGGTTTCTATCGCGGCACACCTGATTCGACCCCGAAGATGCTGTTCGAGGTTTCCGGTGGAAGCCACAATGTTGCCAACAATCCGGCAAATCACTCCGGCATCATCGGCGAGTACGGGCTTTCCTGGTGGAAGACCTTTCTCGAGAGTGACGAGCGCTACCGGCAGTTCTTGACGCGCGATTTCCCGTCCATCGTGACGCGCACAAGCGATCACAACCTGAAGTAGACCAGAGACCGGAGCCCTTCCGGAGGAAAACGAGCGCCTGGCCCAGCGGCTACGGCGCTCGTTTTCTTTCCGTCCTCCCAAGCGCAAACGCGAACCGATCCGGCACTTCCGCTGGTGAGAGGTCGCCGAAGCGTCCGCCAAGCTATCAACCGAGCGCCATCGAGTGCGGCGTGAGGGCATTCGGGGTAAGGTTGTCGACGAGCCGTTATGCGATGCCTGCTGCCGTTTCGAGTAGGCCGGTTGGCCTTCGGGATACTGGGCCTGGTCGCGGTGCTGCCTTCGGCCGCGCGAGCCGAGGATGACACGCTCCTGGAGCTGCGCTATACGCCGGTAGCCCGCGCCCAGGTGGCCATCTGGATCGAGGATGGGGATGGGCGCTTCCTCGACACCGTCCTCCTGACCGAGGCTGTGGGGTATCGGGGGGTGGGGAACCGGCCGGGTGCTTCCCAGATGAACAGCGGTTACCGATGGCCCTACGGACGCCGCGAGGGCGTACTGCCGGTATGGTCCCGTCGGCGCGCGAGCGGTCTCGATGCCCAGCTGTTCCCCCGGGTCATCTTCCAGGACCGTCAGGAGGGCTTTGCGGTTCGCACCACCTTCGATCACTCGCCCGATGACTACTACTGTCTGCAGTTCGAGGAGTATAAGTCCTCGCGAGAAGAGCTCGACGCAACCAGTTGTGCAACGCCCTTCACGAGCGACAAGGGTCGGTACCTGACCGAGGAGGATATGGAGGCGGGTTACGCGGAGCCCTTTGAGACGCCCCCGGTCGCGGATGGCGAAGCCCAAGGGATGATGCAAAGGCTGCCCTTGCGTTCGCACTATCCACCGCGACGGGATCTGAGCCGCTGCCACATCCCGCCGGACTGCTATGACCACCCGGACGTGGACCGCTTCGCCCGGGACGCGCGTTCTGTAATGCCGGAACTGGACGCGGTCACGCGGGCCACCGCCCTGGGGGACGAACCTCAGCGAGTGCTTTACTCCCTGCCACCGGGCGCCTACCCGCCCGGTGACTACATCGCGTTTCTCGAGGTTAACACCGAGGGGGACTACAACGACGCCTGGAACGACGAGACATGGCCGCGTCCGGCGCTTCCAGAGCCCGCCTGGGACTTCTACACCGAAATCTACGGCTATCCCTATCGCGGTCAGCCCTCGCTGGCGTTTGCCGTGCCGTTCACCGTGGCCGAAGGCCCTGGCATGGCCGACTTCGCCACAGACCTGCCCCGCGGGCGCGCATCCTGGGGCCACTTCGATCCGGACTACGGTGCGCTCCTGCAGGTGGACACCGAAGGGCCCCTGGCCATCTCCGACCGCGGGGGCAGTGGGATCGATCGGTTGCGGCGCGATGAGCAGGGCCATCGGTTTGCAGTGCGCGTCACCCGCGGGGGCGAGCCCGATGCGCCCGAACCGACCCCGGTCGGCCCGGTGACCGAGCTCAGCGCATGGCGTCACCCCGACCCGTTTCGTGCCCACGCCTGGGTGCAGCTGCGGTTCCTGGCGGCCGCAAGCGACGAGCCGCTCAACCGCTACGACGTGCGGGTGGCTACCGAGCCGATCGAAGACGAGGCAAGCTTCCTGCGTCATGGTCGCCCCGCACGGGGGGTCGCGAGCATTGCGGAGGGCACCGCGCAGCTGAGCCTGCCCGTGGACGTTCCGCCTGGCAGCGCGGTGGAGGGAGAGATCGGCGACCTGCGTGCCCAGACCCACTACTACATCGGCGTCCGGGCCATCGACAGGCGCAACCGCTCAGGCCCCTTGCGCATCACCGAGGTGACCACCGCAGAGCGACGCTTTGTGACGGTCACACCCTGCTTCATCGCGACAGCCGCCTATGGTTCGGCGCTAGCGCCCCAAGTCCGGCGGCTACGGCGCTTGCGCGACCGCTACCTCCTGAACAACGCTCCGGGCCGAGTACTGGTCGCCGGATACTATGCAGTGTCGCCCCATCTGACCTGGCTGGTCGAGCGGGGCTCTCTCCTGCGGCCAGCCGCACGCTCGCTGCTCCGGGCTCACTGCGGCACACAGTAGTCGTTGACGCATGTCCACCCGCGATTGCACGCCGAATTGTCGGGGCACAACCACAGGCAGCCCCCGCTCAGCATATCCGAGAACGCTGGCTGGCACTGCTGCACGTCACTGCACTCGGCATTCGACCCGCACTTCTTGGTACAGAACCGGTTGCTGATGTCGAAGCCTGTGCAATCCCACCCGGGGCGACAGTCAGAAGTTCTCAGGCAGGTATTGTATTCGTTCCACCGGCAGAGATTGTTGCAGCGGTCGTTGTCGTCCCTGTTGGCATCGTCGCACTGTTCGCCCGGGTCGATACGACCGTTGCCGCACGGGGCCTCGCACCTCCCGTCGACGCACACCCTGCCCAGGGTGCACATGAACAGGCCGTTGTCCGGGACCCCGTCGCAATTGTCGTCCAAGCCGTTGCAGGTTTCGGCTGGCACCGCCCCACACTCATCGCAAGCATTTTTGACCCCTTCGTCGACTCTCTTGTCGCAGTCGTCGTCCCGCCCATTGCAGGACTCAGCGGGCACCGCTCCGCACCTGTTGCAGGCATTGGTCACCCCCTCGTCGACTTCACCGTCGCAGTCGTCGTCCAACCCGTTGCACACATCGGCCGGCCAAGAAGCCAAGAAGAAGCAGTGGATGCACGGCCCGGCATAGCAGTCCGAGGA
>JAPPOR010000008.1 GCA_028817905.1 Myxococcales bacterium
GCGAAGCCGATCACTTGCACGATCATCACGTGCCTTGGTGATGGATGCGGGCTAGGGCAGCGAAAGTCCTGTGGAGCTGTCGAAGAACAAGCCAGGGCGCGTGATTTGGCGAATGATGCGGGCTACGCTCTGGGGCAGAAAGGTTGGTTAACCCCTCGTGCCCATGCCCCACATCGCGTTCGGGACCCCGCGCAAGCTCCCCAAGCCGGAGCAGCTGAAGGGTCGCGTGGTTGTGCTCGACATCGCCTTCGCCGCGGGTCCCGACGGGGCGAGTTTCGAGCGCACCACCAAGCCCTTCATCGATGGCTTGGGCAAGCGCTTGGCGGCGTGGATTGACCACCACGACCACTTGCTCCATGCGCAGTTCGCTTCCGACCCGCGCTTTGTCCTTCGTACGAAGGCGGAGCATGGGGCGTGTCCGGAAATGGTCACGCCGGAGCGTGTGGCTGCCGCAGGGCGGGTGGATACCATTTGCTGCCATAACGACTTCGACGGGCTGTGCTCAGCGGCCAAGTGGATTCTCGGCGGTGTCGAGCCTTATCCCGGTGCCGACGACGATGCCCGTGCGATTGACACCCGTCTGGGTACTCCGAGCGAGCGGGCGATCATTCTTGATCGCGCCCTGCGAGCGCGTCCTCGGGACGACGCCATGGCCGGCTTGGTCGTGCGCTTTCTGGCCGGTCGTGCTGAAGACCGGGCTCTGTTTTCCGAGATCGAAACGGCGGCCGAGGCGATGCGTCCGCGTGAGGACGAGGCCCGCCGGATCGCGACCGGCTACAGGGCAAGTGGCGACGTTGCGTTCGTTCAGGTCCCCTCGCCCCACGACCCAT
The DNA here is from genome assembly GCA_028817905.1 of Myxococcales bacterium. Classification (GTDB taxonomy): domain Bacteria; phylum Myxococcota_A; class Polyangia; order Polyangiales; family JAFGIB01; genus JAPPOR01. The sequence continues at coordinate 831 of JAPPOR010000008.1, forward strand.
ATGACAAGACACTCCTTTTGATGATCGGTCAAGAACGCGCTCGCATCTCGGTGGTTGCCGACGGTACGACCGTAACCGTGGCCGCGCGCTTCGACAGCGGTGTCAATCTGTTGGAGCTCCTGAACATCGATGGCGGGATGCCGACCGTCGTCAGCGTCAACAGCAAGCGGCTGGCGGAAGTGCTCGAGACGCTGGGCTATCGCTAGCGAGTTCGCAGCCAGAAATGCCGCGAAAACGGCATTTCTGGGTGCGAACTCGCTAGAAGGGTGGTCTTGAGCAGACGCGGTTGCTCGCAAGCCTGCTGTCCTTGTCCAAGCTGCTACAGTGGTTGCATGGAACAGATTCCTTTGAGGGTATTCCAGCAGCTCCCGAAAACCGACCTGCACGTACATCTGGATGGGTCCCTGCGCTTGACCACCATGCTGGAGCTTGCGGCGCAGAATGGGGTCAAGCTCCCTGCGGATACGCCTGAGGGGCTCGCGAAGGTGATGCACTGTGGCGAGCACACAGGATCGCTCGTCGAGTATCTCAAGGCGTTCGAGGTGACACTTTCGGTGATGCAGACGGAGGATGCGTTGGTGCGTGTCGCCTACGAGTTGGCCGAGGACGCCGCACGCGAGAATGTCCGCTATATGGAAGTTCGCTATGCGCCGATGCTCCACCAGCGCAATGGCTTGCGTCAGGCCGCGGTGGTGGAGGCGGTGCTTGCAGGTCTGCGCCGCGCGTACGAGGAACACGGCATCGAATCCAATGTGATCATTTGCGGCATCCGCAACATCTCGCCGGAGTCATCGCTCGAGATGGCACATTTGGCGGTGGCCTACAAGAACAGAGGTGTCGTAGCGTTTGATCTAGCGGGAGCCGAGTACGACCATCCTGCCAAGCATCACAAGGCCGCGTTTCAACTCATTCGCAACAACAACATCGCTTGCACGATCCACGCTGGCGAGGCCTTCGGTCCGGAGTCGATCAGTCAGGCGATCCACGTTTGTGGTGCGCATCGGATCGGCCATGGTTGCCGCCTGGGTGAAGACGGTGACTTGTTGCACTACGTCAACGACCACCGTATTGCACTCGAGGTTTGCCCTTCATCCAATGTCCAGACGGGAGCGGTCGAGTCGCTTGGCACCCATCCGCTGAGACTCTACTTGGACCTGGGGATTCGCGTCACCATCAACACGGACAACCGGCTGATCACCGACACCTCGGTGTCGAATGAGCTGTGGTTGGCACACACGCACATGGGCCTTAGCGCGAACGATATCAAGCGCATCCTACTCAATGGTTTCAAGGCGGCCTTCCTTCCCTTCCACATCCGCCAGGCCTATCTCCGAGAGGTTTCGGCAGAGCTCGACGCGTTTGCTCGGGATCCGCTTGGCGAGCAGCCAGCGGGTTCGCATCCCGATGCCGGAGGGGCGACTGCAGCCACCGGTTAGTCCGGATCATTCATGACTACGGCGTCGGATCGCGCAGGGATTCGGCTTCACAGGGCTTGGAGGCGAAGGGCAAGCGAGGCGGCGTCGTAGTCATGAATGATCCGGGCTAGGGAGCCAGTGCCGCCTTTTCAGCTCCTCGCGTGGTTTGTAACCGCTCGGTGCTTTGTCCTGCCTCGGCAGCCCAGGCAGCTGTTGGTGAGTCGCTAAAGCCCTGTGAAGCCGAATACCTGCGCGAACGGCTTGCGACTCGCCGCACGATCGGGGCTA
>JAPPOR010000216.1 GCA_028817905.1 Myxococcales bacterium
CCCGATCGGCCTGGCTGGTGGCCTTGCGCTCCACGGGTACGTGGGCGACCCTCTTGCCTGGACAGACCCCAAGGGCCTCAGTGGCTGCAAGGGCGGCCCAGGCCGACCACCTAGCCGAGGGTACGACCGCCCTGAGCTCGAAACGAAAAGCGGCAAGGCTGTCAGTGCCAGGCATGCGACAGATGACTGGGATGGCTTTCTTGGAACGGGTCAGACAAACATCGATCCTCGTGACGGGCTTCCTGACCCAGACAGGATTTGGTCTGCAGATGGCAGGCGGAGCGTGCGGTACGGTCCGCACGAAATGGGAAGCAAACCGAACAAGCACCACTACCACAAGGAGACCTGGTCTCCCGGGCAGGTACACAATGAACTTCAGCGGGTGCAGAAGTGAGAGTTGAACTTGTCGACATAGGATCAACGCCTGAAGGCGACACGATCGTCGTCCAGTTTGAGAGCGCGGTCGGCGCAGGCAGGGGAAGGTGGGGGAGCGAGAAACACCCAAAGATTGGGGAACGCTACAGCGTCGAGCTCGATGTCGATGGCGGAATCAGCAAATACCGTCCAGAGTTCGTCGACGCCGCTGTGGCGGCGTCCATTTGTGTCACTCAAGGGCATACTGTGCTTTGCGGGCTGCTGGAGGCAGTTGATCCCGATGGGATGGGCTATCTGCGTCTCGGTGCCGACTGCCTCGTGATGATTGAGATCGACATGGACCGGGCAGAAACCGGTAGCTGGGTGCGCTTGAAAGTTCCCCAGATGGAACTGGAGCTCACGCCGATCAGCCTCTGACTACCAACCTCTCACCGGGGATAGACCCGGCCTCGATGGTCTGCTTGGCGAGTACGGGTTTCTTGACCCGCATCAGTCGATGGCTTTTGGCAAGGACTACTGGCGCCGAACCAAGGAGTGTGCGCCGGAGGAACAGATGGGTCTCGAAGCGGTGCTATCCGCGCTCGCTGCAAAGGGTGATGCGCGGGTAGTATGGGTGCATCGCTACACCGACGACGCTGGCGCGTTGAGGGTTCCACTGCGACGGCTTGTTGAGGAGCATGAATCCCTATGCCAGCATTTTGGTCCGGATCTGCTCTTCGCCGATGAGGAGCTAGCGCTCGGGCTTTGCTTCGGGGCCTCCGAGGACGGGGTACGTCTTCGCTGGTGGTTGCAGTAGCAACCCGAGGCCCGGGGAGCTGCGCCCGGGTTGGCCCCCGGAGGGTCGAGGGGATACATGCGCGTCCGATCGACCGGTCTCGGGCGACGCAAACTGTCCAGAGACCTGTCCAGAGCGACACGAACGGCCCCTTTTCGTGCGCCTGCGAGGCCGTAACGTGCCGGAACCCACCGTTTCGTGACCGTACGGGACCGTTCGGGCGGGTTTCTTAATCCATTGGCCGAAGGTTCGAGTCCTTCATGACCCACCGCAATCCCGCCTCCGGCGGGCTTTCGTGCGTCATGGGCTTGAGGACGAACGCCCGCGCGCTGGGCGTGTGTGTTCGGCGAGCGAGTTCCCCTTGGTGGCTGTTGGGGGCGGGCGGCGCATGGCGTACCCTCAAGTGACAAGACCCACTCCTGTGGGTCATCTCGTCTTGGAGACACATTCTCGCGCGTTTCACGCTCGAGGGTTCGGCGAACGAGTCACTGGCGCGTCGGGATGGCGTCGGAGAAGGCTGAGGCCGTTGCTTACGAGCGAGCGTCCTGCAGGGCGCGCTCCAGGAGATCTGACACGTCGAGCCGCTTCGCCCAGCTGCGGAGGTAGTCGAGATCGAGTTCAGCCGCGCTCAGGCGCAGCACGCCCAGGTGGATGACGCCTTCGCGGTAAGCCGGATGCGTTATGTGGTGAGCCCGCTTATGTGGTGAGGTCTTCGGACCGCCTCGAGGTTGTTGAATTGGGGGCTGAAGTTCGCCACATAATTCGAGCGGCAGGGTCGCCTACAGGGAGGCGAGGATGGACAGTAGCTCAGTGTCGGCATGCCAACCCGGGGAGGGCGTCGGGTCCGGGCCACGGACGGCGCACGTCTCCAGCGCCTGAGCCTTCATCTCCAGGTCGACCTCGGCGTAGCGGTTGGTCGTCTCGAGGGAGACGTGTCCGAGCCATGCGCGGATCGTGTTGATGTCCACACCGGCGCGGAGGAGGTGCACGGCGGTCGTGTGGCGGATGGTGTGTGGGCTGATCCGCTTGTCCCGCAGGGACGGCGCGTCTTCGGCCGCCTTGCCGACGATTCGGACGACCAACGCGTGGACGCCGTAGCGCGTGATCGGCTGGCCGCGGACGTTGAGGAAGACAGGCGCGTCGCGAGGACCGTTGAGGCGTGCACTGAGCAGATCTCGCAGGACCTTGATCGTCCGCGCCCACAGCGGACACGTGCGGATCTTCCGCCCCTTGCTGCGCAGGCGGGCCGAAGGTGAGGTGCCGAGGCTGAGGTCCGCGATGGTGAGCTCGGCTGCCTCGGTGGCTCGCGCCCCTGTATTGTAGAGGAAGAGCAACAGAGCGTAGTCGCGGCGCCCCTGTGCGCGACGACGATCGGGAACCGTGAGCAGGGCGTCCATCTCGTGCTTGTCGAGGTAGGGCATAATGGGCGTGGCCGTGCGACGAAGCGGGATCGCCTGGATCTGCGCGGCCTGGTCGATGAGTTCGGGGACGCTTCGCCCGATGAACCGGAACAGCGAGTGAAGCACCGCGAGGCGCTGGTTCCGGGTGGCGATCGAGTTGCCGCGGTCTTCCTCGAGGTGGACGAGGAAGCTGCGCACGACGGCGGCATCAATGTCCTCGACGGTGACACGCGTGGGGTCGGTCGAGTGCCTTTCGGCGACGAAGTCGAAGAGCAGGCGGATCCCATCGCGGTAGCTCTTCTGCGTGTTGAGCGTGAGGTTGCGGTCCGCCACGAGCTCTTCGAGCAGGAAGCGGCGGACGAAGGGGCCCATCAGGTGGCAGTCAGGCATCGTGATTCTCCTCGTCGCCGACCGCGGCGTAGCGCTCGAAGCGCTTCGATGCCTCGGCCAGCAGCTCGGGGGTCATGGTGAGGTAGGCCTGCGTTCCGGAAACGTTGACGTGGCCCAGGTAGGTCGACAGCAGAGGGAGGCACGCCTGGACGTCGACACCCTCCCGGTACCAGGCGACCAGCCGATGCACGGCCAGGGCATGCCTCAGATCGTGAAGTCGCGGTTGCCAGCGGGCGTCGGGTGGCCGTTGGACTTCGGCATGGTCACGGAGCCGCGCGAAGACCTTCTCGAGCCTGGCGAGCGAAATCGCTCCACCAGTGCGTGAAGCGAAGAAGGCCGAGCGCTCTTCGGCCGGCATCGGCAGATGCCGGCGTGCCTTGCGGTACGCGCCAAGCGCTGCGGCGAGCGCGGTGCCGACGGGTACGAGCCGAGACTTGAAGAACTTGGTGTCCCAGATAGCCATGACGCGGTCGTCGAGGTCCACGTCACAGCACCGCAGGCGCAAGCCCTCGCTGGGCCGCAGCCCCGCACCGTACAGGGTCAGCAGCAGCGTCCGGAAGGTTGTGTGTTGAAGCGGCGAGCGGCAATCTTCCAGGATGGCGGTCGCGTCAAGAAGCCGCTGCAGCTCGTTGCGGGAGTAGATGTAGGGCTCGAAGGACCGAGGGATGCGTGGCGCCAACTCCGGGAGCGGCGATGTGGACATGTGTCCGCGAGCGACGAGATAGGCGAAGAAGTCGCGCAGCGTGTAGTACTTGCGCTCCCACCATCGCGTCGGCGCACCTTTGCCGCGGCAGAAAGCGTGCGTGGCGTCACGGCCGATCGCGTCGAGAGGTATGTCGCCGAGTGTGCGGGCGAACTGGCGCAGAATGCGCGACTCCGCCGCAAAGACCGCCCCCAGAGCACGCTTCAGGGTCACGTACAAGTCGATGGCCTCCACAAGCATCATGCGAGACCTCCGAGATCGTCGAAGGCCACCTTGCGCAGCGAAGGCAGGTTGACCTTGGCGTAGATGCCGGTCGCGTCGGGACTGCGGTGCCCGAGGTGGTCGCCCACCTGCTTGAAGCTTCGGCCCGACTCCACGAGGTGTCGGGCGCAGGCGTGGCGCAGGCCGTGGGGTCCACAGCCTCGCTTCGGCAGCCCATGTTTTCCGAGGCGGCTCTTGACGACGTTGTAGAGCCCACCTGCCGACAACGGCCGGTGCGGTGCGCGCAGGGTCAGGAAGACGGCGCGGCTGTCCGTCCGGGGTCGGCCATCGCGCAGGTGCCGCGCGATGGCGTTGCCGACCCTGGGCTCGAGGGGAACTGTTTCCTCGCGCCTGCTCTTGGAGCGAACGAAGCGAATCCGATCGTGCGTCCAGTCAATGTCGTCAAGGCGTAGTCGACGCACGGCGCCCGACCGCAACCCGTACACAGACAGCAACAGAATGATCGCGTGGTCCCTGAGCGACGCCGCATCATCGCCGCTCGTTTCCACGAGCATTCGACCAACGGCGTCCCACGTCGGGCCTAGCGGCAGCCCTTCCTGGCGGTAGACGCGCGGCGACAGGATCGCGTCGGCGATTCCCGCGTGCGTCCAACCCCGCCGCTCGCAGTAGCCGAGCCACGTCCGGAGTATCTTGGCGGAGGTCCGCAGCGAGCTTCGGGACCACCTCGGCGCCATGTGCTCGAAGAAGGCATCGACGTCGACTGCCGTCACATCCCCCAGCGCAACGCCCCGTTGCTCCAGGTAGTTGAGGAACCGGGTGATCTGCCATCTCGCCGACCGGCAGGTCGCCTCCGACAACCACCGGCCTTCCTGCTGTGCGACGATGAACTGGTCCAGCTTCGCGTCGTACCGGCCAGGCTCGACAGTCGGAGTAGAACGCAGTCGGCCGATACTCCGCAGGAAGTCCATCGCCGCGAACTGGAAGAGCACCTTGGGCCATCGCGAACTCGATGCGCGCCCGGTGGCGGACCGCTGGGCGGCCCACTCCTGCGCGATCCGCTCTGTCTCGGTTTCGTCAAAGCACCTGCCAGGTGGCCACCGCTCAAGCTCGACGGCGACGCAGAGGCAGTACGAAGAGCGGCGCAGGAGCGTCCCCCGCGCCAGACCAAGGGCCGCCAGGTCGCCTAGGTACGCCGCGCGCTCCGCGGCAAGGGGGGCCTGCCGGTGGCGACGGAGCGCGCCCGGGCATGTGAACAATGTCTCGAACATGGTGTGCACCTCCTCGAAGAAGGTCACCATGCCCGTTCGAATTATGTTGCGCAGTCGCGAAGGATTACGCCGTGATCCCGCACCGTTGCAGTAGCCTCACCACATAAACGGGCTCACCACATAACGCATCTTATGTGGCCGACAACATAAGATGCGGGAAAACCGCACGTCCGGTTTGATGTGGCGGGGGCGGGAAACGGAGTCACGGCAAGCCGGACTGAGGCGCTGGCGCGAAAGCGCCAGCAACCGCCACCGGAAGCCTAAAGCCACCGCGCCCGCCCTCGACCCGACCACGTTCCGCAGACTTGCATCGTTCCTCACCGGTATGCAAACGCGCAGCCCCCTGGCACTCGACCTCGGCCACGCTGACTGCCGCGCCACCTCAATAGCATGTTCCAGGCGCCCGGATGGATAGAACGCTGAGCTTTGCATTTGCCGGATGCAACACCCAAGCTACTTCTTCCCGCAACTGGCCCGTAGCTGCTGAAATTGCGCGGCGGGTCGCTGTCGGGCAGTCCTCAGGAGGGGCGTGAACGTAGCAAGCGTTGCCTGGACAGCGACAACCGCTGAACTTGCGGACCAAGAGGGACTGCAATGAGTTCTGAAAGGGTCCGCCCATCGCTTGGGACGGGCATGCACTTCAACTGGCCCGACGAGCTCGGCCGGTCAGGCCCTCGTCGACCAGTTCTCGGATCTCGGCAAAGAGCTCCGGGTCCAGCTTGCGCGGCTTGGGGTGACTGCCGATCACTTCGTGGCCCGAGTGGCGGAGACGATCCGCCATAGCGGGCTCCAGGGCGCCGACCTGGTCGTGGATCTTGCGGTGCCTGGGCGTGTCGGCCTGTTCGTCGAAGATGGGCCCAACGGCGATCATCTCGAAGAAGCAGCGCTCCGGGTCGATCCCGGCTTTCTGCAGTTGCTTCCCGAGCGCATTGCCCTTGGCGTTCTTGCGCGCGTCGAGTTGCTGGCCGATACGCTTGAAGGGCGAGGTCTGCGTGTGGCGATGAATCATCGCCTGTGCGCCCGACGTAGAGCACAGTTCGGTCCGAGGAGGTGATGTGCCACACATATAGCCAGAAGCCGCGGCGGAGCAGCTGACCGTCGAACCGCAGAACCGCATGTGGTGGGCTTGCATCGGCTACCTTAACCCTTGACCAGCAGCGGGCTGCGTTCACCGTGGCCGGTGACCACCAGCTCGTCCCGGGCGTGTAGCGGCCACATACAGCAAGTGGCGCTCGCCATTCTCATGAGCTTCGCGCGCAGCACGGTCGGCCATGCGGGCACGGCCGAGCTTCAGTGGCACGACGCCTTCCTGGACGCCGGCGATCAAGATATAGCGAAACACCAGACCTTTCACGCGGTGCATGGTGGCGAAGCGGACGTTGGTGCGGTCAGGTGGGTCGGCGTCCTTGCGGATTTCCACCGTGGGGATGTCGGCATGTTTGACAGCCGCGCGGTAGAGGTCGATCCATTTCTTGGAGCGCGCCGTGACACAGATGTCGCAGGGCGCGGCGCCGTTCTCCAGCCAGCCTCTGATTCGCTCGACGATGCACGCCTGCTGCTGTTCTGCCGTCCGGACATGAACAAGCTGCGGGGGCTTGCCAGTGCGGAGGGAGTGGTAGCCGCGCGACGTGTCATGGCCCTCGTCCAGGTCGTCGATCTCCAGGCCCTCCAGGACGGCCATGGCCCTGTTGCGTGGTCCGGTGGGGTCGCCGGCTAGGAACAAGTCGTTCTGACCCGCGGGGGCGAGCGCGCGCAGGAACGAAAGGTCGGTTTGGCGCAGGTCTTGGACCTCGTCGGCGACCACCGCGCGGTACAGGGGCCGCTGGCGCTTCGATAGCCGCAGGCGCGCTTCGCGAACAGTGTCCGCGAACTCGACCTTGTTCTCCTCGTCGAGCCGATCGCGGTACGCCGAGAACACCCGCCGTGCCTGCCTGCGCTGGTCCGCGTTGATACGCGTGCCGCGCCCGGTCCCAAGTGTCCTGTCCAACGCGCGTCGCAGCCCGTCGTATGCCCAGCTGTCAGTAGATGACCCCGGGTACATCGGCGAATATGCGTTTGCTTAGTACGAGGCGCGGCTCGTGCGAGAGCTCGAACTCGTCCGAGACACTCGCAGAGCGGCTCCCGGGTGCCTTTGGCGCCAAGCTCTCGGGCCGTGCAGGCCCACGCCAAGAGCCTTCAGGGAGCCGCGCAGTAGGCCTAGACTAGGCCCTCTTTGTAGCCGGGGCGGTTGACGAGCCCGCGGAGCCTTGGAGACCGAGTCTACGGGAGTTCACAGGGCCATAGGGCGATCTTGCGGGGCCTGGGTGGTTGCCGATCCCATCGTGGCCTGCGCTGCGCAGGTGGTCTGCGAGAGCGCGCTCGAGTGCAGCACGCGGATCTTGCCGTGGCCAGTGCAGGGGCCACGTCCAGGTTAGGACCATCCGGTCTCCCTGCCGATCGAGCGTGCGCCTGCCGATGGGCCCAGGATCCGTTTCTGTGCCGTTCGGAAGCCATTCCGGTGCATTCGCAAGGACGTGCGAAGCGTCGAGGCACCCATTCGGTCCACACGGCTGGCGTGAGTGGGCCAGGCACTGAGGTGCTGCGTTCGGCGAAGCGTTGCTGCCTGCCAGCCGTGGCTGGCGCGCCGGCGTAGCCGCCTGTCTCAGAGAGCTGTGCCGCGACTCGCTGGGTGCCCGCGTATCCGACCACTGGCGGAGTTCCAGCGCTGATACCGTTGATTTCGGGGGTGGCGCTTCGGGTCGGAAGCGTGTAGCCGGGCCTGTCGCCGGGGGGCGCAATCGACGCTCCACGCTGCCGCGGGCCATTCGGGGGGCGCGAGCTTTTTCACGCAACCGCTGAAACCACGCGGCCGATGGGCATGCAGACAGTCGCGCTGTAGCAGGGGGCCAGCATGTTGTGTAGACAGAATTTTCCGAATCCGCGCATGGGCAGAGGGGGGCCGCTCGTCGTGATCTCGCTCGTGACCGGTTGCATTCCCGAGATCCCGGTTCCCGATGAGCCGGACGGCGGGGCGCCCGTCGCGATCACGGACCGAGATGGGCTCGAGAGCACACCCACCGCCGGCGTCGGGCGGCGGGTCAGACTCCAATGGCGATCCGACCGTTCCGGACAATGGGATGGGCGCCGGCGGTGAATCCGGAGGCTCCAGAACAGGCGACTCGACGGGCCCAATCTCGATGGACCCGACCGCGCCCGGCCAGGGCCCGGGCATCATGGAAGAAATGGCGGAGACGATGCCCTACCTTTGCCAGGCGGACAGCGAATGCGCCGAGAGCCTGGTCTGTCAGGACGAGGAACGCGTGTTCGTACCTCTGGAGCGCGTCCCGACCACCACGGTCCAGACGGCCGGCGGCGGCCTCGTCACCGGCTCCGGCCTGCGCCTGCAGCTTCGCACCGGCGCGCCTCCTCCCGTCAGCCGCATGAGCGGCGGCGGCCACCACCTCCATTTGGGCCCGCTCGCGGGTCACTGAAGCCGACTTCTCGACGGAGATCCGAAACATGAAAGAGCTGACATTCAAGTGTTCGATCGCGATGTACACAACCGCCCTGGCTATCGGTCTGGGCATGACATCCCGGGGGCTGGCCCAGGACGCGCCGACCTTTATTCCCGTGCAGGGCTCGCTCACCGGAGACGACGGGACACCGCGCGACGGCACGTACACGTTGGAGTTCCGCCTGTACGCCCAGGACGCGGGCGGCTCGGCGTTCTACGCCGAGAGCCAGATAGTCATGGTCGAGGCGGGCATCTTCACCGCCTATCTCGGTGACGGCACGCCCACCGACCTCGGCAACGGCTCCACCAGCCCGCCGCTGGACCTTGCTACCTTCGCGAACCGCCCCCGCGGTGTGACCTTCCTGGGCATCACGATTGACGAAGACCCGGAGATGACTCCCCGCATCCAACTCGGATCCGTCCCGTTTGCCGCCTTCGCCCAAACCTGCGGGGACGCCAGCACGATCGATGGAAAGTCAGTGGCGATGTTTGCCACCTCGGATGCCTCGAGCCTCACCAGTGGGACGATATCCAAGGACCGCCTTCCAGGCCTCAGCGCGAGCGACATTCGTGATGGCACCTTGGCCGTGAGTCGAATACCGGACCTCAGCAACCTCTACGCCCGCAAGGACCACTCGCATGTTGCGGCGCCTCCGGCCAGCCACACGCACGACTTCGACGAGCTCAGCGGATCCCTGTCCAGCTCTCAGCTACCGGACCACAAGCACAGGTATGGCGATCTTACGGGCGTACCCGGGCGCTTCGCCGGCTGCTATTGGAAGCGAGGCAACTGCTCTGGCACAGGCGCCCGCGAAAACTGCACGCTGCGGTGCGACTCGGGGGACTACGTAGTTTCAGGAGGGTGTGGTGTCGAGGCAGGCGCGTCCCTGCGTTGGTCCTATCCGGAGTATGGCCCAGACAGTGCCAACAATCGATGGAGCCCCAAGGAAATGACCGGGTGGTACTGCAGGAGCTCCGATGGCCGCGTAGAGGATATCCGGATCATGTGCTGCAGCGGATAGTCCGGGTGTCCATTCTCTCTGAGTCGGACAGCGTGCGAACTGCAGTCACGAACAAGCTGGGGCAAGCGCTTGGTGCGAGATCCGCAGCTTTCGCGTAGGGCGCGCCTCCGCATGCAGGTTGGCCCAAGGGTTCGCATTGCCTAGCGAGCCCAAATCCCATAGATCCAGCGCAATGCCACACTCCTACACGCGCTACTTGGCTGCCAAGCGTAGCATTGAAGACCGAAGCTTAAACCATCAGGTAGCGCAAACACTAAGGGCGCAGCTGCCGCGGGGTCCTGTCCAGGTTGTAGAGGTTGGAGGCGGGATCGGCACGATGGTAGCTCGTGTTCTGGAGTGGGGGCTTGTGTCCCAAGGGGACTATTTCCTGATTGACGGCGATGCGACCTTTGTTGAGCACGCGGCGCTGTGGCTCGCGGAATGGTCAAGAGCGCGAGGTAGCGGGTGCGTCCATGGTGATGGCGGGGTTCGTATCACTGGCTGCGGTACGGATCTTCGCGTGCACATGAAGTGCGCACGCGCAGAGGTCCTGGAGCCAGGTACCGTCGGGTCACCCGCAGACCTTCTGGTGTGCAATAGCCTGTTGGACCTCGTGGATGTTCCAACTTTGTTGCCTCGTCTTCTCCGGCTCGTGAAACCTGGGGGCCTATGCTGGCTGACCACGAATTTCGACGGGGAGACGATCTTCGAGCCCGGCCACCCGCATGATCGTATCCTGATGGACGTCTACCACCGCAGTATGGATGAGCGCAGACGCGATGGTGAGCCCGCGGGGGACAGCCGCAGTGGCCGCCATCTGTTCGGGCACTTGCGCGCCGTGCAAGCGGAGATCATCGCAGCCGGTTCATCGGACTGGGTAGTTTTCGGAAGCGACGGGTCTTACCCTGGTGACGAAGCCTATTTTGTGGAGTACATCCTGCACACCATTGAGCTGGAGCTCGATGGTAGGGACGTGTTTACCCCGGGTCAGGTTGGGGGATGGCTTGCGGACCGTCGTGGTCAGCTGGCTCGCGGTGAGCTTGTGTACGTGGCCCATCAGCTGGACATCCTTGCCCGACGAGGACCCGTGGGCACCTAGCGAAACTGCGGTAGGGCGCGGACGGCAAATCTCAGTCCGCGTTCTCGGCATATCCACGATTTGAGCCAGTCCATGCCGGCGTCGTCGGTGCCTGTCTGCCTACGCCAGGCCAACCCGTTGCGATGGCAGACCGAGCTCACGGGCTTGATGACCGCCGACAGCTGATTGTCGCACAACCGGGAGCGCTTGTGGCCGATGGGCTGCATGGCGCAACCGCGGATGGCGTCCGGGCCGAGTTGTCCGGTCATGCAGACGAGCGGCACTAGGGCGGGCGACCGCCCTTCATGCACGCGTACATGGTGCCCAGCGCGCGCAGCCGCGACGGGCACAGGAGGAAGCGAGGGACGATGACGATCGCAGCCAAGCACCTGGATCTGGTGGTGGGGGTCGACACGCACATCGTGATGGTGCCGACGCCGGCGGGGCCGGTGCCGACGCCGTTGCCGCAGCCCTTTGTGGGGATCGTGTTCGACGAGTTCGACTACCTCCCCGGGATCGGGGGGACGGTCTACATCAACGGGATGATGCGTGCCCAGGCGGGCACGGGCGGCAAAGCGACGCCGCCGCATGTACCGATTGGGGGGCCTTCGTATGGGCCTCCGCCACCGACCAACGAGGCCGAGGTGTTCATGGGCAGCCAGACGGTGGCGGCGGACGGCGACGCCATGGCTCGCACGGGGGTGCCGGTGCTGACCTGCCAGGCGGTCGGGGCGCCGGCGCCGGCGCGGCCGAAGGGGCAGCCGCCGAAGTCGCTGGTGCTGCCGACCAGCGTGCTGCTTTCGATCCCGGCAGGACCGCCGGTGCTGGTCGGTGGGCCGCCGACCGTGTCGCTAGCGGCGCTGGGTGCGCGTGCGGCGCCTTCGATGTTCGGCAGCCTGGGCGGGCAGCTGCGCAAGGCCCAGCGCGGGGGCAATCGTTTCGGCCAGACGATGCGGCGCGTGACGGACTGGGCGACCGGACTCGCCGAGCGAAGCAGCAAGCGCCTGGGCCTCGGGCCGGCGGCGCAGCGGCGCATCAAGAACGCCGTGTGTACGGTGACCGGCCACCCGGTGGACGTGGCGTCGGGGCGCGTGTTCACTGAGCACAGCGACTTGTCGCTGCCGGGTCCAATCCCATTTGCGTGGACGAGGAACTGGACCAGCGACTCCGAACACGCGGGCCAGCTCGGGCGCGGCTGGCATCACAGCTACGAGCACGCGCTGTACATCGAAGACGAGCTGGTGCTGTACCGGGACGACGAGGCCCGTGTGGTCAGTTTCCCGACCCTTGCCGAAGGCGAGTCGTACTTCAATCTGCGTGAGCGGCTCACGTTGCGTCGCGACGCTGGCGGCTACGCCCTGACCACGGCGGACCGCTTGACCTACCGGTTCCATCGACCGCCACCCAAGCGGGCGCTGCGGCCCGGCGAGGAGCGCTTGCCGTCGGTGCTGACGTCCGGCGAGCAGGTGCTCCGGTCTATCGAGAACCCCGTCGGGGACCGGATCCTGTTCGAGCACGACGACCGCGGGCGGCTGGTGTCGGTGCTGGACAGCGCGGGCCGGCGGCTGTGGTTCGAGACAGACGAGGCGGGCCGCATCACGGGCATCCTGGCGCCTGCTCCGGACGCGCTGGTCCCGGATGGGCTGACACTGGACACGCCCGAACCGGACAGTCCTGCTCCTTACGGGCGGGCACGCGACGGGCAGGCTCGGGACGTGCCGACCCCGGCGCGCGCGCCGGTGTGCCTGGTGCGCTACATCTATGACGACGCGGGGCACCTGGTCGAGGTGCAGGACGCCGTGGGCCAGGCAAGCCGCTACCGATATCGTGGCCACCTCTTGGTGCGGGAGACCGACCGCAACGGCCTGTCGTTTCACTTCGAGTACGACGGCGACGGTGCGGACGCGAAGTGCCTGCGGACCTGGGGCGACGGGGGCATCTACGACCACCAGCTCCGCTACGACACCGTCCTCGAGATCACGGAAGTGACCGACTCACTCGGTCGCACCGTCCGCTACCACCATGCAGAGGGCATCGTGCATCGGGTGGAGGACGCGCGCGGCGGGGTCACCGTCTCGAAGTACAACGAGCACTTCCAGCTGATGCATGAGGTCGATGCCCTCGGGCAGCGCACCGACTACCGCTACGACGGGCGCGGCAACACAACCCAAGTCCGGCGTCCGGACGGCAGCAAGGTGGCGATCGTCTACGACGAGTGGGACCAGCCCATCGAGGCCAAGGATGCCGTGGGCGGCACTTGGCGCTTTTTGCACGACGACAAGGGCCGTCTCGTGGAGCGCCTCGATCCCCTCGAGCGGGCAACCCGCTACCGCTACGGGGACAAGCGGCTGGTGGCGGTGACCGACCCGGGGGGCGGGACCACGGAGGTGGGCCATGACGAGTACGGGAATCTCACGCGCCTGACTGCGCCGGACGGCAGCGTCAGCGAATGGCACCACGATCGGTGGGGCCGTCCGGTCACCGCGATCGACCCGAACGGCAACGTCCAGCGCCGCCGCTACGACCTGCTCAGCCGGGTCATCTGCGTTGAGGAGCCGGACGGCAACGTGCGCGAGGTCACCCACGATCCGGAGGGAAACGTGGTCCGCGCGCGGGACCGGCAGCACGACGTGCGCTTCGGCTACCAGGGCATGGGTCGCATGGCCTTCCGGCAGCAGGCCGACACGGTCGTGCGCTTCGAGTACGACACCGAGGAGCAGCTG
>JAPPOR010000303.1 GCA_028817905.1 Myxococcales bacterium
GTTGCACACGTAGATCGTCGAAGTCGCCGCTGGCGCGCCGTGAGACCCAGACACCGACCGTGCCGGAGCGGTAGCGCTCGGAGTCTTCGTCGACCGCCAGCAGCGCATACCCGTCAGGCTCGACCTGACCATCCCGCCATATCTTCGCCCGTAGCTGCGTGTCGTCGGGGCGCACGTCCACCTCGATGCGATAGCGATACCAGACGTTTGTCTCCGCACGGAGCCTCGTGGCCGCGGTGCCTTCTAGCTCGTCGCCTCGGCTTCCATCCTCTACCCGGGCGAACTCGAACCGCTCATCGCCGTTGATACGCAGGCTGTAGTGAGAGCCCTGGCCAGCACTCTGGGTGAGCACCGTGACGCCGACGAAGGGGGGCCTGGGGAACGTTGCGGACCGGTCGTAGCGAAGCCGGCCGGAGTAGGTGTAGCTGGTCCACGCGCTCGGATCGGGCGCACCGTCCCCGGTCGGGGCGTAGCGGGCATAGGTGCGGTCGTCGGGGCGCTCGCAGCGCAAGACGCTCGCATCGCCTTGCCGGGCGGCGGCGAACTCGCGGTCGGCAGTGCCGTGGTCCGGCTCACCGGGGACCGTCTCTTGCCAGGCTGCGGGGAAATCCCCTTCCGCGGTGCTCTGGAAATCCTCGGATAGCAGCTCGTCTCCAAGCAGCCGCAGGTTCTCGAACTCCGGGTGTCCGGCGCCCGAGTTCCACACCCCGACGGTTCCAGCGGCGAGCCGTTGCGAGCTGGTATCGATCGCGTGGAGTTCGAAGGTGGCCGGTGGTGTCGTGCCGCTGGCCCAGATCATGGCTTGAATGTCCGTATGACTGCCCAGGTCACGGGCCCGGACGCGGAACTCGTACCAAGTCCCAAGCTCTGGCTGCAGTTGGCTCTCGACGGCACCGCCATCGGCGGGCTTGAGCGCGTCGATCGCTGCCGGGACCCGAACGAGGTGAAACCTGGGCCGCTCCGGTGTGGTCCTC
This sequence comes from Myxococcales bacterium, assembly GCA_028817905.1. GTDB lineage: Bacteria > Myxococcota_A > Polyangia > Polyangiales > JAFGIB01 > JAPPOR01. Next base: position 975 of record JAPPOR010000303.1, read on the forward strand.
AGGCTGTAGTAGTGCTGCTGGCCGCTCGGCGAGCGATCGAGGAAGGTGATGCCTGCACCCTCGGCGGCGTCCACCAGGCGCATACGGCCGGCGAACTCGTAGTCCTTCGAGGCGAGCACCTCGCTGTGCAGCGACGCGGGCGCGTAGCAGCTATGCACGTTCTGGTCATCGGAACGGAATCGCACGGCGGGCGGCGCCTCGGGCTGACGTGCGAGGGGCTCCGTCAGTCCATTCGCGGGCGGTGGTGCCTGGGTGTCGTTGCTCTGGTGCCAATCCGCAGGCGGGAGCGGGACCGGCGAGGCCTCGAAGTCGAAGCGCGCCGCCTGCAGCCCGGACGACGTGGCCACCTCCACTTTCAGGTTGTCCAGCACCCAACCTGCGGCGTCGCGCCCCGGGGTCCAGACTCCGACCGTGCCGGAGGCGATGGCGAAATCGACGTCATCGTCGGTGGCACGAAGCTGGTAGTCGGCAGGCTCCGCTTCCGTTCTGGACCACACCTTGGCTTCCAGCGCGACCTGATCCCCGGGGGCTGCATGGCTCACGCGCAGCTTGAAGCGATAGACCACGTCCGCCGACGGTGTCGGGAGAGGTCCGCCGGTCGAGGGCAGTGCTCCTCGGGGGTTGGCCACGAAGTGCCAAGCGTCATCGGGCCCATCGTTCGACAGCCGGTAATAGCGATCGTGGCCAGCTGCGCGCTGGCTCAGCACGACCAGACCGATGGCGGATGGGCCTCCTGCAGACCCCCCCGCAGACGTAGTAGCGTCCGGCCGGTAGCTGAACTCACCCTCGTAGGTGTAGTTCCGCCAAAGCTGAGCGCCAGCGCCGTCGTATTCGGTATGGGCCGAAAGCAGCTCGGGGCCCAGGTCGCCGGCGTCGACCCGGTACAAGGCAATGTGGTGCGCCTGCAGGCGGGCGGTGTGGCGATTCTGATGTTGCCCGCCCGCCAGGTCGGCCAAGGGCGACACGTTCTGCCCCGCGACGAGGTCGCGCAGCGGCATGTACAGCGAAAGCTCGGGGACGACGGGCACGCTGCGATGTCGATCCCGATCGAGCTCGGCGGCGCTGCGAACCACCGTCCACAGCCGTAGCTCGCTCAGCTCGCCACCATAGCGGTGATTGGCGGGGTCCGTTGGTGCCAGGGAACCGGAGGGGTTCAGGAGTGGCCGAAAGCGGCCAGAGAACCAGGTGTGCCGGCCGTCGGCGAAACCACCCAGGTCGAGCTGGCCCACCGGGCTGGGCCGCGGCCCATGGGGGTGCGACGGCTGCCCAGACTCGGTGCGCGTGCCCATCCGCGTGGCACCCACGCCGTCGACGAATACTTGAATGGCGGGCGAGCTCGGGATCTCCGCCGGGCCAGGCGATCCTCCGAAGCTGCCCGGGAAGCTATCGTAGGTGACCGCGACGTGCTGCCAGGCGCCTTGCGCGGGAGGCGCGCCCAGAAACTCCAGCGCCTGCCAATTCTCACCGTCGGGTCCCGCGTTCCAGAATTGCACCTTGAGCCCATCGGGAACCAGCGTGACCGACATCCCCGCCTCCAGGTCACCCTG
>JAPPOR010000141.1 GCA_028817905.1 Myxococcales bacterium
GGTTCGCAACACGACAACGCCGTCAAACTGGACTCAATTGTCAAAGCGCTGGCCCAAAGGCCGCTAGCCCCACAGTGCTCCGAGCGGCGTCGGAGCGGCGCTAGTCCGTGCGTGTCCAGACCATGAGTGGGGAACCGTTGTCGGGACCTCGGTAGAACTCGGCGGTGTCTTCCGTGAGCGCCACGAACACGGTGATCGAGTTGCCGACCTCGTCGATCATGTCGCCCTCGCAATCGACCCGGTTGTTGTCACTGAAAATCGTGAAGTCTAGCTGCCAGCGACCCACATCCGAAGGCGCGTCGGAGAGCGTGTAGCGCGCCTTGACTCTCTCACCGGTGGTGGACTCGCTCGTGTAGATCCCTTGACCGTCAAAGGTGTGCGTGTAGCTGCATCCGCGGAGGTTGTGCAGCCAGACGCCGACGATGGGTGAATCGGAGTCGTCCGCGCCCTCGGGATCCGACGGTTCGCCCGGGTCTTCGGCACGCTCCCCCGCAAGCGGTTCGTCCGGTGCTTTGGCCTGCGGGGCAGCGGAGCCGCGGGGGGGCGGAGGTGGCGGGGTAGTCGTTCCGTCACAGGCCGCGGCACACCAGGCGACCAGCGCAAGGACGTAGAGCCGCGAACGTTCAGTCCGAAAAGCCATGCCAAGTCTCCCCTCAGGCTGAAAGTGTATCCCGACGCCCGGAGCCCTAGCGACGGAGGGCAACGTCGGTTCTGTATGCCTGGCTGGGCGGGCCTGCGACGCGGCCCCCGTTGTGACCTGATTCCAATCCGGAGTCCCGATCGCCGCATCAGCTGCGTTGGCGCAGACGTTGGCGCTTGGCGCATGTATCGCACAGGGCCACGCTCGATGCGGCTGGCCGGGGGTCTGAGCTTGCCACATCCCGCACAGGTCTCCAGGCAACCATCGCGATTCGCCCGCATCCGCTGCAAGCCACCCGGGCATTGTAGGCCTCGTCGCGGGTCGCCGCGACGGGGGGAAGGGTGGCTGCCCTTTCCTGGATGCGGGCTAGCTACCCTCGGCGGCCCGCCATCCGGCGCTGGGCAGGCCCGCAGACCGAGCTCGTGCCGATCGCCCCCTGGCGGTCATGGAGCACCACTTGCCCAATCGCGATGCCGTCGGTGGCCTGGTGGTTGACCACCTCCATGCCGATCCACTCGTCCACGGGTAGGCGATGCAGATACAGCGTCACATCGGAGTTGATGTAGCCCAGCCCATGGTCGCCGCTGTTCGAATAGGGGTTGGCCATGTCGGCGGGCATGGCGGCTCGCATGAAGGGTGAAAGCGGCGTGCCCCCGACCAGCGTACGTGTTTCGCGCATCCACAGTTGCTTCTTGCCCACGACCCCCATACCGCCGGTGATCGAGCGCACCGTCATCGAGGCGCTGGCCGGTCGGGGTCTCGACGGTAGCTCCTCCGGCGGTGGCACCTTCCAATCAGGCGGACTCCACACGTTTCCCTCGGCGTTTTGGCTGCGCCGCAACCACTGGGAGGTCGCCCGCGCGTACGAAACGCCTTCAGACAACAGCTCGGCGTCGATGACCTTGATGCGGTGACCGTCGCGTACGATCTGGGTGCGGACTTCGATGGGGGAAAAGCCCGGCAAGCGATACATGTCTACGGTCAGCCGCGCCGGCATGTACTCACCGAGCGGGAAGCTCTGCTCGATCTGGAAGCCGCACAGGGCAACGACGGAACGTCCGTTGAGCGACTTGGGGTCCCATGGCCCCCTGCATGGGGGTTGAGGCATGAACAGGTCCCCCTCGCGGGCGAAGTAGGGCCCTTCGTCTCGAGGGTCATCGGGCCCACTCATGCCTGACTCCCCCCGTGTTCCACCACGACCGTGCCAAGTTTCTCACCGCTCTCCACGAGCTCGTGGGCAGCCACGCTCTGCTCGAGGGTGAAGCGGCCCGCGATGTTGTGGATGGCCGCATCGCTTTCGGCCAGAGCGGTCACTTCCCGCTGTGCCGCCCTGCGGACTTCGTGCGGCAGGCTGTTCAGCACCAGAAACTGCAGATTGACGTTCTTGGCCATCAGCGCACCGATCGAAACGGTGGGCGAACGGTTGCCCGAGCTGGCATAGGCAGCCCAGCTGCCGTTGAGGGCCAGCGCGCGGATGCCGGCGTCGAAGTTACCGCCGAAGTCCACGTCGACGATGTGGTCGACTCCGCGGCCATCGGTCAGCTCGCGCAGCCGGCCCGCCACGTCTTCTTCGCGGTAGTTGAGGGTGTGGTCGGCGCCACCGGATGCCGCGATATCGGCTTTCTTGGCCGAGCTGACCGTCGCGATTGTATGTGCGGCTCCACCCCGCCGTGCGAGCTGAAGGGCGTAGTGGCCGACGGCACCCGCCCCTCCGGTCACCAGCACGGTCTTGCCCTCGATCGGTCCACGGGAGAACAGGCAGCAGTGCGCCGTCATGGCGGGGATCCCCAGGGTGGCCCCTTCGGCAAAGCTCGTTCGGGCGGGCAGTTCGTACACCAGGTCTTGCGACAGGCAGATGTAGTCGGCGGCGTTGCCGAAACACCGCCCGGCCCGGGCCCCGTTGTAGATCCACACGCGCTTGCCGAGCCACGCGGGGTCGGCGTCGGGCCCGACCTGGTCGACGACGCCGGCCCCGTCGCTATGCGGAATCACCCGCGGGAACTGCATGGGTCGGCCCGGCCTGCCCCTGCGCAACCCCACGTCGGAGGGATTGATGCCGGAGGCGCGCACTTCGACCCGAACCTCGCCTGTGCCTGCCTCGGGCGTGGGCATTTCGCCCAACTCCAGCACGTCCCGGGCTGCGCCCTGCTTGTCGTACCACAGGGCTTTCACGTGCAGCTAGACTCCGATCAGCGCCAGCTGGCGGCGGCCAGTGTCACGATTCCTGGAGAAGGGCACCGGGTACTCGCCCGTGAAACAGGCATCGCAATACCCCGTGCCGCCGACCGCCTGGTGCATGCCCTCGCAGCTCAGGTAGGCGATCGAGTCGCTGGTGATGTACTTCGCAATCTCCTCGCCCGTGTGACTCGAGGCGATCAACTCGCTGCGAGACGGGGTATCGATTCCGTAGTAGCAGGGGAACTTGGTCGGCGGTGCGCTGATCCGCATGTGGACCTCCTTGGCACCGGCGTCCCGTAGCATCTTCACGATCTTGCGACTTGTGGTGCCACGCACGATCGAGTCGTCCACCACGATCACCCGCTTGCCCCGTAGCACCTCGTGCACTGGGCTGAGCTTCAGGCGTACCCCGAAATGGCGGATCGAAGACTCGGGCTCGATGAAGGTCCGTCCAACATAGTGGCTCCGGATGAGGCCAACCTCCAGCGGGATTCCGGAGCGCTGCGCATAGCCCAGGGCTGCCGCCACGCCACTGTCCGGCACCGCAATGACGACGTCTGCATCTACGGGCGCCTCATCGGCCAGCCGCGCACCGAGCCGCTTGCGCGCCTCATAGACATTGATGCCGCTCAGGGTCGAATCGGGCCGGGAGAAGTACACGTACTCAAAGATGCACATGCGCCGCTCGGCCTTGGCGAACGGGAAGTAGCTCCGGAGGCCGCTCTCGCTGACCACCACCATTTCGCCCGGTTCGATGTCGCGCATGTACTCGGCAGCGATCAGCTCGAAGGCGGGCGGTTCCGAGGCGAACACGTAGGCATTCTTACTGCGGCCGATGGAAAGCGGCCGGAAGCCGTTCGGGTCGCGCACCGCGATCAATTCGTTGGGTGTCAGGAACAGCAGCGTGAAGGCTCCCCGGACCTGGCGCAGGGCATCGGCGACCCGATCCACCGGGGTCGCTTCCTGGGAGTGGGCGATCAGGTGGACCAGGGCCTCGCTGTCGTTCGTGGACTGGAAGATGGACCCTCGGCTCTCAAGCTGCTCCCGCAGTTCTTCGTAGTTTGTGAAGTTGCCATTGTGGGCGACGGCGATGGAGCCTAGGGCATAGTCCACGGCCAGGGGTTGGGCATTCTTGACGTGGGTCTCGCCCGCCGTGGAGTACCGGACATGGCCGATCGCCCGGTCACCGGAAAGACGCGCCAGGATCTCTTCCGTGAAGACGTCTCGCACCAGGCCCAGGGCCCGGTGCATCGACAGGTGCCCGTTCCGGGTGGTCGCGATGCCTGCGCTTTCCTGGCCGCGATGCTGCAGAGCATGCAAACCCAGATACGTCAGGTTGGCCGCTTCTGGCGAGCCGTACACGCCGAAGACCCCACACTGGTCGTGGAAATGGTCATCTTCGATGAGGGTCAACTTGGGCGAACTCCCGGGTTGCATGGTCCGCACGCGGCGACCGGACGCCGACGTCGGACGCCGACGGGCGAATCTATAGCCTTGGCGGAGGCCTCCGTCCACGGGCTGTCCCGGCTTTTCTCCAATCCGCGGTAGCGTCCTGGTGGTAAGCGGTGGGAGAGGCGCGCTAAGCTGCGCACAGCTTGAATCCTGGTGCCCCATGGCACGCTTCGCATGCATCCGCTCATCCGACCCGTCGACCTGATCCTCCCGCGTGCCGCCGCGGCCTATGGAAGCAAGGCGGCGAACCTGGCCGCGCTGGCGCGGGCGGGGTTCCCGGTTCCGCTGACGCACGCCGTTTCCGCCGAGGCCGCAGCGGAACACTACGCCCGGGCGCTGCCGCCCGAGCTACTGCCTCACCGACTCTTTGCCGGACGGATCGTTTCGGAGGACGACTTGAGGGAGGCCCATCGGCGCGTACTTGCCACCGCGCCGGCGCCGGACCTGGCGGGGGCCATTTCCGCCATGGTGGATCAGTTTCGGGGCTCCGAGGTCGTCAGCCTGGTCGTCCGCCCGTCGCTGCTCGGGCAAGACCTGGAACCCAGCGCTTTCGTTTCCCTAGCCGTGGATTGCGTGGCGATCCAGGGGGCCGAGGCGGTACTCAAGGCGATCCGTCGCTGCTGGGCCGTGTTGTACGCCCCCGAGACACCCGGCCACCTCCATCACGCCCAGGGGTCGCAGCCGGTCGGGCTCGGAGTCATGGTGCAGGCCCTGGTCCATGCCGAAGCCTCGGGGGCCGTGTTTACCGTGAATCCGCTGACAGCGGAGGCCGACGAGATGGTCATCAACGCGGCCTACGGGCTGGGCACGGTTTTGGTGGATCCCTGCGTGGCCCCCGACACCTATCGCGTGTTGAAGGAGAGCGGATGGGTGCGCGACCGGGTCATTGGCGACAAGGCAGCGCGGGAGGATGCCGCACCCGGCGGTGGGTTGCAGCGGCGGTCCGTCGAGGCGTCGCTGCGCGGCCGCATGTGCTTGGACGAGCATCTACTCGGCGAGCTCGTGGCGGTCTGCGAACGCGTGGAGCGCCACTTCGGCCGCCCCTGTGACATCGAGTGGTCCGTGGTCGGCGACCAGTTGTTCGTGCTGCGTGCCAGGCCGATGTTGTCGGTCTCGAGCACGCGCACCAAACCGTCGCGCCGCGCGCGTCCCCTGCTGCCGGACCCGGTCGATTTGGTGTGGTCGAATCGGCATATTGGCGAGGCCGTGGCGGGGGTCTTGACGCCCCTGACCTGGTCCGTGTTGCGCGACTTCGCCGAGCATGGCCTGCAGGCGGCGCTACGCAACTTCGGGTGCACCGTGTCCAAGCAGACACGGCTGGTCAGCAACTTCCGCGGGCGGATGTACGTCAACCTGACCGAGCTGTCGCGGATCGCTTCGCAGGTTCCGGGGCTGGACCCCCACACCCTGCTGCAGCTCGAGCCGGGTCCGCAGCGCGATCGCCTGGAGAGGTTTGTTCCCCGGGGGGTGAGCAAGCGGTTCCTCATGCGCCTGCCCACCACGGTGGCGCGGCTCGCCCGCGAACAGGGCCGCCTGTCCAAGCGCGTCGCTCGCTTCGACGAGCATTATCAGGCGGAGGTAGCGCGGCTGCGCGCGATGGATCTGCGCATTCTGCCCGGGGTGGCCCTCGATGCGACGCTGGCGGACGTGCATCGGTTGCTGGCGGAGACCGGCGCGATGTTCTGCACCGTCCACGCCACGCTGGTGGTCACCACGGCCTTGCTGGAGAGGGTGCTGGCCGGGGAGGTGGGCGCAGAGGCCCCGGGGCTGCTCAATGATCTCCTGGCGGCGCTCGATGGCCTGGACACGGCCGCCTTTGGCGGGGAGGTGCTTGCGGCCGCGGCCGTCGCAGCGCACGAGCCCGCCGCTCGTGCGGCCATTCTGGGGGCTGGGACCTTCGAGGGGGAGCTATCGGGCTTGCCGGGCGGGCCGACCGCGACCGCTCTGGCCGGGCTTCGGGCCAAGTTTGGAAACCGCGCCTTGCGCGACACCGAGCTTGCCGAGCCGCGCCTGCGCGAGCTCCCGGCCGGGCTGCATATGATGCTCCGGTTGCACCTGTGCGCCGGGGAGCTAGCGCATCATCCCCGCGCCCGGGGGCGCGCCCGGCTGCAGCGCGCCCAAGCGCGCCTGGCACGCGTGCGGCTGCCCACACGCACGGCCACTCGGGGGCTCTTGAAGCTGGCGCGGCACCTGTTGCGCCTCCGTGAACGTTTGCGGGAGCGGGTTGCTGACGGCTTCGCCCTGCTGCGTTGGATCGCGCTCGATGCGGATCGGCGGCTTTCGGTACGGGAACCGGAGTGCGGCCCGGGGGCCGTGTTCTATCTCACCCTTCCGGAGCTGCATGGGCTCCTCGGAGGAGACGTACCGGGCGTCGCAGCGGCGGTGGTTCGACGCCGCCGCCAGTTCGCGCGCGACTGCGCCTTGCCGCGCCCCCCGGATACGTTCGTCGGCTACCCGCGACCCATCGCTGCGCCGGATGGCCGCCCGCGGACCCTGACGGGGGTGCCCGCCAGCGGGGGTCAGGTGGAGGGGCGGGTGTGCGTTCTCGAGGACCCTCGGCACCTTGCCGATATGCGCCCGGGGGACGTTCTGGTGGTCCCCACCGGTGAGGCCGGCTGGTCGATGCTGCTGTTGGTTGCGGCCGCCGTGATCATCGACGCCGGCGGGCCCCTCTCCCACACGTGTGTGGTCGCCCGTGAGCACGGGGTGCCGGTCGTGGTGGGCCTCAAGGACGCGACCCGCTCGCTGCGGACGGGCGACCGGGTTCGTGTCGACGGAAGCACCGGACAGGTCCAGGTGTTCTGATGACTCTTGCCGTGTTGCATCGCGACCGGCATTTCCTGGTGGTCGCGAAGCCTCCCGGCCTGCCGACGACCAGTCCCGCCGCGGGGGACAGCCTGGCGCGCCGGGTGCACGTGCTCGATCCAGATGCACCGCGGCTGCACCCGAGCTCGCGCCTGGACGCCGACGTGAGCGGGGTGGTCACCTTTGCCCGCACGCGCCGGGCGACCAAGGCGCTGCTCGCCGCCCGCAAGCGCGGCGCCTACGAACGATTGTATCTGGCGCTGTGCGCGCGCGCGCCGGAGCCTGGGGCGGGGCGCTGGGAAAGAGCGATCGCGCGCGATGCCCATGATCCAAGAAAGCGCGTTGTGTGCGACGATCCAGGGGAGGGTCAGCCGGCTGCAACCGACTATCGGACGGCCGCCCAAAGCCCGCACGCCTGCCTACTCTTCTTGTGGCCCCAGACGGGCCGCACCCATCAACTGCGCGTTCACGCCGCGGGCGCCGACGTTCCGCTGCTGGGCGACCGTCCCTACGGTGGGCCGGGCCGGGTCGTGCTGCCCGATGGGCGCACCACGCGGTTGCCACGGGTGATGCTGCACTGTGCCCGGGTCCGGGTGCCCGACCCTGACGGCTCCGGGTGCCTCACGTTTCTGGCGCCGGCACCGGACGACCTCGTCGCCACCTGGACACGGCTGGGGGGCGATCCGGCCGCCCTCTCGGCCCTGCCCGATTGACGGCGGCCGGGAGCCCAAAGGTGCACGCGCCGGCGAGACCACGGAAAGTATGGGTTTGGTCGGCGTGATGGCCTAGCCCGGAATCATCCGGGCTAGACCCCTGCGAGGCCGAAGCCCCGCGAAGGCCACAGCGAGTGGATCGCCCGCCGTGCACGCGGTCAAGTGCCGGGAACCAGCGCCACGATGTTGTGCCGCGGGGTGAACGGCGCTCACTGCCCGGTCCAGACCAACTGCGGGTAGTCGGCCGCTTGCGGATCCCAGTCGCGAAACCGGGCGATGTACATCTGTCCGGCAAGCCCGGTTTCTTGTGCCCCGCGAGACAAGGGCGCTAGGCTTCCGCTAGGCTTCGGCGGTCTCTTCCGCTCGGCGAGGTGGTTGGAGGTTCGTCATGGTCTCCTTTGGGAGCCATGCTTGCTCGATCTGCTTGGAGGCGAAAGCGCTGCGCGGTCGAGTCGTTGTGAGCAAGCGGGTGTTCGTGCGTGAATGCGGATACGTGATGAAGCCCAATGCACGCTGCGACGCTGGTGAGGTATCGTAGGACAGCGCAACCATGTCGGAGTCCGGTACGACCAGCGACCAGGCGCGAAACCTGGGGTTGCTCGATGCTACGCGCATCGGGGTGGGGGCCATCGTAGGAGGCGGGATTCTCGCGCTGGCTGGTACCGCCTATGCGTATACCGGCCCAGCTGCGGTGCTGGCGTTTGCCATCAACGGGCTGTTGGCGGTTTTGACCGCGATGAGCTTTGCGGAGATGGCCAGCGCATTCCCGGACTCAGGGGGGGCCTATGCCTTCGCTCGTCGCGTCTTGTCCGTCCGGGCGGCGTTCGCAGCGGGCTGGGTACTGTGGGCAGCCTACATCGTGGCGGGCGTGATGTACGCGCTGGGGTTCGGTGTCTACGGCGCTACGGCGGCCGCGGACCTGTGGCAGCTGGCGGCCGGCCAGGCGCCCGCCTGGCTGCGGGGGCACGGCGCGGCTGTCGCGGGCGCGGTCGTTGGCATCGGTGTGTACTCCCTGTCACTGATTCGCAGAGCGGCCGGCGGCGGGGAGCTATCCACGTATGGCAAGGTCGTCGTGCTGACGGTGCTCGTCCTAGCAGCCGCCTGGTGCTATGGCATGAGCCCATCCGGCACGGCGCAGCGGACGCTCCTGCCGTTCATGCCTGCCGGGGTGACCGGTTTGCTGGCGGCCATGGGCTTCACGTTCATCGCCCTGCAGGGATTCGACCTGATCGCGACCGTGGCCGGTGAGGTCAAGAACCCCAGTCGCACGATTCCGAGGGCGATGTTCATGTCGCTGGGCATCGCGCTTCTGATCTATTTGCCCCTCCTGATCTTGATCGCGATGGTCGGTGGGACGGGTGACGAGGACATCATGACGATGGCCAAGCGGTCGCCTGACACCCTGATGGCGACGGCTGTGGGAAACTTCCTTGGTCCGACCGGCTACTGGCTGGTCATGCTGGCGGCGATTCTGTCGATGGCCTCGGCGCTCCACGCCAACCTTCTGGCCGCTTCGCGCGTGGCCCGCACGATGGCGAACGACCGCACCCTGCCATGGGTCCTCGGCGGTCTTCACCGCACACGGGGCACCCCCACGACCGCCATCTACGCGAGCGCCCTGTCCATGGTTGCCCTTCTGTTCATGCTCCCGGATCTGGCCGCCGCGGGGGCCACAGCCAGTCTCATCTTCTTGCTGTCCTTTGCCCTGGCGCACTACACGGCGTACCTGGCGCGCAGGCGCATGCCCGGTTCCAGCGACGCGACTAGTGACGCCGCCGGCGCTGGCTATCGTTCGCCTCTGTTTCCTCTCGTTCCCGTGGGTGGCGGCCTTGCATGCCTGTTGCTTGCGGTCTGGCAGGCCCTGGTGGAACCGAGCGCCGGCGCGATCGCGTTCGTCTGGCTGGGCCTTGGGGGGCTGCTGTACGTGGGGCTATTCTCCGAGCGTGCGGAGGCGGTCGACGCAGCGTCGGAGGCGAGCGACGCGACCCTGGCAAGCCTGCGCGGTCGCTCCCCGCTGGTGCTTGTTCCGGTTGGCAACCCGGACAGTGCGGCCGCCATGGTTCAGGTCGCCTCGGCCCTGTCGCCGCCGCGCGTCGGCAAGGTGCTTCTTCTTTCGGTGCTGCGTCCGGACAGCGCGGACACCGACGAGGCCCTGGACAGCACCCAGGCTGTGTTCCGGCGTGGGATGAGGAGCGCGCTTGCGATCGAGCATGTGCCCGAGGTCATGATCACCGTGGCCAGTGACCCCTGGGCGGAAATCGAGCGAGTCGCCGAGGAGCGGCGCTGCGCACGGGTGTTGATCGGCTTGAGCGATCTGGAACGCGCCGGCGCCTACGAGAACATCGAGCGGTTGATGGGGCGCCTTTCGTGCGACGTATCGGTACTGCGCGCACCCACCGACTGGCACCTGGAGACCGTCCGGAACATTCTCGTGCCGGTCGGCGGCCGTGGCAGCCACGAGGAATTGCGTGCGCGTCTGCTGGGGCGGCTTGGGCGCACCGAAGGGCGCGCCATCAAGCACTTGCGGGTGGTTGCGCAGGGCACGCCTGACGGCGAGTTGGCGTCCCTGCAGCGCGAACTCGCGCGCCAGGCGGCCGAGGTCGTCGGCGTACCACATGCCGCCGAAGTGGTGCGCTCCGACGACACACTGGAAACCATTGCCGCCGCCGCGGCTTCGGCCGACCTGGTGGTGCTCGGGCTTCAGCGACGAAACGGGCAGAACGTCTTTGGTTCGTTCGCGTTGGAGCTCGCCCGCAAGACGGAGTCAGCCATCATCATGGTTGGCGGTCGCAGTCAGGCGCCGTTGGTGAGCTTACGGGTCCGGGCAGGCTAGCTGGCTACGCGTGGGCTAGGGGAGGGGGAACGTCGCCGCCAAGCACAGGAAAGGCGGCGGCGAGCTCTTGTTGCAGAAGCTCTCCCAGCTGTTCCGGTAGCTCGAGCGCATCCTCGACGGCGCGTTGGATGTTGCGCTTATACACGAACACGCGCCCCACCTTGGGTTCCGTGGCCCGCTGGTCGATCGCGTCGAGCACAAGTGCGGCCCGCGGGTCCACGCCATCGGCAACCAACTCCACGCCGGGCAGGTCGCTTGTGATCACCATCGCCCCGTCCACGGCCGCTGCGAACGAATCCGGAAGACTCGAAAGGGCCTTCCTGACCTGCTTGTCGAACAGCTCATCCGTCACCGTCCACGGTGGATCGGGTTCCAGCGCATCCAGCTTGCGCGCCTGCACGAACGCAAGGACGGCGCGTTCCGGTTTCTCCCGCGCCTCCCACAGCAGGCCCAGGTAGTAGTGCAGGTCGGGGTTGTCGTGGTCGCGCTTGAGTGCTCGCTCAAACAGCTGTTGCGCCTGGTCTAGCCGTTCCACCTCGAAGTATGCCCTGCCGACCAGGAAGTCGAGTTTGGGGTTGCTGAACGGGCCCCCCGGAAGCTTCCCGGCCACGACTGCAGCGGCCTGTCGGTCCCCCTGGTGCATGTGCGCGTCGAAACTGATCAAGAGCGCGTCCGCGACCTCGTCATCGTCCTCCGCCAGGTCCAGGGCATCGCGCACCAGCCCCTGGGCCGCGTCGAAGTCATGCATGGGGTGGATGAGCACTTCGGCGGCGTTGAGCATCGCTTCGACGAAGCTATCGTCGAGCGCAAGCGCATGGCGATAGTGTTCGAGTGCCTCGGCGGCCTCGCCCTGGGCCGCCCTTACAAAGCCCAGCAGGTTGTACGCCTCGGGAGACTGGGCATCGAGTTCCAGACTCTTTTCGGCCGAAAGCAAGGCGCCCGCCAGGTCGCCCTGGTGGAGCAGATCCCAGCCGCGGTCTAGGTGCGCCGAGAACTGGTCCATCGGTCCGTGTTCGATTTGGTCCTGCTTGCTGTCGCTGTTTGCCATAGGCGGCTGGCTGTGTTGCAGGCCTATACGTCATTCTCGGCCAGCAATCCATAGGACTGGCACCGACGGGGTCCCGCCCGTGGGTGAGGGGCCCGACCGGGCGCACCTACGAACCCGGATATTTCGCCAACTTCGAAGCTTTTGGCGTGGTTGTCGAACTCGAGGTGTCCGGCCCTTGGCTGCAACTGACAGCGCGCCTTCTGAGGTCCACTGGACTGCCCATCGTGCACCAGTCGGGGCGGGAACGCGACGGGTGGATGGGGCTTGCTTGGCTTGGCCAGATCTCGCGGAGCTTCGCCCGGTTTGGTACGTCCGGTTGCGCCCGAAAATTGGCTGTTTTTTCGGCTGGTCGATCGCGGATGCTAGGGTTTCCACGTGGCGCGTTCCTCAGCTTGGCCCAAGCCGATCGTGGTGGGCGTGGGCCTTCTGGCCTGCGGGCTTCTCATCTACGTGATGCGGGGCGTTCTGTCGCCGGTCTTCTTCGCCTTTCTGCTCGCGTACATGTTCGATCCTCTGGTCGACCGCTTCGAGGCCATGCGGCTTCCAAGATCCGTCGGGATCGCGATCATCCTGTCCATCGTGCTGGTCAGCCTGGGTCTGTTCCTGCTGCTGGCTGCGCCCGCGATCGCCAGCGATGTACTGACCCTCGTCCAACAGCTGCCGTTGGCCCTGCAGCGTCTTCTTGGACTGCTCGAGCCCACCCTCGCGCAGGTTGGTGTACACGTACCCGGAAGCGTGCCCGAGTTTCTAAGCGCTTACAGCGAGGACCTGGCAACGCTAGCTCCGTCGGCTGTCACGCCCCTGCGCACGCTTGCGGCGGGCCTATGGGGCGGGACGGCTTCGGCTCTCGGGGCGCTCGGAGCGGGTGTTACGGTGCCGATCTTCGCGTTCTACCTGCTCGAGGATTTCGACCGGATCGTGGCCCGCACTCACAACCTGCTGCCCCTGGATCTGCGGTCGCAGGTGGCGACCTTGGCGGCTGAGGTGGACCAGGTGCTCGGCCAATTCGTGCGCGGCCAGTTGACCGTGATGGCACTGCTCGCCATGCTCTATGCCGGCGGTTATGCGGCCGTTGGGGTCAAGCTGGCCGTTCCGATCGGCGTGGTCGCCGGGCTCCTGTCGTTTATTCCCTATGCCGGTAGCGCCATCGCGCTGGGTCTGGCACTGCTGATGACGGCGCTGCACTATGTGGGGTTCGGGCAAGTCATCGCAGTCATCGCCGTGTACGCCGTGATCCAGTTGCTCGAGGGGTTCGTCATTACGCCCAAGATCGTCGGAGACAAGCTCGGCCTGTCACCGGTTTGGGTGCTGTTTGCATTGATGGTGGGAGGCAACCTATTCGGTTTCCTTGGTGTCATGCTGGCCTTGCCCGTGGCAGCCGTTGTCAAGGTTTTCGTGGGCTACGGGGTCGACCGGTACATCAATAGCAGCCTGTACCAAGGGGTGGCCGCCGGACCCGCAGAGCCCAGCCCAGCCCGCGTGCGTTTGCGCCGGATCGAGCGCCGCAGACGGCGCCGCCCGGTGCGCGCGTGGGCCATGCCTCCGCGCTAGCCCACATCCGTGATCCCACGTGTGTACGCCAATTGCGGTCAAGGTAGGATGCTTGACCACCAGGG
>JAPPOR010000505.1:0-33416 GCA_028817905.1 Myxococcales bacterium
CGCTCGAGGCCTTCCCCCCCATGCCCCCAAATCGTCCACTATTCCGCAACGCTCGAAGTCCTCTTGGCTGATTCCGCGTCTGGCCGCAGCTTCGACCAGTCGTCGGCGCGCCCGCCGACGTGCGGCGCCGGCCCATAGCACGTTGGTGAGCAGGGCGACACAAAGCAGCCAGCCCGACGGAAAGAAGTATGTGGCCGGCAAGGAAGCCTGCAACAGCGGTAGTTGGAGCGAATCGGGCAGCCGCGTTTCCTCCTCCACCAGCGCCCACTTCTTCTCCGCAACCGCCAAGGCTTGGCGGTGGTCCGACCGTCTCCGCCGCGCCTCGTCATGGGCGAGTTCCGCCTCGACGCGGACGATGTATGCGGCTTCATGCGCCTCTTCGGCGCGCGCGTAATCCTCTTGCAAGTTGCGCCCCTGTATCCTTTGCCCTTCCAACTCAGCGCCGGCGGCTTCCACCTCCTTCGATGCCGCTGCTACGAGTGAGACCTGCCCTTGAAGCCTCTCGTTGCGCGAAGCCAGCCCCGGAATCGCACGGACATCGCCGTTCCCAGCGCCTCTCTGAGCCAAGGTGCGGGCGGCATGATCGGTGCGATCCCGCTCGAGCTGCCGCAGGCGCACACGCGCGCGCTTGAAATGGTCACGCAGCTGCGCTGCGTGCTGTTCCTTCTGAGCCTCGCGATCCGTGTGCGAGCCCGTGCGTCCGCGAAGGGTATTGACGTGCTTGAGGGCCCATGCCTCCCTGGATCGCGCGTGTCTGAGGACCTTGTATGCGTTCGATTCCTCCTGGTTCGACGCCTCTTGGTCCCTGCGAGCGTTGTCGAGAAGCTTCGCAGCCACCTTTGACTTGCGCACGCGCTCGGCCTTGCGGTGCTTCAGCCCTACTTGCGCAGCGGCGACCAGCAGACATGCGGTCGTGAGTGTCAACCATGCGCGCAGGTAGCGCTGCCGGGAGCGTTCCATCAGCGCCCAACGCAGCTTGCCTTCCTCAGACCCCAAAAGCTCTTCTAGCCCGGCCACCACGGATCACTCCCCTTCCGAAGCCGGCTGCAGCTCACGCCACGCCGCAAGCGGCACGCGCGGACACGTTTCCGGTGAGGGGGCTTTGGCCCCGGCCATATCTTGGCGCAGCGACTTGCGGGCAAGCTCGGCGTGAGGGTGGTCCAGTTCCTTCAGGGTGGTCAATGCTTCGAGGCCAGCCGCGATGGCCTCACACGGGGGCTCCCTGCGGCGCTCGCTGATCCGACGCGCCGCCTCGGCAAGAAGAAGTTGATTGAGGCCCCACAGGCGCGGGGAAGACTCGCGCTCGATGTGCGCGAGCGAATCCCGGTAGGCCGCCACCGCCTGCTCGAGCCGCGCCGTACCCGACCCCTGAATGCCCAACCGCATCAATACTCCGCCACGGACGTGCTGCGTGCTCGCACGGGCGGCCCGCAACCCGGGCTCCGACCGGACCTCCAGGGCACGGTCGAGGGCAACAAGCGCCCGTTCCGTTTCGCCGAGAAGAGACAGCGTGGTGCCCAAGTTGTGCTGCAGCTCCGACCAGCCCCGAGGGTCGAGCGCTTGCGGCACCTCGAGCAACGCGGCTTCGTAAGCCTCGACTCCCCGCAACCGCGACTCGCGGTCGCCCATGGCACTCCAGGCGATGGCGAGGTGCTGCTGCACACCGGCCCAATGCGATGGGGCGCGCTCCCGCGTCCACACGGACAGCGCCTGCTGGTGGGCGGAAACCGCGTCGTCCATCAGGCTTCTGTCCCCGCCGCCGAAGCGAGCCAGTCTTGTCAAGGTGCTTCCGAGCGCGTCCTGGGCGGCCGCCCAGTAGTGGGGCGCCTTGGCCTTCGTCCAGACCTCGAGCGAACGACGGCGGGCGGCTACCGATCGGCGCAGAAGTTCAGGGCTCTTCTCTAGCTCGCCAAGCACTTTGAGCGCCGCGCCTCGGTTGTGGTGAACCCGTGCCCATTCCATCGGCGCGCGGTCGCGGCTGAGTACCTCGAGCGCCCGGTCGTAGCCAGCAAGGGCCGCCCGCAGGGACTTCGCGTCTCGCTCGTGTGCCCCCAGTGACTGCAGCGCGTTCGCCCGCCCCCGCTGGGCCCGAGCCCAATCCCATCGCTCCTGGTCCCGCTTCCAAACCGACAGCGCGGCCTCGTGCGCCTTCAGGGCGCGCTCTAGAACCTCGCGCCCGGCGCCGCTCCGCACGGCGAGCTCCCGCAGGGCTTCGCCGAGCATCTCCTGGGTGATCGCCCAGTCGCGCGGGGTCCGCTGCTGCGAATAGACCTGCAAGGCCGACTCGTAGGCTTCGATGGCCTCATGCAGAGGCAAAACCCCACCAGACAACCTCACCGAAGTCCAGAGGGCGACCCCTAGGTCGTGCTGGGCTGCGGCCCACAGGAGCGGCGCGCCCTCGCGGGTCAGCTCGCACAGCGCTTGTCTCAGGGCGGCAATCGCGGGCCCGAGGGTGGCGTCCTCGCCCGTGGATTCCGCGATGGCAAGCAGCGCCAACCCAAGGTTCAGCTGGGACATCGCCCACTCCATTGGCGCGTCCTTGCGCGTATGAACGCGCAGCACGGCCTCGTGGGCGTGCACCGCCGCCTGGAGCGTGGAGATGTCACCCTGGCGCTCCCCCAGATGCAGCTGCGCGACGCCCAGGTTGTTTTGGAGCTGGGCCCACACGAGGGGCTTCCGTTCAAACAGGTCCCCTGCAAGCGCCTGCTGGAAGCTCTCGATCGCCTTTCGGAAGTGTTCGAATCCATCCCCGCGAACGGCTACCGTCCAATAGGCGGTGCCCAGGCTGTTCCGGATGTGAGCAGCTCGGTCGTCCCCCTCATCCGGGTGTCGGTGCTTGGGGAGGAGCTCCAGCGCTTGGTGGTAGACCTCGATCGCCTCCTCCAACTTGCGGCTATCACGGGCGCGTTCGCCAAGCCCCTGAAGCGCTACGCCTAGAAGGTTCAGGAACCGAGCATGTTGCCGAGGCGCGGGTTCTATGGTCTCGTGGGGCGAGATCTGCTGCGGTGTTAGCGGCGCGTCGTCGAGGGCGCGGCGAGCGAGGCCCTCGGCCAGTCTTAGCGACAACTCGCTTCCGGTGAGGTCCGCATCCGTCAGGAGCAAGAGGATGTAGACGAACAGGACCTCCCGGCGCGCCTCCGATGACCATGTGTCGAAGTGCGGCGTCCAGGGGGGGAGCTTCCCGTCGCTGGCGCTCGGATCTTCGGCGAACACCAGTCGCTGCAGGCGCGGAAACTCCGCCTCGAGCGCTTCGCGTGGGCGCAGCGCGTGACCGCTGGCGGCGGCGCGGGTAACAACCGTCGCCTGCAATAGATCACCGACATGGGCGCCGAGCGCAATGCTCGACAGCGCGACAGGCGGTGTCGGTGCGCTCCTGTCTGGGCCAGGTGCCCGGGCGCGTGGGACACGAGCATCTGGGCGGCCTCCGAGCCGATAGCCCCGGAACCTCGTCCGACTCCCACCGCGACTGGCAGCGGCCGAGGTCACATAGGCCACAAACTGCTGTTCGCCTGCATTGTAGAGGACCTCGCCCCAGACCAGCGCGTCCGCTCCTCGCACGCGGAGGATCTCTCGCGCGCGGGCATAACCGGCCTCCGCCTCGCTCGGGTGCGGTACATCGATCAGGACATCGTCCTTGGCCACGACGTAGCCACGGGCTTGACTGCCGGATTCGACGTAGCCATCCACGGGCACGCCAAGGGCGCCCAACTTGTGGACGACCAGGTTCTGCGTACGGTTCACCGGGTCGTCTGCAAAGCGCGCAACGAGCACCCGAAACCGTTCCGACCGAGGCGCACTAGTGGCAGGGTCGGCGCTCCGGGCGGGCTCGCACCCCTCCGCCCCCGGTGGGGCCGCGGGTTCGGGTAGGGGCGTGGCTTCATGCTTGGCGGTAGGACCAGGTTCCGGAGCCGCCGAAGCCCCCTGCGGCCGAGCAGGCGGCGGAGTGTCCGGGCGCGGTGCGCACGCGCAAACCCACCCCATCGACACCAACATCGCCAGCGAGCCCGAGTTGCAGGTCGTTCGCGCCTTCTTCATGGCGTCACGATACAGACTCCGGCGCCCCCCGTGGGAAGCAACAACGTGCTAGGCCGTTTTCCCGCAACCGAACGCAGCCTGTCGCGAACTCGAACGAAGCGCACTGGCCAACCACCCGAACGAAGTGCTCGAGGACGAAGCGCACTGATCTCCACAGTCCTCGTCGGAAGCACACACCGGGGAGCACTGGCACTACACTCACGTGCTCGGGCATCGTGGGGTGGTGCGCCAGACCGGTTGGTCGGAAACTCAGGAAGCGACGCGGGTGCAAGACAAGAAATTCAAGAACATAGCATCGGGGGTTCAGGCACTTGTACCCTCGGTTGCGGTGGCCATCGGTGGCATCTGGACCCTGTACACATCTGCCTCATTGGATCAGGTCGAACAGGCAAGGGCCGCGAAGTCATTCAGGTGGAGCAGACCCGCGTTCACCTGGATGAGGTTGTCGGTTTGGGCCCCTTCCTCGAACTCGAAATGGTGCTGGAAGAAGGCCTGGGCGTCGAAGAGGGTCAGCGCACCGCCTTGAAGCTGATGGGTGCGCTCGAGACGGAATCCCTCGTGGAGGAAGCGTACATCGACCTCCTCGAGTCGAACTCATGCACTGTCCCTAAATGAGATCACAGCAGGATGGGAGGGCGCACGCCCGGCGCGCCTATGCAACCCGGGTTGGATGAAGTCAGAGGAGAAGGGCGATGACGAGCAACAGGCTCGGTCAATGGCCACGTTTGGCGCCCAGGAAGCGGGCGAAGCGGATCATGGCGCTGCCGGCGTGTTGGGAAAAATCGTTGCGCACCAGCAGGTCGACGGGCGAGCCCGGCACGCCTCCCAAGACGGCCGCTGGATCCGCCATCAGGAAGGTGGGCCCAGGTGCAAACTGGTAGCGCATCACGTAGGCGAGGCTTCGGCGAATCTGGTTTTCCAGGGCGGCCCGCTGATCGTCGTCGACGCCAGCGCGTGTGGCCGTGGCGAGGGTCGCCACGGCGGCCTCGCTGCGGCTCGATGCGGACGTGAGACGCGGTGGAAAGAACGGGTTGGGTCCAAAGCCGCCGTCATAGGGCCCCAGGGGGTTGTCGTGCCGGAACTGCACATGTCGATTGAAGGCATGGTAGTCCAGGCAGAAGCGTAGCGCGGGGCGGCTTTGCGTGTGCTCCCAAAGGGCCTCCAACGCCTGGCAGGTCCAGTGTTCGGCCCCGAAGAAGTAGCGGTCACCAAACGAGCGCCAGGACTTGTCGACAAGGTGGGACAGGGCGCTGGACGCCGCACTGAGATTGGCCTCAGGCTCATTCAGGCGGGCCGCGCGCGCGAGCGCGAGCGCGGCTTCGCCTGTGTAGAAGGGGAACTGGACGTCGCGCCGTCGCTTCCGCTGGCGATCGTAGAGATGCATGAACTCGCCGTCGGAGCGCTGCATGAAGCGCAGGAATTTGGCGAGCCCATCGATGTGACGCAAGAACCCCTTTCCGGAGCCATGTTCAGCGAGCTCGACATATGCGAGCAGCGCAAGGGCCGAGGAGCCCAAGTCCACGCGCCTGCCTCGACCGATGCAGCGGTGCCGGCCGCAGCGTTGAGTCGCGTGACGGCGCAGACGCTTGGCGGCCCGGCGCGCGACCGCTACGAGCTCCCGTTCTCCGAGGAAGTGTGCCGCTTGGGCCAAGAACAGGGTCGAGCCTGCATGGCGTGGCCAGTTGTAGCCGGCAAGGGCTTTGCCGGTGCGCGCGTCGATGCCGTAGACAAAGCTTCCATCGGGCCGCACGGTTTTCGCCAGGTAGCTGGCCGCAGCCCTGACACTATGTGTCAGGCGGCGGCGGGTGACCTCACTTGGGCCCACCTTGCGCGGCCAGGTTTCGGCCGCCTCGTCCTGTCTCTGTACACAGAAACGCTCCAGGCGGCCTCGGTTCACCAGGGTGGCCCGGTCCGTGCCGAGCTCGGATGCCAAGGTCTGCAAGACCGCTTGCACGTCATCGAGCCCAGCACGTAAGCGCAGAAAGCCAAAGCGCGCCTTGCCAGTGGTGGCGTGGGTGGACAGCAGGTCCAACGGTGTCAGGTAAGCGGAGCGACCATCCAGGTGGGCGGCAATGCCGTCGCGCCCGGCGACCACGGAGATCGACAACACAAGGGGATTGCGAAACCACAGTGGGGAGCGATCGACGATTGCCTCTACCGTCCGGACGCAGCCGTCGCATGCCGGCAGGGCTTCGGCGCCACTCACGACCACCCTGCCGACGCGTGCCCCCGCGCGCCACAGGCTCACGATTCGTTCGCCCGTAGGTTCCCGGTCGCTGGCAAGCGCCAGCACGTTGCGCACGGTGATGCAGGTGCCCGCTAGTACTAGTATGTAGCATGCGAGCAGACGGACTAGGGTGCGTGGGCTCATGTCCCCGGCCTGTGTGCTCGGCTGCTTCTGGCGTGCACCCACAGGAGTTGCACGCTGGGGTAGAGGAGGAAGTAGGGAACTGCCAGCGCGATCACCAAGGTAAGGGTCAGGGCCCCGCCCCTTCCCAGGTTGCCGAGCGTTCCGCTGAGGTAGGCCGCCGACAGCGAAAGCACAGCAACCGCAAGCAGGCCGACCACCAGACCCGCCATGGCGCTGACTCGCAACAGCACCAAGCTGATGGGAAGGCGTACTAGCAAGGCCCCGCCGGACACGAGCCAGAGGGTGCCTAGCAGGACCGCGGGCACATCCACTACGTACCAGCGCGTGGGCAAGCCGCCAAACACCGCCCATAGCAGGATAGTCGCGACCACGATGTTACCAAGGCCGAACCACAACCCGACAGTCGAAGTGGTCGCTGGCTCAGCGTTGGAGGCTCCGGTCGCGAGAGCTTGCCCCGCACCATCGGCGAGGTCATTGTATTCGGGCATGGGTGAATCTCGATGCAGGTTCGTCGAAGAACCCAACGTCTATCACATCTCAGGGGCGCATCACTTCAGCGCTCTCATCCAGGAAAGGGCCCGCGTCCTTTCCCGGATGGACACTAGCTAAGCTAGCTAGTCCTGCTCGAGCAGCCAGCGCCAGGCGGGTACGACGTCGGCTCGCCCGGACTGGAGTTGAATCGTCTCCTCCGCGCTCAGCGTCACGAGCGTGGCCGAGGTCACGCCAAGCTCCTGCATCGCGGCCTCGAGCGCACGCAGCTCGCGCTTGCGGGTGTCCTGAGAAGTGATGTCCGCGCTCACCTGGACCAGCTCAACCTGGCCGCTTTTCTGTACGACGAAGTCAACCTCGGTGCCAGCATCGTCGCGATAGTAGCCGAGTGCATCGGTCTTGCGCCGCAAGTGCAAGAAGACGACGGTTTCCAGCAGCTGACCGATGCCGCGCCCTGGCAGCGACGAGCAGGCGGTTACCACGCCCGGGTCGATCGGGTAGACCTTGCGTGGATTGCTCTGCCGGCGTCGCTCCGACGCCGTGTGAATCGCCATGGGAAACAGCAGATAGGCATCGTGCAGGTGATCCAGGTACCCGTGCAGTGCATCCTTGCTAACGGATATTCCCTGCGAGCGCAGGTCGCCGTATAGGCGGTGCACGCTGACCAACCCCGCTGGCGCGTTGATCAGTTGCCGAATCATACGCCTCAGGGCGCTCACGTTTGTGACACCGTGGCGTTCCACCACGTCGCGGAGGATGACCGCATCCAGATACTCCTGGAGAACGCGAACGCGCATGGGCTCTTGCATGCCGAGCACCTCTGGGAAGCCACCACGCTCGAGGTAGCGGCCCAGCTCGTGCTCGATGCGGGAGCGGAGCGCCTTGCCAGGTCGAAGGCCTCCAGCCGGCAACTCGACACCGAAGTGTTCCAGATGCTCCCGAAAGCTGAACGGAAATACCTCGGTCGGCAGCGAGCGGCCACGCAGCGCGGTCTCCAGCTCTCGACTCAGCAACTTCGCACTCGAGCCCGAGACCACGACGTGGATGTCTTCGGTGTCGAGCAGCCGGCGTACGAAGCGCTCCCAGCCAGGCACTACCTGAATCTCGTCCAAGAAGAACGCACACTCACGAGCCCGCAACTCCGGGTGCCGTTGGTAGAAGACGTCCACGATCAAGTGCAGCTCCTCGCGACCCATCTCCCATAGACGCTCGTCCTCGAAGTTCAGGTACAAGAGCGCCTCGCGCGGGTAGCCATCCGCCAGCCGGTCCTGCATCAGTTGCCGCATCCGCGTCGTCTTGCCTGCCCGCCGCATCCCGACTAGCGCGTCCGCCTTGCCAGGCAGCCACGGGACACGAGTCCGGCGCCGGGTGGTTTCGGCAAAGGCCCGCTCCTGGTCGTCCGCGATGAGCTGCTCAATCAGCGCCCGCATATCTATCCTATATCAAAGGATGGATATGGTAAGAAGCGTACTTCATTGAGTATCAGAAACGGACAGAGTCGGCCTGACTGCGAGGGCTGATTGGGTGGATCAGAAAACTAGCAATCCCGTTCGCCGTCCCCCAAACAACCTACAACCATTCATCTTTTCACGATACTCTGGCTCTTTGACGAGCGCTCGCTGCTTCGGAACTAGGCGCCGGATCATTCACGACATATTGATGCGAGCCAAAAGGTCAAGCTGCTTGACTAATTCCTCGAACCTCGAGAATATGGTCAACTAGATTGACCAATAGCCAGGAGCGTCCCATGCCCGTCATTCCAGCGCCCGAGACCTTCACGCACGAGCTGCCCCACGCTCGCTTCTACTCGTTGGCAACGCCCAGTCGTGGTTCGCGCGAGACCAGTGTGTGGCGCGCGCGGCTCGATCCCGCGTCCAGTACCGCGCCGCACCGCCTGACGCGCGAAGAGATCTTCGTCGTGCTCTCGGGCACCCTGCGCGTCGCGTTCGCAGACCAAGTCGCCGAGGCCCGCGCAGGCGACGCGATCGTCGTGCCCAAGGACACGGAAGTCACGCTGTCTTGCCTCGCCGATGGCGCCGAGGTGCTGTGCTGCCTGCCGGTCGGTGGACAAGCGCAAATCCAAGACGGCCCGTTGTTCACGCCGCCCTGGGCCGAGTAGATTGCGAGCGGTGACCGACCCGACCCAGGTCCCGCTCGCACGCCTCATGGCCATGGGGCTTCGATCACTCGTCGATGCTCTGCACGAGCGGCTCGAACGACGCGGCTTGGAGGTCAAGCCGGTCTACGCCTTCGTGCTGCTCGCATCGCGCGAGCGCCCGCTCACCGTCAACGACGTAGCAGAACTGCTCGGCTTCACCAAACAAGCCGCATCCAAGCTCGCCGAAGTCATGGAGCGCGAGGACTATCTGCTCCGCAGACCCCACCCTCAGGACGCGCGCGCCAAACTGCTGCACCTCGCTCCCCGTGGCCAGCGCGCCCTCAGAGCCGCCGAAGACATCTACGTCGAGCTGGAAGCCGAGTGGGCCGAGGTGATCGGCAAGCGCCGCCTGGAGGCACTGCGTTCCGATCTGAACGCAGTGCTCCGGGCAACGCATGGCGGCAACTTGCCTCCGATTCGGCCGACCTGGTGAGCAGGGTGGCTCAACCCTCCTCTAGTCGATGACGATGTGCTCGATGCCACCGAATAGGCGTCCACCTGTCGTCTGCCCGTCCAGCAGGCACATCTCGCCGGCCGTGGCGTGGTTGGCCCAGGTTATCGGAGCCGTGGGCAGTGGCACGCCGAGTTCCTCTGCCCGCTCTCGCGTCGTGCTCGCGTGGCAGTTGAAGTGCATCTCGTCGCCGGGCTGTAGGATGAGCGGGCCTGAGCTGGCGCCGTCGAAGCCTTTCCCCGGCTCCGGGTTCTTCGCGACACTGTTGTAGGAGTACGTCGGCATGTCGTACCAGTCATTCGAGTCGTATACGAGCTCTTCGCTGCCGTCCGTTCGCACAACCCAAGCATGGAAGCGCGTCGTCCACGCGTGACGATGTCCCCACAAGCTCAAGACCTGCGTCTCGGTACGGGCGACGGCGAAGCCTTCGCTATCGGTCTCCATCCCGATGGGATAGTTGACGGGTGCGGCGATCAGAATCCCCTGCGCCCTGCGGGTCACCTCCTCTTTGGGGAGGTACCAGGCGTTCACCCAGTTCTCGCGAAGCAAGGGCGCATCCGTGCTGTTGAAGTGGTGGAGGTTCATGTTCAGCCCTGAGTTGAGCGGAAGCGAGATTCCGATGCCTTCCTCCTCGGGAGAGATCTCGAGCGTGTTCTGCGGAATATCCGTGTAGGCGTTTTGCACGGTCAATAGTGACGTTCCAAGAACCCGATCACCATTGGACTGCCAACCCTCCGTCACCGGCGATCCAGTGAAGGCCGCCGCACCATGATGCGATCCATAGCGACCACGGAAGTTCCTGCGATAGAAGTATCGCTCCTCGGTCGGCCCCCGGAAGTCCACGAGATAGTTCTGAAGGGTGTCCTCGCCGGGGTCCAGGATGTAGTCCTCCGTCAGCGAGGTGTCCTCGTAGAACGAATAGTCGCCGGCCCACATCTTGTCCCAGTAGTCGACGTTGCCTCCCGGGTGCACCCCAAGCTGGAAGCCCAGCTCGGGAGGCGGCGGGAGGATGCAGTACTCGTCACCGGGGAACGGTGTCTCGAAGTCCGGCATCGCATCGATGCAGCGCACCGCGTACGGGTTGTTGTTGCGTACGTCGAACGGAGCGCACTTGTTGGGGAGCGTGGTTCCCCCCGGGCTGTACTTCATGCCGACGAGCGGAAGCCCGTGACACTCGGGAACGATTCTGCCGGCATCGTCTACGCTGTCCTCGGGAGCAATGTCGGTCGGCAGAGATGGGTCGGTCTCCGGGCCCTCGGCATCGGATCCCTCGGCATCGGATCCCTCGGCATCGGATCCCTCGGCATCGGACCCATCGACATCGCCTTCAGCGTCGGACCCATTGACCTCGGACCCATTGACCTCGGACCCATTGACCTCGGACCCGTCTGCTTCAGCACCGCTTGAAGACATTGAGGCGGCCTCGGAGTCGGACCCTGGGTCGGCTGAGGGGTCGCCTGAAGGCTCGGCCGTTCCGTCGGCGATCAGGCCGGCATCAGGAGCGTCGGGATCTCCGACGCCGTCACTTGCGCACCCGCCCGCGATGGCGAGCAGCGCCATCAGAAGGGGGCAAGAGCCTGATCGAGAAGTGAAATTCAGCAAACCGTCTATCATGTACTCTCCAGTTGCTTCGAACGGGTGGCTCTCGCCGCAGCGAAGACCAATCCGACTCCGCGCGGAAACACCGCGGCAAGGTCCACCTGCCACGAGGCCATGCACAGGGCGGAGCCAAATTATGACGACCCTGCGGATCAAGGTGTGAGAGGAGCGCGCCTCGAGCGACATGCTCTTGTGGGTTGCAGGATCTAGGTGCGGTTCACTGCGTCGCCGAATTCACAACGCGGCGACATGGACGGCGACGGCGTGCCCGACATTCTGCAGGCACCATCTTCTCCACTCCGTCAGATTGACGCGATGGGGAGGAGATCGCCTCATCAGTCGCGAAGGGACAGGCGCAATCGGTCGCGCGACTGCGCCGATCCCCCCCCAGAGGAAGCGGGTCCCGCAGAGTGCACGTGGCCGCCGCCGGGTCCTGCCAGCGTCCAGCCTTCGGGTCATGGCGACCAGATGGCTACTCGCAGGGGAGGTTGATTGAGGGCGGGAGGCCGCGTGCGACTTGGTGCTAGCTAGCCCGGATCATTCATGACATCGACGCCGCCTCGCTTGTCCTTCGACTCCACAGGACTTTCGCCGCCCTCGAAAATACGGGCAGTATTCCCGTCGGTCGTCGAATGCCCTGTGAAGCCGAATCCCTGCGCGATCCGACGCCGATGTCATGAATGATCCGGGCTAGGTGCTCCACCTGAGTTTTCTCCAGTAGCCACGGCAACTTTCCGGGGGGCGGGTCGCGAAGCGGCGTCTTGTCTGGCTTCAAGGTTCCGGCCCGATATCGAGCCGACCCACAAATCAATGAAATTTCTGACGTTTATGCCCGGATTGCTGGAGGGCGTCCAAACTGCGCAGCACGATAGCCTAACCGAAGCACAACACAATAACCTAGTAGGAGCACAGCTGAATAACCTAAGATCGCGACGGTCACATGGCTACGCCCCAAGAAAAATTGGCGGAGTCTCTCGATGCGCTCAAGAGACTGCAAGAGCACGGACTGATCGCCATTCGTAGTACCGACCTGACGCGCGTGCAGCGCGAGCGCCTTAGCAGTGCGGGCTTTCTGCGAGAAGTGATGAAGGGCTGGTATGTCGCCGCGCGCCCCGATGAAGACGCCGGCGAAAGCACCTCCTGGTACACGTCGTTCTGGGCCTTTTGCGCCCAGTACCTGAGGGCTCGCTTTGGCGACGATTGGTGCCTGGCGCCCGAGCAATCGCTTTCGGTGTTGGCGGGCAACCGGACGGTACCCCGCCAGCTCGTTTTCAGGGCGCCGGGAGCCGATAACAAGCCGACTTCCCTTCCTTACAACACCTCGCTCTTCGGCATGCGCGCATCGTTGCCCGATGAGAGTGACACCGTCGTGCAGGATGGGCTCCGCATGTTTTCCCTACCCGCTGCCTTGCTGGCCTGCTCATCGAGCTATTTCGAGCATCACCCGACCGACGCGCGCGCGGCGCTTTCGATGGTGCGCGACGCTTCCACAGTTCTCGAGCCGCTGCTGGCCGGTGGCCACAGCACGATTGCCGGTCGCCTGGCCGGCGCGTTCAGAGACATCGGGCGCGATCGGATCGCGGTTGACATCGTTGCGACGATGCAGGCCGCTGGCTACTCCGTGCGGGAGTCGACCCCATTCGCTAGCCGGCTTAGCTTTCCCACAACAGGCTCGCGGACAAGCTCGCCGCACGTTGCGCGCATTCGCCTGATGTGGGCTGCGATGCGCGGAAAGGTTCCAGATCAGTTCCCGGACGCGCCTGGCTTGCCGGACGATTCCGGCCGCTACCTGCAAGCCGTCGCGGACGCCTACGTGACCGACGCGTACCACTCGTTGTCGATCGAGGGGTATCGGGTCAGCCCGCAGCTGATCGAACGGGTCCGCAGCGGGGACTGGAAGCCCGACACGGAAGCCGCCGACCGCAACCAGCGGGACGCTCTCGCCGCGCGAGGCTACTTCCAAGCCTATCAAGCAGTCCGAGACAGCCTGCGCCGAGTGCTGGGTGGAGACCACCCCGGATTGGTTGCGGACGAGGACCACGGTATCTGGTACCGCCAGATGTTCGCGCCGAGCGTCCATGCCGGCCTCATCGAAGCGCGCGACCTCGCAGGATACCGAAACGCCCCTGTGTACATTCGCCGCTCCAAACACGTTCCGCCAAGCCCAGAGGCTGTACGCGATGCACTGCCCGCGCTCTATGAGCTGCTCGCCGAAGAGCCTGACCCGGCGGTGCGAGTCGTGCTGGGTCATTTCGTGTTCGTCTACATTCACCCGTACATGGATGGCAACGGTCGCATGGGCCGCTTCGTCATGAACCTCATGCTGGCAGGAGGCGGCTACCCATGGACAGTCGTCCCGCTGGAACGTCGCGACACGTACATGCAAGCGCTGGAGTCCGCGAGCGCCGACCAGGACATCGTCCCCTTCGCGCGGTTTGTCGGTGAACTCGTCGCCGCTGCGATGGAAGGCCACTCCATCGCGCACCCACCCATCCGCTGAACCACTGGCTTGGGACCGTCGATCGCGCCTCCTCGGGCTCGCGCCGCGTGCACTCCCGGGCCATCTGCGGTATGGCCGCTCATGGCCCGTCGCCACGTGCTCGCCGCCGCCAGCTTTCTCATCACAGGTGAGCTGGTGATCGTCCTGATGTCGGGCGTGATCAAGCACCTCTCGGCCACCATGCCGGCCGAGATGATTGTGTTCTTCCGCAATCTCTTCGGATTGGTCTTCGTGCTGCCGATGGCGGCCCGCAGCGGGCTGTCAGAGCTGCGTACGCGGCGCCCCCTGCTCCACCTGCTGCGCGCGGGCAGTGGCGTGTGTGCCATGTTCGGCTTCTTCTATGTGATCGCCCGCCTGCCCCTGGCGGAAGCCACGCTGGTCAAGCTCACCACCCCGATCTTCCTGCCCCTCATCGCGCTGGCCTGGCTGGGCGAGGCGATTGGGCGCATGACGGTGGTGGCCATCGGGGTCGGTTTGTTGGGGGTGATGCTGATTCTCCAGCCCGGCACCGACGCCTTCAATCCGGCCGCACTCGCGGGCCTGGGGGCGGCGGCCTTTGCAGCCCTGGCCAAGGTGTGCATTCGCCGGATGGCCGACACCGAGCCACCAGCGCGGGTCGTCTTCTACTTCGCCGTCTTCAGCACCCTGATCTCGGCGCTGCCGCTGCTTGCCCTCGACGTGCGGCCGCCCGTCACCGCATGGGCGTGGGTGGTGCTGCTCGGTGCTTTGGGTACCACGGGCCAACTCCTGGTCACGCGCGCCTACCAGCTCGCAACACCCGGCGAGGTCGGGCCCTACACCTACACCTCCGTGGTCTTCGCCAGCCTGCTCGGCTGGGCGCTGTGGGGCGAGACGTTGGCAGCCACGGTCGTCGCGGGCAGTGCACTGGTGATCGGCGCCGGTCTACTCAACCTGCACGCCAGCACCGGCCACCCGCCGGTGGCAGCCCAGGCACCCAAGGGAGCGAATTGAAGGGAGAGGCTGCGACCACCCTGGACTCCCCGTAGTACGCCCGGATCCTGTTCGCGGATACTGATACTCAGACCGGTGACCGCGTCAGCGTGTCGGGTCGCGCGGTCAGAAAGACGAGAGCAGCTGCCCGCCGATCTGATCGCCGCTGATGACCGGTAGCAGCGCGGTCGTACTCCTTGTCCCGCTCAAACCGCTGCGGGCGTCGTTGTGCTCGTAGAAGAACAGCGTTGGGATGAGATAGCCAGCGGCGAACCCCACCAGGTGTCCGGTCATCACGTCGCTGAGCCAGTGACGGTCGCTGGTCATGCGCAGGGCGCCGGTGAGGATGGTCATGCCCACCCCGAAACCACAGGTGGCCCAGTCCAGCGCCCTGCGGCGATAGAGCGGCATGTGCAGGTGATGGGCGCACAACAAGCCGGCGCCCACGGCCGTGGTCGTAGCGTGGGCGCTGAAGAAGGAGCGATAGCTGGTGGGCGCCCCGCACAGGCGCGTGTAACCGGGGTCGCGGCGGCACTCCCGGGCGAACGGACGCTCGCGCCCGGCGGCCGTCTTGACCAGCCCGGTGAGGGCGCCCGCGACGGCGTAAGCCTCCAGGTTCATGACGGTCATCTGAAACGCGGTCCCCGGCTCCCCGTGCACCGCCCAAGCCACGAGCAGATTGTCGAAGATCATGTTGTGCAGGACGGATCCGGCGAAGAGCCAGTCGCTCACCTCGGCTGAGCGCTCCCGTGCATCGCGATCCTCGAACGCGCTCAGCTCGCGCACGGTCTTGTCGAGCAGGATCGGGCCACTCCACACGGCGCGCGTACGCCACGGAATTAGGTAGTGGTCCGTCAGGTACAGCCCGCCCCCGAGCGCCATCACGAGCGCGTCCACGGGCGTCGCGCGCCGATAGTGCGGGCGCCACAGCGGGTCCGCCTCCTGGGCCGCACCCGACGCCGGCGCCGAGAGCAGCCCCACGGCGGACAGGACTGCGAGAAATGCACACGCCAGCTGCACCGTCGGCCTCACCATTCGGTTCTACATACGCACTGATCGGATCGCCACCGGCGGACTGCCCGGCCCGACGTGCCTTGCCGGCGGCTCGACCCGCGGGTACTGGAAGGCGTGCCCACTCGGATTCAGACGCTCTCGTTGCTGGCATGGGTCGCGACCGTGACCACCCCCGCGGGCGCAGTCGCCCAGGACGTGCTCCTGGAGCTCCCGGCCGAGGTTCGGAGCATCCTGCCGGAACGCCAGGCCGATGCCCGCTCCCCCCTGCGGCTGGGCGCCCAGCTGTCGCTGGACCAGGCCGACAGAATGCCATTTTCGCCCGGGGTCAGCCTCGCGCTTCGCCCGCGCGACTGGCGCATGGGCAGCGACGAGTCTCGGCTGGGCGCGCAGTTCGGCGCCGGGCTGCGCGCACCCACCCACGGCAGCGCCGGGCGAGCGGCCGAGCGCAGCCGCATCCTGGGCCCGGCGGTGGTGGTGGAGCCGGTGCTGATGGCCAGCCACGGCGTCCTGCCCGGCTTGCTGCTCGCAGCCCGCGGGTTCGCGCGCGTCGAGTGGCAACTGGCGCGCGTGGCGGACCAGGCCCGGGCGCCGCTCTTCCTGGCCGCCGGGTTGCAGGGGGGCGTCGGTGTGGGCCCCTGCTACGCCGCGCTCGATCTCTCCGTGGCGCGCCATGTCTGGGACGGAGGCACGGCCGGCGAGTTCCTGCGCGTGGCCGAGGAGACTCCGCGCGTCGCGCTGCTCGCTGTGGTGGACGTATGGACCCACGTGCAGGTCTTCGCCCGGTTGACGCTCAACGACGACCCATCAAAACGTGGCACCCTCTGGACCGCGGGGCTCGCGGGAAGCGTGGCGGCGATCGATGGCTAGGTTCGCGTGCATCTTCAGCCTGCTGCTCGCGTCGAGAGCGCACGCCCAGCAGCCGTCGGACGGGGCCCAACTGCACTGGTCGCCCCACCGGCGCGTGGGTCTTGTCGAGTATGCGGTCACGCTGGGCTCCCCGGTGCTGCTGCGCATGGCGAACTACGCGCTGACCGAGCCCAGTTCGGCGCGCCTGGGCAGCGGGGTGCTGTTCGACGACGACGCGCGCGACGCCCTGCGATTGCGCAGCCGCAACCGGCGTGACGCCGCCGACCTCTTCAGCGACGTCACCTGGCTCAGCTCCATGGCCTATCCCTACGTGGACGCCCTGCTTGTGGCCTGGCTACTTCGGGACAGCCCGGACGTGGCCTGGCAGATGATCGTGATCTCGACCCAGGCCTTCTCGATCACCTCTTTTGTGACCGAGCTGTCGATCCACCACGCGGCGCGCGAACGGCCCGGGCAGCAGGAGTGCGCGGTGGACCCGAACTACGCGCCAACCTGCAGCAGCAACGCCTCATTCCACAGCTTCCCGAGCGGGCACACGGCGGGTGCCTTCGTCGGAGCCGGCCTCGCGTGCGCCCACCACCTGAACCTGCCGCTCTACGACGGCGGCGCGGCAGACGTGGTGGCCTGCGGCCTGGCCCTGACCTGGGCCTCCGCCAACGCCCTCGCTCGCATCGCGTCCGACCGCCACTGGGTCAGCGACGTGATCGTCGGCGCCGGTATCGGGCTCTCGTTGGGGTGGCTGATGCCCGAGCTGCTCTACTTTGCCGACCCGGAGGAGGGAGGCCTCTCCACCGGCCGACCGCTCGTCCTGCCCTTTGCCAGCCCTGACGGATCGGTGGGCCTGTTCACCACCGGTACCCTCTGAAGCGAAACCCCAGGCTGTCTGCCATTTGAATTCTTGGTCGGGGCAGCCCGATTCGAACGGGCGACCTCATGCTCCCAAACCGCCCCACGGGGTCTCAGACGCGGACGGACATGGACTGCAACTGCATGAAAATACGCTTGTTTTCGGCACGCCCGGCTTGACGCTGAGTGCGCTGAATGGTCATGGTTGGACGCGAAAGGTTGCCCCAGAGGTTGCCCCAAACCTCACCGCAGTCGGTCGCGATCCATGCCCCAGTACAAACGCTCTCCCCACCCAGGCGTCGTCCTCGCCAAGCGCACCAGGAAACGCGACGGCGTGATCACCGTCACCTGGCGCGCACGCTACAGGGACCCCGACACGCTGCTCATGGTCTGGGAGACCCTGGAGCCCACGCTCTCGAACGCGACCGCCCGAAAGACCTGGGCCAAGCAGAAGTCCGAAGCGCTCTCGAGGCGACGTGCCGAGCTCGCCAGCGGTGCCCCGATCAAGACCCACACCCCGATCGAGAACGCCACCGACGACTTCATCACGTCCTGCAAGCACCGCCTGCGCACGTCGACCGTGACCCACTACGGCCACGGGTGCACCAAGTTCCGAGACTGGGCCGTGCGCCGCGGCATCCACTTCACCGAATCACTGACCCCGCCCGAGCTGGTCGCATACCGGGAGCATGTCATCTCGGAACGCCGACGGGCCCCAAAGGCCGGCGGCACCCGCGGTACTCGCGCGACCACCGGCGAAAAACGCTCCCCCGAGTCGACCAACACGTACCTGCGCACGACCGAGACCCTACTCCTCCACTGGCGCTCGCTCGGCTTGACCCCCACACTCCACCGCGACGACATCTCCGAATCGCTCAAGCCCCTACGAGCACGACGAGAGCCGGCCGAGTTCCTGCGGACCCCGGATCTCCAGCTCCTGTTGTTAGCATCCGTTAAGCAGTACACCGCGATGTACACCGAGACACGCGACGAGCACGCCGGGCGTCGACCCCTCGGCACGACCCCCAAGCACACCCCGATCGCCCCCTTCGTCGCCTTCATGCTGCTCTCCGGCTGCCGGCGTTCAGAAGGCCTGAGCCTCCGATGGCCGCTGGTACAACTGAACGCAACCGACCGCGAGGGCCGCACAGTCGGCGAGATACGCCTGCCAGCAGAGATCCCCAAGACCCACCAAGCGCGAACGATCGGCCTCGAGGTCTCCCCCGGCCTGCACCGCCTCCTCAGCACCATCAAACCCACGACAGCCCGCTCCATGGGCCATCTGTTCTGCGGACACCAACCCTACACCGTCGACCTCGTCGAAACCGCACGCGCCCGCTTGATGGCCGAATACGGCGCCCCCAAGTTTTCCTGGCAAGTGCTGCGTTCCACCTGCGCCACCTTTCTGACCAACGCCCCCGGGATCTGGGGCGCCGCCACCGTGTTCCTCAGCGCCCGGCAGCTCGGACACAGTGTGGCCGTCGCCGAGAAGCACTACCTCGGTGAACACCGAGGCGTCCCCCGGGAGGCGCGCACGCTGGAAGCCGCGATGGGGATCGATGCGCAGCTTGAGGCGGTGACCGCTGCCGCTCGGCCATCGTCCCAGGCGTTGCGCCTGGTCACGAGTCAGTAGTGGGCAACGCACGTTCATACTCATGGCCCTCAGCCTCGGCAGTCAGGGCCACCGAAGACGAATCAGCGGGGCGCGCCGCCGTCGCACGTCAGAAATAGTGGTCCGGCAAGGTCATCCTCTTCAAGAATCCCTGCACCGCCTGGTTGTTGTACTTCGTCAACATGCTGTGGGGGCAGTAGTACTCGTGCCCTGCTGGCACGTGGTTTCCCTTCCATTCTCTATACAAGTAGTCGGGAATGCAGAAGGCCACTCGAAGAAAGCGTACGGGAAGAACGTGGTCATACGTCGGAGCCTCGGCGAACGTACCACACGCCCTCCAGCGGGGACGGGCCGCGCCTCCCGCGATACCTACCGCCTCGGTGAGCCATGCGCGTGGCAAGCAGGCAATGACGCTACCCACGGTAGGCATGTAGCGCGATCGCTTGTCGTAGAGGTTCTGCCGGCTACCACTCACTTCCACGGCCACTGCATCCACGAACGAATCCGGAACGATATAGAACCACAGGCCATCCGGTTGCGTCTTGAACACCTCTGTGCCCGGAAGCCGAAGGGTGGGCGTTGTCGCCTGACCTTCCTTCGGCTGTGCTTGTATCCAATAACCACCATCATGCAGCGACGCCCACAGCATGGAAGTTCGCGTTGGCCATCCCCGTAGGATCTCCTTTGCCTCTCCATCCGTCAGGTTGTGCTTGTCGCGGATATGGTCCCATTTCGCCATTGGCCTCTTCCTCCCCGTACTGCACGCGCTGCGAAGCACAGCATACGCGGCCGTAGAAGCCACGGTCGCGCCAGCTCTCAACGCCTCCGACCATCAACTGGCCTCCCGGTGATCTCCGAGTCCAACACCACGCGCAACTCAAACCACTCGCCATCTCACTTTGCGTCCCGACCGCCCGGAATCCTGGAACGCTTCATCCCGGTGCCACGCCAATACCAAGCACCTCGACCAGCTCGGCGATGACAGTCATCTCCCCGTCCTGCAAGTCCTCAAGGACGATTGGCTGATAGGTCGGGTCGGTCGAATCAGGCTTCAAGACGACCCGAGAGTGCTTCCACGAGCCCTCCCCGTCTGCTTCCTTCTCGCTCTCGTAGACCTTTACCGTGTACGTTCCGCCGTGCTCGGGGTCTTGAATGTCTCGGTGCTGGGCAAGGACCACCTTCCCCTGCCGCGTGCCGCCCGGATGCAACCGCCACAGGCACCAGGCGCCGTTGGGGATCCGGCGGTTCATCGATTCCCCCACGACTTGAGCGACGAACAAGGACTCGGACGGCTTGCGGCCGCCGCCGAGCTCCGCCCAATCGTAGTCGGCCTCGTCAACTGATTGCACTGGCGAGAAGCCGCCCGCGGCGGCCTTCAGCTCGAGCAAAGGCACGCAGTTATGGTACGGCTTGGCGACTTCGCGCTCGAGTCGTCGAAAGGGAAGAATGGTCGCTGCGATGGGAATGTTGACGTCGAAGTCGACGGCTACGTTGGACCGGTAGATCTCCGCCGCGGTCTTCTGGTCGTGCAGCACAGCCAGGCGTACTGCTTCGTCCTTCAAGTCGAGGACTCTCATGCGTCCGTCGATCTCGGCCAGGGCCTCGATGCGGTGGAACGCACGTCCGAACTCCTCGGCGTACTTCGCGAGGGCCTTGAGTTTCATCGGCGCGTCGTCGAGGTGATGTCCATGTGGGTCGAGGATGGACGCGACGACCTTTCCACTGACCTCGTGGAAGAACACGAAGTCGGGGTGCATGGACCGCCAGTTCCCGGTATCGTCGTCCCGGTAGGCAACTCCGAGCGAATCGACCGCAGCTCGAGACGGGTTGCGGTACCAGCCACACACGTTGGGGCGTGCGAGTTCGGCCCGCACCACATCTCGCTCCCAACTGTTAAGCGACGTCAATGGGAACTGCCCGTCGTCGTCCGCCATCAGATGTAGCGGCGCTAGTGGCGCCGGGACGATCTCGTCGCCTTCTTCAACCGAGAAGCCCTCGACGCGGGTTCTGGGAGGCCGGAGGACCCCGATTTGCGGGTCGGTAGCCATCGCGCGGATGTCCTCGTACTCTTGCTGGCGCGCGTCGGGAAGCCCCATGAGGGCTACCCGGTTCTCGGCGAACAGACGGTCGGTCAGCTCGAGGGCCTCACGGTCCACTTTGTCGCGCGCTTCCTTGACGGTGGCGAGGGCGGCGGCCTTCACGTACGCCTCACGCAGCCCGTCGTCATCGGCATCCTCCTCGTCGGGACCCGCCAGGCGGTTCACGTACGATTGTGCGACATCGGCGCCGAAGGCTTTCTTCGCTGCCTCGAACCCCGAACGGATAGCACGGTCATCCGCCCGCTCGACGAACTCTGCATACGTCAGACCCGCCTTGCCGAAGCGTCCTGCGATTTGCTTGACATGAACGTCCCACACTTCCTGAATAGCTGCATCCAGCTTGTCCTCGTACCGTTTGGCATAGGCCTCGAGAATGAGGTGCAGCTCGTTCTCCACTCTGTGCAACGCGCCCAGCGACACACCGTCCGCCGATAGCGCCTGGGCCAGCGCGACCAGCCGCTTCACCGGCCGGGCTCCACGCTGCGGAAGGGTCTGCGTGGGAAGAGACGCCCATACGTCCCAAACGTCATCAGATACGTTGGGATTGGGTAGCAGCTCCTTGCCATCGAGCACTGCCTTCTTTTCGCCGCCCGGCATGGCTTCCAGATCGCCGGTCAAGTAACGGACCACCTTCACGGCGGTAGCTCGGTCGAAGAACGGCAGGATGCAGTCGACCGCGTTTAGCCGCTCATCGCCTGGGATGCGACGAGCCAGCGGGTTGCGGACCATGCGTCCGAGAAGCTGGGTGATGTGAGTGTTGTCCTTGGCGGGCCGAAACGAGACCAGCACCTCGGCGCGAGGGCAATCCCAGCCCGTCGAGATCGCGTCCTTGGCGATCAAGACGCGCACCTCCGGTGTTTCCTGCACGCGTTGAGGTTCGATCCATCTCACCTCCCATGCACCGTAGGTCTGCGTGGAGCGCTCGCCCAGCACGTGCCTGACCGCGGTAGCGCGCAAGTCCGGATATTCTGCGACGATGGTATCGAGCGCCACGCCGACGTCATCGGGGTTGGGCGTGTTCGGCGTTTGGAGCACAAGAAGGGGCTGAACGGGATCCCGGAGTCCTTGGGAGCTGGCGTATTCGGACCAGCGAGCCGTCGCCTCCCTTAGCTTGCGCGAAGCTCGGCGCACCAGGACGGAGTCGAAGTTGCCGACCTCGTCGGGAATGTCCAGAACAAGGGTGTCCTTGACGAGGCCGGATTCCTGCACCCGGACGGGGTCGACCACAACCGCCTGCAGAATGCGTCGGTTCCCGGCGATCTCAGCTTCCTTCATCGCCGCCTCAAAGCGGGCGCTGGTCGCCGAAATGCCCCACACGATGGGGATAGGTGGCCGCTGGCGCGTCCCGTTGATAAGACGGCGAACGATGGTTGGCTTGTCGCGGGTGGCCTTGCTGTTGAAACCGCGGTGCGCCTCGTCAAGCACAAAGTAGAGCGTGAGGTCCTCGGCTTCGACCGTGTTGGCGAGCGTCTGCCAGATGGTCCATCCTTGCATGTCGGGCGCGGCAGCCGTGATCGCGGGCATCTGCTCTTGAGGCCCACTAACAGGCTCAACGTGCCCGCGGGTCAGAAGGGAACTCTTGGTCAGCTTCTGTGTGTTCAGAAAGTAGACCTTGCCGGGATCGAGCCGTGGCTTGGCGAATGGCGGCTCGATTTGCACCAGGTTCGAGTACGTGAACTTCTCGGAGGCCTGGCGCAGACGGTTGAAGGTCTGCATGTTCAGGCTCGGATCATCGGAGAACCAGATGACCACAGCGCCAGGGTCTGGATCGAAGTCAAAGGCCTCGTTGCCCCAGAAGAGCGCCTCAATCGCTGCCGCGGCCATCACCGTCTTGCCAGCGCCAGTGGTGGCCGTGAGCGAGAAGGCCGAGAGCTCCCGCTTACCTGGGTTCTTGAAATTGTCGCGGGCCCGCCGGAGATTGGAGAGGACGTCGTCTACGGCATCGGCCTGGTAGTCCTTGAGCGTGAACCTCACGGGGCACCTCGACCGGATTCGATCTCGAAGTTCCGGAGGTACGCCTCGTAGAGGCGAACTGGCTCGACGTGATCGGGAAGCTTCTGCGCGACGGACTCGAACAGGCGGTCTTCGTCCGTGACAATGTACGCAATGGACAGTTCGTTCGCGGCAATGACTTTCTTCAAGAAGGCCTTAGTTCGGTCGAGGTTGGCCAGCACCCCGTAGGTATCGGCAACATCCCAGCCATCAGCAATGCTCTCGATACGACGGCCGCGTGCGCCGGCTCGTAGCCAAAGCAGGGGTGCGATCTTCTTGAACTCGCGGTGCGAGGCGACCCGGAGCGGCGCCTCATAGGTGAGGGTGAAGAACTCGACGTTCGCTTCAAGCCCCTCGGCGATCGGAAACTCGTCGGTGAACTTGTAGTCGCCCTTGACCGAAACACCTTCCGGAGTCTTGCCGGTCACGGCCGCTGCTATTCGCGGCTTCGTAATGTATTCGCAAATCCCACACGACTCCCAATCCGTGTCGCCCGGGCGAAAGCGCCTCTTTCGGAGCACTTGCTGTTCGTCCGCCGCAACCTCGTTGTTTGTCACGGATATGCATTGGCGGCGCCCCGTGTCCTGGCGATTCAAACGCATCACCGCGTGTGTGGTGGTGCCAGAACCGGCGAAGAAGTCGAGGATGACCGCTGCGGGCTTGTCCTTGAGAAAGAAGCGGAGCGAGTCTTCGACCGCGTAAAGGGACTTCGGGAACGGGAAGCTGCGTTCCGGAACCAGGGCCCTTAACATGCTCGTTCCGTAGGCGCCAGCGTCGTGGGCCTTCTCGCGCCAGACGGTAGTTGGTCGCGAAACCTTGCCACCAGGCATTACCACGATCTTGGAACCATCGCTTCTTTCACCAGTGACCTTGTACCGACCAGACGTGATGTTCTTTGCGACGCCCCTGAGGTACTTGATCGTCCACGGCTGCTCTGCGTTCGTACCCGCAGTGACTCGGACAAACCCATCCCGGTCCGCCTGCCGGAGCGACGGAGCAGTCAACCCCCACACCATTTCTGTCCCGTCGGCCTTTACGGGGTAAACCGCAGTACAGCCGTGGCGGTGCGGCTCAGTCCCTCGGTTGGCGCCCGGTGGCAGGGGTTCGCCGACCAACTCGATGCGGCCCGAATCAGTACCAACGTAGATCGGGAAGAATTGATTCGGACGGCCGGAGGCTCGCGTGCTCGTCCGCTCGTCACGCCGCAGGTACTGCCATCGAGCCTCGACAGCCTCGCCGGCTGCTCCGTCGTCTAGCGCGAGCTGCACTTGGCCGATGAACGCCACGAAGACGTACTCATCCACGCGGGAGAACTCGTTGGCTCGGCTCGTCCCTCGCGGACTTATCGTGATGCTGATCATTTGTACGCGCGCCGCGGGGAAGATCTGCTCGAGTAGTAGACCCAGGCGCAAGTACTCCTTTTCGTCGACTGTGACGATCAGCACTGAATCATCCGGGTTCAGGAGTTCCCTTGCCAAGAGCAGGCGTCGCTCCATAAATGCAAGCCACTTCGAATGGCGGTAGAGGTCGTCGGCCTCCACGTAGTTGTTGTTGTACTTCCAGTCCTTGGCGCCCGTGTTGTACGGGGGGTCGATGTAGATGGCGTCGACGCTGCCGCGATGCGTGAACAGCAACGTCTCCAGGGCGTGATAGTTCTCTGCGTTGATCACAGTGTGGAACGGCTTGTCACCACCGCGCGCCACTTTGCCGGTGGAGACCAGGCCCGGGTAGATCGGGTCACGGAACTCGGCGACCACGACTAGGTCCTCAAGGGACGCCAACGTTGCGTTCCCGTCGGGCAAGCTTGCCTGCCCATCGACATCTCCGGAACCAACCGCCGCGAGCGGCTCCAAGGTCGCCCGCCCTGTGGACCGATCGATGCCAACGACCCGCCACAGCTTCTCGTCCGACTTCTTGGGCGTCTGGCCTCGGGGCGGCAGAACGCGGACCTTGTCGCCCTTGCGGACCTTGCGCCCAGGCAGCTCGACTGCCTCCGGAACGTGACGCTCGAAATTTAGGCCGAAAGCGCGTCGCTCCGACAGGGCGTTCACCTCGCGTTCGAGATCACGGGCTAGTGCGGGTTCCCTGGCTCGAAGCTCGCGGAGTAGGTCACTTATCCGGGACACGGATCCGGCACTCTACCGTATCGCCAGGATCTCATGGCTGCTAAAATGCAGTGGTGACGGCCTACACCGACGCGCAGGCGGAGGCGATCGCATGCCTCGACAGGCCCCTGCAGGTGATCGCCTGTGCAGGGTCCGGCAAGACTCAGGTCATCTCGCAGCGGATTGCGGGCATGCTGGCTCAGCCAGAGACATCGCCCGCAAACGTAATCGCATTCACATTTACCGAAAAGGCTGCTGCCGAGCTGAAGGAGCGCGTCCTGTCCATCGTGGCGCGCGAGCTGGGCGACGTCACCGGGCTGGCGGAGATGTA
This sequence comes from Myxococcales bacterium, assembly GCA_028817905.1. GTDB lineage: Bacteria > Myxococcota_A > Polyangia > Polyangiales > JAFGIB01 > JAPPOR01. The sequence continues at coordinate 25,421 of JAPPOR010000505.1, forward strand.
CATCGGCACGATGCACGGGTACTGCCTGGACCTGCTCCAGCGGCTCGTGCCCGACAAGTTCAAGTTCTCCGTGCTCACAGACGTCACGGCGCAGTTGTTGGTGGACCGGTACAGTGGCCAGTCGGGGCTGACGAGTTGTCCCACCAGCGCGAGGCCAGGGGTGCTACGTCGCTACGTCAACTCGAAGCTGTACCTGCAGGTACTTAGCGTGCTGCGGGAAGACAAGGTCGACTTCCGTCAGGTCGCGGCCGGTGTCATTGAGGCCTTCGAGAAGTACCGCACGCTACTGCATGAGAAGTCCGTATTCGACTACACGGCGATCATCCGAAACGCGGTCGATTACCTGGAAGGTGACCCGTACGAAGACGACGATTTCGCCCGGGTCCAGGAACACGTCCGCGACGATATCCGCTACGTCGTGGTCGACGAGTACCAGGACGTAAATGCGCTACAAGAGCGCCTCATTCGGGGGCTGGTCAGCGCAGGAGCCAACCTGTGCGTCGTCGGCGACGACGACCAAACGATCTATCAGTGGCGCGGGAGCCAGGTGTCGAACATCGTCGCCTTCGCGAAGCGGTACCCCAATGTTCAGCAGGTGACCCTCGACCAGAACTTCCGCTCAAGCCGGGGTGTTGTAGAAGTTGGCCGGTCCGTGGCCGAACGGATAGCCGCGAGCGATCGCCTTCCCAAGGCGATGGTCGCCTCCGGGCACCAGTCCTGGGAGCGAGGCGACCTGTTGGCTCTGACGTTCGACGACCCGACCGCAGAAGCAGCCTGGATTGCAGACCGAATCGAACACCTACGGGGGATACCGTTCAGGGACCGCCCGGACGCCGAGCCTCGCGGACTGTCGTGGTCGGACTGCGCGGTTCTGTTTCGGTCCGTCGCCAAGGACTCGGAGCCGGTGGTCGATGAGCTGCGGCGTCGTGGGATCCCGTTCGTCGTGAAGGGACTGAACCGGCTCTTCGACAGTCCCGAGATTCAGGCAGTTGTGGGCATCTTCCGCTTCATGGCCAGCGACATCGACGCCGCTTCATTGTTCGCACTCTGGGAGGTTGCCGAGCTGGTTCCGACCGGCGCGGACTGGACGAAGGCGATGACCGTTCTGGAGGTCGGGCGAGACTTCGACGCAAACAAGCGGCACGCTGTCTACAATATCCAACGCCTGTACCTGGACTTCCTTGAGGCGTTGGACATGCGCGAGGACACGTTGCCAGCCGATTCTGGTCGGGGTGAGCTCGTCTTCTACCAGCTCGGCAAGTTCAGCCAGGTGATCTCCGACTACGAGCAGATCTACTTCACGGTGGCTCCTAAGTCGAAGTACAAGGGGTTTGCCAAGTGGCTTGAGCACCAGGCGCGGGACTACTACGCCGACGCAGATGCCGACGTCGGCTACGCCGCCCCGGACGCCGTCACGATCGCGACGGTCCATCAGTCGAAGGGTCTACAGTGGCCGGTGGTGTTCCTACCTGCGCTGCGCAAAAACCGATTCCCGTCGCGCGTGATGGGTGGAGTTACGCTGCGCCACGTCATTCCGGATGAAGCGCTCGAAGAGCCCGATCGGTACCGTGGAACGGTCGAAGATGAGACGCGGCTGCTGTACGTGGCCGTCACTCGAGCGCAGAAGTACCTGTACGCCACGTTCGCCCCGGTAGAGACCAACAAGCAGCAGAAGAAGCGCTCACCCTTCTTCGACCACATCGCCGCCCAGCAGTGGGTCTCGACGGCTCCGGCGCCCATCGGCGGCGACCGGTTGGCGCCGCAGCCCCGTCAGGAGACTCCACAGGTCACCCTGTCGTTCTCTGAACTCAAGTACCTGTTCGAGTGCCCCTACCAGTTCAAGCTGCGCTTCCTGTACGGGTTCAACGCCCCCATTCAAGAGGCGCTCGGTTACGGAAAGGGACTCCACGACGCGCTGTCTGAGATCCACAAGCGCGCACTGGAGGGCGAGGTCGTCACCAAGGCTTCGGCAGCCGCGCTCATTGACCGGCATCTCAACGCACCCTTCGCCTATCCGGCCCTGTTTGACCAACTCCGAAAGGCTGGAATCAGGGCGATCGAGCGGTACTTCGACACCCACGGCGACGAGATCGCCAACACGGAGTTCTCCGAGAAGCAGATTCAGGTCCATGTCGCCCCTGGCATCACCGTGGACGGCCGCATCGACTTGATTCGCCGGCTCGACACCGGCGAGGTCGCGATCGTCGACTTCAAGTCAAGCGAGCGCGCCCAGGCCGAGGATGTCACCCGCGATCAGCTACATGTCTACGCTGTCGGCTACCACGAGCTGACCGGGCAGTCCGCCGACCTCATCGAGGTGCTGAATCTCGACGAGAAGGGCGAGACGACCCGCGAGGCGGTCGTCGCCCCCCTGCTGACTGCAGTCCGGGACAAGATCCGAACTGGCGGCGAAGGGCTGCGCAAGAACGAGCTTCCGCGGCTCGCAACGTGGGACAAGCACAAGTGCGGCTCATGCGACCTTGTTGCGCTTTGCCGTAAGCGGCCGCAATGACCGCCAGCCTCGCGGCCCCACTTGAGGCCTTTCTAGTACCGCCTGGGCCGGCGATGGCTGGGTGGCGCCAAGCTGTCTCAAACCTCGACCTCGGTCACGATCGGCACGCCAACCTCGTTTGCCACCGGTGTCCAGACGTCGACGTCCGTCGCGTCGGTTTCGATCGAGACGATGAGGGCGTAGCGGGCGCCCCGGGCGCCGCGGTCGCGGGTGGGCTGGTCCTTCCACCAGCCGCTGACGAGATAGATGCCCACCACGCCACGCTCGGCGAGATCGGCAGCGAAACCCTGCAGGTGGTCTGAGTGCACGGAACCGTGGTTGCGGGCCTGGGGGCCGGGTACCAGCCATCCGGGCCGTCGGCCTTGGGTTTGTCCTCATCCTCTTCCAGCGCCTGCTGGTTGAGCCGTTTGCGGAACTCGTCGAGCGACTCGGTGGGGCCTTTGACGTCGAAGCGGAGGCCGTGGGAGGCGTACCGGTGGCGCTTTGTCCAGCCACGCCGACCGGGGTTGGGCTCGATGAAGTAGGACAGCGTGACGCGCAGACGCACGGGCTGCTCCCCCAGGCTCTGAAGCACCTCGGTGGGCCAGGGCAGGTCGAAGAAGTGGATGTCACCCATGCTTCGCTTCTTCGGGTCCTTGCCGGGCACGAACGGCCGGATGGACCCCTGGGCGATCAACGTCAGGGAGTCACTGGCACTGCGGAGCGCCCGGGAGAGACGCGGGACCCCGAAGCCATATCGCCGAACGAGCATCTCCCGCTTTCGCTTGCCCCCCGCACCGCGAAGGTGGCCCTGCATGGCGCGCGTCCACTCGGCGGAGTGCACGATCAATCCACGGACGGTCTCCGGCCACAGCGGCGGGTACTGGGCCTTGATGATCGCCGCCATGCGCGCCGCTTGGGCCGTGGCCGCACTCGTTGCGTAGGTCAGCACGAACGGCTTCTGGGCCGGCTTGTAGTGCGTCGACAGGAGGCATAGGTCGGGGCACCAGCTGATCTCTGTATTTTCCTACGATGCCGTCACCATGCGTCTCAGCACTCGGTCGGCGGAATCCGTCTCCAGCACGGACATGGGGGACTGGTTCAGCTTCATGTTGATCTCGGCGATGTCGGCGGCGCCGAGCCCGCCCGTGTACAGGACCATGTGGTCGAACATGTGCCTGTAGTCCAACATCGACCCGACCACGCGCCGCTCATCGGTCGGCGCGTAGGCCTCGGGCTCGTAGACCCCGAATCGGTCGATCAGGGTCTCGGGCAACGCGAGCGACGCGAGGATGGTCCGGAACTCGAACCTGAACAGCCCGTGGAACTCGCGTAGCTCGGCCGCCGTGACTGCCGGCCGCACGAACGTCAGCAGCGTCGGGCGGTGCACCCAGATCACGGCCTTCTTACCTTGCACGAAGAACAGGTCGGCGAACCACTCGTGCTCGGGGTTGTGCTGTTCGACGGGCTGCTTCGGGAGCTTGACCTTGAGCGCCGTGGACAGCTTCTTTGTGACTCGAAACAGCGGCATCAGCTCTCCCCGCTCACCTGCCGGTCGCGGTACCGATTCCGACAGGCCGCCCTACTCCCCTTCATCGGGTTCCCGCACCTCGACGTCCGGCCGTACGTGCACCTCCTCGTCGAACACGAACTCGATGCGCATGCCCCAGCCCCCGAATGTGCCGATCATCTTCACGAACTCACGTAGGGTGAAGTCGCGGTCGTCGATGGACACGACGGTCTCGTCGAGGTTGGGCTCGATCGCAGCGTCGGTCTCCACCACGCACCTCAGGACGTGCCCGCGCGGCACCCACTGGTCGCACTGGGCTTCATAGATGACCTGGGGTTTGCCCACCGGGATTTCAATTGCTGGAGCGTCCTGTGCGCGAATGAACTCGTCGGTCGCCTCGATCCCGTCGTTCCATACCGCGAGGATGTCAGCGTCGGTCATGGTGGCGAGTTTGTCGCGGCCGATCGTGAAATGTGTCGTTCGGACCCGAGGATCTGCGTACTGGATGATCGCGGCGTCGCCGTCGCGAGTGATCTTGACCTGGTCGGGAGAGGCGACGTAGGGACGCTTGCGCTTCGGCATGACGGGGCGGAGCCTACCAGAGATGCGATCGACATGCGGGGGCACTTCACAAGAGGCCGCAACGAACACGATCTGCGTCAGCCGGTGAAAATGCGGCGGCCATCGCAGGGAAGGGCAGGTGTTTCGAACGCGCCCAGGACGAACAGCGAGGCGCTCGTGAATCCTGGTCTGCATCGGTGGGGCCGCGTGGTATCCGGGAACCATGACCACAACCCGAGAGCCACACCCCGACGGGCCGCAGACCGGACAGGACGAGCTGCCTTCCAACGGCAAGATGTCGGCGATCATGCTCGGCTTCGCCGAGCCTCTGATCACCGCGATGGGTCCCTGCAGAAACTCGAATACAGCGAGCGCCCTGTCCCGGCGAGCTCGCTTCGCTGGCGACTCCGACTCGTGCTGGTGCGAAGGGCCCGGGTCGGTGGCGAGCGGACTCCCCCACCCCTCGCCAAATGTCTTGAGAAATTCGAGTGGGTCATCGTGCACCAGGTCGCAAGCGTCCACACGGGTCTCTAGCTGCACGGCACCCGGCTCTGCCTGACCAGGAGCTCCCGTTTCATCGCTCGGCTGATCGACCTCTGTTCCGCGCGCTGTCTGGTAGGCAGCCATCACCTCGCGCACGCGGTTTGCATTCACCTCTGCGACGTCCACGGGCTCGATGAGTGGCCGCTCGAGGGCTTTCTTGAACGCCCGACTTCCGCCGCTCCTGAACGCCTCCACCGCAGCCCTTCGGCGGTCGATGTCCGGTTCTCGGCAGAGGGCTAGCAAGGAGGATTGGGTGATCGCAAGCTTTGGCTGGTCGGCAAGCAACGCGCGAGTCCCCGCGTCAAGCTGCGCGATCCGTAGCAGCCGGTCCACGAAGCTCGGCGAACGATCGAGTCTCTCCGCCGCGACATGTACAAAGGGCGCAACGCCGTGGGGGTTGAGCTTTCCGTGGCCGGTGCCGGTCTCGAGCTCGTACAACTCCTTCGCCTGGGTCAACAGGTCGGCAACGGGCAGCAACGCACGATACATCGCCCGGTGCACTCGCAGTTCGATCCGGTCAATCCGTCGCTTGGCTTCGTCGAGAAGTTCTTCTGAATCAGCGCGCATAGCCCCGCACCACGACCCAATGGTGAGGGACCAGAGCAAGAACGCTCCGAGCTGCGACCGACCCGGGCCAAGGTAATCGGCACCCATCAGCTCTTAGAACACGATGCAAGGACGACGGTCGCGGCGTCAAGGGCGAGGTCGCAAAGGCGTCAACTTTGACGGCTTTGGGCGATACTTGCGTGGTCGAGCTGCACGCCGGCCAGCTCAACCGGGGAAATGCGCACGGCACAGGTGCCATGCGACTGATCGTCGATGTGCCGGTCGGGCGGCGTAAATACACCTGCACCTATCGTTCTAGGCGTTCCTCCCACCCGTCCAGCGCGCGCTCGCATTCACGCATGAATTCCGCGGCGTTCGGGAGCACCTCTCCAGCCACGGCGCGCACACGGTCGATGAATGCTGCGTAAATACATTGCAGGTCTTCGCTGTATGGGGGCTCTCGATCAACCCAAGCTTGCCGCCCTCCAGAACGATCGCGGCCATCTTCTTGAGCGCGTCGATCCGTCTGGATCGCTTCCTGTCGATCAGGTTGTGTTCTTCCCTGGTGTTCGTCGACGGCAACCTCGTGCCTGATTGAAGCGGCTTCGACAGCCAACGCGTGAACGGCGAGGAGCAGTACGTCTTCACCTCGGTCGCCACGCTCGATCGCCCCCACGAGGGCATCACCCTCGACATGCCTGCGCCGCGCCCGGTTGCACGCCTCGATGTACTCGTCTTGGCTGGGAACGTCCGCAGGGGGCGTCCGGATTCGAGGCGGCCGGCCCGCCTTCGGCACGCCTGCACAAGTTGACCCTGCGCGTCGCGGGCGAGATGGAGAGGTTTCGGGACGTGGGCGTGCACGGAATAGAGCTGGACCGGTTCTGCTGATCGGCAGCCGACAAATGGATCATCGACACCACGGGTTTTGTCGGTATTTTCTCATCCTGGTGTTTCTTGCGAGGCCGCGGGCATGCATGGCGGGTTTTGGGCAGGCCAGCTCGAAGGCACCACGTGTAGCGGACGATTCTCACCCTGGGCGCGGGGGCGCCGGGATCCCGCGAAGAGCACCAGCGAAGAGCATCAGATGGCGGAAACCACCCACGCGTGCATGGCTTGTACGCGTACGCCCTTTCCTACCTGCACCGTCGCCAGCCTCGCACTCCCAAAGCCAATTCCCCAATACCTGTAGCTGTAGCTGTTCGCGCCGTGCCTTGCGGCCTTCCAGCGCCACGGCAGGCGTCGTCTACGCGGCAGCCCATCATGGGCTTCTTTTCCCCATCCCTTGTCTGCGCGTCGCGATCTCTCGTTCGAGCAAGGGTCTACACGTGTCGTGGGCACCCATGTTGGCCGGGTGGAGGCAAATGTATCCGAAGTACACATCGCCGCGGTCATCGCCCGTGCGCCCGACCGAACTCTGCCACGGGGCTCCTGACGTGATCTCGGCAACCTCGCCCGCACATTCCTCGAGCCATTCGATGTAGAGCCCCCGGTCGGGAAGATCACCAGCGATGCGGGCGGTACCGGAGCGGGGAAGTTGGATCTCGTGCGTCCGACCTCGCTGCAAGCGCCCGCTGCCGTCCTGGCTACCGAACGCGATCAGGAACGGGGCGTCATGCTTGCAGGGGAGGACGACCCGAAGGTGCACGAACGCGAACTGCGTGTACGCCTTGTAGCCCAAGAAAGCGGCGAGGACGGCAACCACCGCCCACAAGAGGCGACGACGGAGCACCTACCCGCCCCGCCGCCGCGTCGCTGCTGCACGACTGTCTTGTTTCATTGCTCGAACAGGCTCCTGGTAGTCTGGCCGCATGAGGCGTTCGGTCGGCAGCTTCACAGCGGGACCAGGGTACAAATGGCACCCATCGGGCGTCGATTGTCTCCCCACAGGGCGACGCCTGGCCCCGTGTTTGGACCGTGGGATGTTTCGAACGTGACGATGAGCGTCCGCCGCCGCGTCCGGGTCTGCTCGACGAACACCTCCGCATTCGGAAACGCGTCGCCGGAGAGATCCGCGTTGATGCGCAGGCTGTTGCCGAACAGCTCAGTCTTGAAACGCAAGTGCACATCGATGTCCGGAGACACGGGGTCAAGTGTTGTGGTCGGGGCAGCCCGATTCGAACGGGCGACCTCATGCTCCCAAAGCATGCGCACTACCAGGCTGTGCTATACCCCGTGATCCTGCGACTTTCTGCAGCGGTCGGGTGGTATAGCCGACGCGGGTGCAGGGCTCAAGCTTTGCGCTGGGAGAGTTTTTTTTCAAGCAGGGCGCGGAGGTTTTGCAGGGCCCGGGCCCGGTGGCTGATGGTGTTCTTGGCCACCTTGGGGAGCTCGGCCATCGAGCGTGT
>JAPPOR010000505.1:33870-54469 GCA_028817905.1 Myxococcales bacterium
GGTACCGGCGGGACGTCGTCGAGCGAGAGCACCTCCAACTCGGGAAGGTCGGACAGCATCGCGCGCAACTCCGCGAGCTTGCCGGCGTTGGTGGTGGCGATCAGCAACTTCATCGGAGACGGTGTCACTTGCCCAAGAGGGCTGCCAAGTCGACGCCCGCCTCGTCAAGCGTACGGCGCTGCAGCGCGCACAGGTTGGCGATGCCCTCGAGGGCACGGTCCACCAGCGCGTCGTGCTCCTTGCGGCTCATGGGCTCGCCCTCGGCAGTGCCCTGGACCTCGATGATTTCACCGGACGCGGTGGCCACCAGGTTCAGGTCCACCTGGGCATCGCGATCCTCCACGTAGCACAGGTCAAGCAGGGCGGAGCCCGACAGCAGCCCGACGCTGGTGGCGGCCACCGGCTCGCGCAGCACCCCCGGCCGCACCAACCCACGGCGCCGCAGGTGATCGCACGCGAGCGCCAGGGCGACGAAGCCACCGGTGACCGACGCGGTACGCGTACCGCCGTCGGCGTCGAGCACGTCGCAATCGATGGTGATCGTCCGCTCGCCCATGCGCTCGGGGCGCACCGCGGCGCGCAAGGCCCGACCGATCAGGCGCTGGATTTCTTGCGTGCGGCCGCCCAGCTTGCCATTGCGGCCCTCGCGGCGCTGACGGTCGGGATTGGCGCGCGGGTGCATCTGGTACTCGCCCGTCACCCATCCAGCGCCCCTGCCGCGCATGAAATCTTGGACGCCATCCTCGACCGAGGCGCTGATCAGCACCTTCGTACCTCCACAGGCGTAGAGCACGGAGCCCTCGGGGTTCTTCTGCACACCGGTCTCGATCTCGACGGGGCGCAGATCGGCAGCACCGCGGCCATCTGTTCGCGTCTTGTTGGTCACGCTCAACCTCCTCTTGCAACCCCCCGGGCCCGGTTCCCGACAGGCGTGGCAAGCTAGCCGTGACCGCCGGGGTCCACCACCGGTTCGCGTGCGCTCGCTACCATGTCGGAAGCCGCTTGGCTATCCGCAAGCGCCTCTTCGCTGGATTCGCGTTTCGTGACCCCACCCACATGGACGGTTTCGGACTCCTGGCCCCCCGGATTGTCCCTGACAGTGGCGTGCGGGGTAGACACAGCCTCATCGGCCACCGGAAACCAAAGCTCGAAACGGGTGCCCTGGCCCGGCGTGCTGTCACAGCGGATGCGGCCGCCGTGGGCCCTGACAATCTGCTGGGTCAACGGCAGCCCCAAACCTGTGCCGAGCTTCTTCGTTGTGTAGAACAGGTCAAAGATTCGCTCCCGCTGCTCCGGATCCATGCCCCCGCCGGTATCGGACACCACCAGTTGGACGCCGCCGGCGCGCACGCGCGCCGCCACATGCACGGTGCCGCCGTCGGGCATCGCTTCGCGGGCATTCTTCATCAGATTGATGAGCACCTGCCGAAACTGGATCTCATCCAGCGCCAAGGTCGGCAGGTCGTCCGGTAGATCCAGCTCCAACTGCACGCCGGCGGACTCGAGCTCCGGACGCAGAAACGATGCCGCGTTGCGCGCCAGGTCTGCAAGGTCCTCGGCCACCAGCTGCGGCTTCGGCAGGCGGGCGACACGCAGGTACTCATCGGTCACGTTGCGCAACCGATCGATCTCACGATGGATCGCCTTGAGTAGGTCGCGCGCCTCCACGCTCTCCCCCAAGAGTTCGTCCTCGAGTAGCTCCACGTTGAGGCCGATGCTCGATAGTGGATTGCGAACCTCGTGGGTCACGTGGGCCGCCATGCGCCCGATTGCAGCCAGGCGCTCGGTCTGAATCAGACGCGCCTTGGTCCGCGCCGCGTCGGTGACGTCTTCGGCGACCACCAGGACCTGGCGCCGCCCATTGGGCCCCTCCTCCTGTTCCGGACGATCTTCGCGCCCGTCGCCAGGACCGAACGGCGCGACAACCAGGTTGACGAGCCGGTTGGCCCCGTCTGACTGCGCGCCCTCCTCACCCCCCTGCACGGGGGCTTCCCCGGGGCCGCCCGGTGTGGCTCCCGACAGCGTGAGCTCGGTCATGCTCCATGCCTCGCGTCCCAGGGCCACAGCCTCGACCGCCTCCCCCAACTCGGGCAACCGGTCGTAGAAGCCGTGCTGTGCAATGCGCGACCCCACCGCCTCAGGTCCAAGCCCAAACAGCGCCCCGGCCGCAGGGTTGCGAGTCAAGAGCACGCCGTCGGCATCGACCACCAGCACCGCAGCGCTCAGGTCCGCCAAGATCTGCGCCTGGAGCCGCTGCAAGCGTTGCACGTCGGCGGACGCCTCGCGCAAGCTCTGGTCGCGGGCGGCCAGCGCCGCCACCATGCGTTCAAACTCCTGCGCCAAACGGCCTAGCTCGTCATCCCCGGTGGGCCCCGGCTGGAGCGCAGCCAGATCGCCCCGCGCAACCGCCTCGACACGCTCCTGGAGCTTGGGCAACGGTGAGAGCATGCGCTGGGACCAGACGGTAACTCCCACACCCACCAGAAGCGCCACCACCGCCAGGACCCACAGGACCGTGATCGCCTGCTCTTGCTGGGTGGCGGCAGCGGCGCTGGTGGCCTCGATGCGAGCCAAGATTGTGTTGCGCGCCGAGCGCAGGCGGCTGTCGATGACACGTTCGCGCACGCGTAGATCCGCCAACACACGCTCGGCGGTGGCGCGGTCGCCCGTGTCGAGCGCCTGGTAGAGCTCCTCGTAACGCGGCTCCCCCTTGTGCAAGGTGGTCTCGACACGTTTGAGATCGCGCCGCAGCTTCGCCAAGGTCTTGCGATCAGGGGCGGGTGGCGCCATCCCCTCGACGTGGGCAACCCCGGAAAGGGCGCGCGCCAGCATGTCGGGGCGGGCGCGGCGGCCGGCGTTGAGCCAGGCGCGGGTCGCGCGCTCGTTGCGCTCGCTGAGCATCCGGTCGAGCAGGTCGCCAAAGACCGTCTGGGTCGCCCGTAGTTCGCTGACCGTGAGCGACAGGGGCAAGTACCCTTCCTCCAGCAGGCGCAAGGTGGCCGCGGTCCGCTGGTGCTGGACCACCGACGCCACGGACACCAGGCCCGCCACGCTCAGGACGAGCGCAAACCCGAGGAAAACCCGCCTCGGGATGGACAGGCGCGTGGCCACCGGCATACCGCCAGCGTACGCGCGCCCGCAATTGGGGGCAAGACAGGAGGTCGCCAGCGCTCAGGCCTACCTGTCATTGCCCCCCTTCGCGATCTAAGCCCCGCCCATGACGGCCTTGACCTCCAGGAACTCAGCCAGGCCCTCGCGACCCCACTCGCGGCCGTTGCCGGACATCTTGTACCCGCCGAAGGGTGCGTTGAGGTCCACCGGAGCGCCGTTGACGTGCACCATGCCGGTGCGCATCCGACCGGCCACCCGCTTGGCGCGCTCCAGGTCTCCCGAAGTCACATAGCCCGATAGGCCATAGGGGGTGTCGTTGGCGATCTTGATCGCGTCCTCTTCGTCCTCGAAGGGAATCATGACCAGAACAGGCCCGAAGATCTCCTCGCGGGCGATGGTCATGGCGTTGTTCACATCGGCGAAAATCGTCGGCCGCGCGTAGTACCCCTTCGACAAACCATCGGGACGCCCCGGTCCGCCGACAACAAGACGCGCTCCCTCCTCCGTTCCCTTCGTGATCAAGCCCTGAACCTTGTCGAACTGGGCCTGGCTCGACAGTGGACCCATCGTGGTCTTTTCGTCACTCGGGTCGCCAACCACGACCGAGCCAACCGCTGCCTTGGCGATCTCGACCGCCTCGTCATACGCGGACTTCTCCACGAGCATGCGCGAGGGCGCGTTGCACGACTGCCCGGTGTTGGACATCATGCCCATCACACCGCCCGCAACCGCCTTCTTGAGGTCGGCGTCGGCGAAGATGATGTTCGCGGACTTGCCACCTAGCTCCTGAGACACGCGCTTGACCGTCGGAGCGGCCCCCTTGGCCACCAGGGCGCCAGCGCGCGTGGAGCCCGTAAAGGAGACCATATCGATGTCCGGGTGTTCGGCGAGCGCGGCCCCGACCGTCGGGCCTTCGCCATCGACCAGGTTGAACACACCCTTCGGGACCCCCGCAGTCTCCAGAACCTCGGCCAGGACGTGGGCGCTGAGCGGAGCGATCTCACTCGGCTTGAGAACCACTGTGCAACCCGCCGCCAGGGCCGGCGCGACCTTGCAGCAGATCTGATTGGCCGGCCAGTTCCACGGCGTGATCATCCCACAAACCCCCGCAGGCTCGCGCCGAAGCAGGGTCGTGCCGATCGCCTCCTCGAACGGAAAGTCCTTCAGGAGCGCCTGGGCTGTGGCGAAGTGGCCGAGGCCGACCGCCGCCTGGACCTGGAGCGCAAAGCTGATGGGCGCGCCCATCTCGTCCGAAATCGCCTTGGCAAGGGCCGGCAGCTTGGCCTGGTAGGCCTCCACGATCCGGCCGAGCAACGCCACGCGCTCCTCGCGCGACGTCTGGGAGAAGCTCTCAAACGCAGTGCAGGCGGCCTTGACGGCGAGATCCACGTCCGCCTTGGTACCGAGCGAGATCTTTCCTATCGCCTCCTCGGTGGCGGGATTGATGACATCCAGGGTCTGCGAGCCCTGGGGCTGCACCCAAGCCCCATCGATGAAGAACGTTGTGAAGTCGTACATGGCTGGCCTCTCGTGACGCGGGCGCTCAACGCCCCCTGTTGCTTGAAATTGCCGTGGAATCACCGTCGGATAGCGCGAGACCGAGACGGCCGACCCGAGGCTCGCACCTTTCCGGGTAACACGGCCGAAACCCCGAGGCCAAGGCTATCCGTGTGGAGACAGGTGGTTGCCCGCCGTGCCGCGCAGCCGGGACCGAAACAGGGCTGCAAGCAGGCCCGATCAGCGCCGTCGTCGCGTCCGCTTGGGACCGGGCGGACGTGCCGGGACCCCCGCCCCGATTCGGTCCGCCTCTGCTTTCAGATCCGGATCGGCAAGAACGGCCTGGGCGAGCGCCTCGCGCGCCTTGTCCCGCTGCGCCAGGGCAAGCAGCACACGGGCGCGGGCCAGGTGTACCTCACCAGGCCGGAGGTGATGCAGGCGCAGGGCTTGCTCGTACTTGGGCAGGGCCAGGGCCGGCTCCCCGGTGTGCCGATAGGCGTCACCCAGTATGCGATGGAGCTCGGCGCTCGCCGGATGCAGATACAACGTGCGCTCCCCCAGCGGCACGACCTCCCGCCAGGCACCCCGGCGCGCCAGGATCGAAAGGAGGGCCATGTGCGGGATGCGGCCGTGCTGATCGATGCGGACGAGGGCCCGCAGGGCGCGTTCGGCAAGGTCGCGCCGTTTGGTCAGCTCGGAAAGCTCGACCAGAGCTTGCCACGCCTCTTCGCGATTCGGATCGCGCTCGGCGGCCTTCAGCACGTGCTCGGCAGCCAGCTCGTGCTTGCCCAGATCGCGCGCCGCCTGGGAGAGCATCAGCCGCAGCTCGTACCCGTCGCGGCCGTGCTCGACGATCGCCCGCAAGCAGCCGTAGGCACGCGGCAGCTGGTCGCGGGACAGTGCCACCAGCGCCAACGCAAAGTGCGCCTGTGGATGGTGTGGGCTGAGCTTGAGCGCTGCCCGTGCCGCCGCCGCGGCCGGTTTGGTTTCGCGCAGACGCAGATGGGCCAGCGCTAGCGCCGCCTGGGCATCGGGGTCGCGCGGGGAGGCCTCGGCGCGCTTGCGCAACGCGAACAGGTCCTTGTACTCGCGCAAATCGACGTAGAAGTCGGCATCGTACTTCGATAGCCGCCTGTCCAAGTAGCGCTCGAAGCCAGCATCCACATGGGCCTGGTCCACCTCCAACACCCGCGCAAACACCGCAGGCGTACGCAACCCTTCACCCCACGCCGAAAGCATCGGCGAAACGCGCTCGAAGCCGAACCGTTCGATCAAGTACGTAACGGCCAGGGTGGCGGTATAGTACGCCGTCATCAGGGCCTCGGGGCTGCGCGCGTGGGTAAAGGCGGAGTTGAGTTGCGACAGCCGCGGAACCGCCCCCCGCCGGCGGGCCAACCATACGTTGTGGTCATCCTCCCGCCGCCACTCCGGCCGCGCGATCACCGTCTCGTACTCGGCCAAGCCCTCCGTAAACCAGCGCGGCACGTGATTGCCGCTCAGCTGCAAATGAAACACGTGGGACAGCTCGTGCCACACGATCTGACCCCAGTTGAAACTGCCAGCCGCCGGAGACAAGGCCGTGATCAGCTTGCCGAAGCAGACGCCCTGCACTCCGGCGCTGGGCAGGCCGGTCGTACGAACAGCGAAGTGCTCCCGTTCGGAGAACAGCTCGATGTCGATCGGCCCTTCGGGGGTGAACCCGTAGCGCTTGACCATGCTCGCGTGGGCTTGCTGCAGCATCGGCGGCAAATAGGGCTCCAGCACGTCGCGCTCATCTCGGTGCACGCGCAGCCGAAACGGTGGCGCGTCCATGCGCACATACTCAGGCTCGATCACGTCCTCGAACAGGTTGAGCATGTTATATACGCGTACGTTGAAGCGGTCGCGGTTCCAGGCTTCGGAGAGGGCTCGCCGTCCCTCTTGTTCGCGCCCGGTTCGCAACAAGTTCAGCGCAAGCGTCGCGTGGGCTTGCGGATCCTCGGGATCCAAGGCGAGCGCACGCCGCGCCATCTCCACGAGTTCGTCGTAACGATGCTCCCATTCGGCGTGGCGCGCCACGATCGAGTACATACGGGAGAAGCGTGGGTTCAGTTTCAGAACGGCCGCCTCGGCCACTGCCTGGCCGGCGGGATCGTCCGCCAGGAAGCGGACCGCCACCCGCAGCGAAAGGGCCTCCAGGTCACGGGCATTGATCGCCAGCGCTGCGTCGAGGTGACGGTCAGCGCTGGGGATGTCCATCTCGCGCAGGGCCATTCCGGCACGCGTGATGTGCGCCGCCGCGAGGTTGGGGTTGACGTTCAGGGCACGCTGGAGCTCCTTGTCCGCCCCGCTGAAGTCCGCCCCGTGCTCCAACATCAGACGCGCGCTCAGGGTGCGCGCCAACGGGTGGTTGGGGTTGTACTTCAACGCCACCTGAACACACTCGCGGGCCTGCGCCACATCGCCCTTCTCGAGGAACAAGCTCGCCCACTCCAGCTGGGTCTCGGTGCGACGCGGGTTCTGGCGCGCCGACATCGCGAAGGCATCGTTGGCGTCATGGTAGCTATGCAGCTCGCGGGCGGCCATCGCCACGTAGGCAAGCGCCGATGCGTCATCGGCCCCAATGACCTCGTTGTTGTAGTCCGCGATCAACGCCGCCAGGTGCGGCGCGGCCCCCCGCCGGTCCCCACGCTCAAGCAATAGGCGAGCGAGCAGAATCCGAGCGCGGTGGCCTTCCGGATCACTTGCCACGGGTCGCAGCAGTTTCTCCGCCTCGTCCCAGCCCCCCAGCGCCCAGGCAGCCTCCCCCGCCAGAGTGCGGGCCCTGCGGCGCAGCTTGGGAGCCAGGGTCGCGGCCCCGGCAAGCTTGCGGGCCGCGTCGCGCGCGGTGACGTAGTCACCCGTGGAAAACGACAGGCGCGCATGCAATAGCCTGGCCCCCGCGGGCTTTGCCCCCGGCGCCGACAGCAGCGCCGACAGCAGCTTGCGAGCCGCTCGATAGCGCCCCTCGGACAGGGCTACCCGCGCACGATCGAGATCGGGCGCCGCGCGGGTTACGGTCGGCGCCAACGCCATGACCGCAATGGCCAGCACGAGCAGGCGGGCTGCGCATGCCGAGCGCCCAGCCAAATGCGGCCGGACACGGGGTTGGACTGTCTGCGTGGGCGGCGACATGGGACCGACGCTTCAGCTTAGCCCGGATCATTCACCCACGCCGCGTCCGATCGCGCAGGAATTCGGCTTCGCGGGGCTTTTCGGCAACCGCCACTTGCTACCCTTCCTGGCGGGGAAGCCGAGCGGGCTTGATGCGAGCAAAGCACAGGAGCGGCGTGTGGGCTTGGTGCCCGACACCAAACCGGTCACCGGCCGCTAGCCCTGTCTTCGCCGTCAGTACCAGTCCGGGACGCGACGCTTGGAACTGCGCGCGGGGCCCCGACCACCTCCGAGTAGGTGCCGCGCTCGACCACGCGGCCGCATTCCAAACGGTAGATGATGTCGCAATGGCGGACGGTACTGAGACGGTGAGCGATGACGATCAAGGTCTTTTCACCCTTGAGCCGCTGAATCTCTGCCACAATCTCCGCCTCGGTCTCCTGATCGAGGCTGGCGGTGGCCTCGTCCAGCACGAAGACCTGACGGCCGAAATAGAAGGCCCGCGCCAGCGCCACCCGTGCCCGCTGACCACCGGACAGGTGCCGCCCCTGCTCGCCGACCTGGCTGTCGAGCCCTTTGGACAACGCCCGGATGTCGGCCGCCAGGTGCGCTTGCTCGAGGGCACGCCAGACCGCCTCATCCGCGACCTCGGAGGCTGGTCTGCCCAGCGCCACATTGTCGCGAAGCGTCCCGTCGACCAGGTGGGCGTCTTGGGGCAGATAGGCAACCAGGCCGTGCCACGACGACAGCTGGTCCCCGAGCCGTAAACCGTTGACGCGCAGCTCGCCTGTCTGGGGATGAAGCAGGCCCAGGATCACGTCGATCAGGGTGGTCTTGCCAGCACCTGAGGCTCCGATGATGCCGACTGTGTCCCCAGACGAGATCGACAGGTCGATGTCCTGGAGCGCGGGGCCGTCCGCCCCGGCGTAGTGAAAGGAGACCCCGGCAAGGGTCAAACTGGAGAATACTTCCGGCTCCGGGGTGGCGACGGGAGCGTCGCTTGCGGGGTGATGGGTCGCAAGCTCTGTGACCGCCTCACGCAACTCGCGCGTGGGTGAGCGGGCGAAGCGCAGCTCGGTCGCGTTAGCTGCGATCTGGTTGACCGAAGGGATCAAGCGGGCGCCCGCCGCACCGAACACACCCAGCGTCGCCAAAATGGTGTCGGCCTGGTCTCCACTCCAGGTAGCCGCCGTCGCAACCAACACCACGAAGGTGATCATCGCGGAATCGACGACGTAGCGTGGCAGAAAACGGATCACGCCGTGCTCGGCACTGGTCGCAGCGATCACACGGGCGCGTGCTCGAACGCGCTCGAGGAAGTACCCCTCGGCCCCGAAGACACGCAACTCTTTCAAGGTGTCCCCCAGGTGGGCGACCTGCGCGATCATGCTCGTCTTGGCCCGCGCGTGATCTTGCCCTAGGCGCGACACGCGCCCGCGGACGCGCCGCTCGTAGGCCCACAGGAGCAGCCCCATGATAGCCATCAGGACCAAGACCGCGGTAACGTCGATGAAAGCCAGCAGCAGGATCACGCCGAGTGCCACCACACCCTCGGCACACAGGCGCAGCGCGGGCACCAGCGCGAGCAACGCAAACACTTCCGCCTGGTACAGTTGCTTGGTGAACAGGGCGGTCGAGCGCCCAGCGAAGTACTCATAGGGCGTGCGTTCATACAGCTCGACGAGGCGACCCACGGTCGCCTGATAGTGGTCGGTGGCGAACCCGACGATGCGACGGTGGATCCGATAGTGCACCGTGGCCTTGGCGTAGAAGATGGCCACGATCAACAAGCCAAGCACGGTGGTTGCCTGGCGATTGTCAGCGATCCCAAACGCGTCCTTCAGGGTCTCCCAAAGCGGCAAGCGGTCCAGCACCTCGGGCTGGCTGAGAATCGCCACGTAGGGCCAAACAAGCCCGATGCCGCACAGATCAAGCGCGGAGGCCGCAACCATCAAGCCCATCACCCACAGCGCCCGACGACGGGCATCGCCCAACAGGAACAGCAGGTCGCTGAGGTAGTCAGACACGTATACGCGAGTCTACCGCGAAAGGGGCGCAGGCAGTTCCCGTCGCTCGCGCCACCTTCTTCAGCCGGCGTAGATGTACGTGCGCGGGCGCGACCCTACGACACAAATGCCCGCGCCCGGTCGCCGCCCAGTCCGCGATATCCTACAATTGGACCATGGGGGAAGTTGGCGACGCACCCTCCCCCGCTAGGGAGGCGGGTGCAGGGGCGCTGTTCGCACACCGCTACGCCATCGGGCGGGAGCTCGGGCGTGGCGGGATGGGGACGGTTCATCAAGCGACCGACACCCTTAGCGGTCGCGAGCTCGCGATCAAGCGACTGCTGCAAAGACCCAAGGACCAGGCGCTCGCGCTCGCCCTCTTCGAACGGGAGTTTCACGTCCTATCACAGCTCGCCCACCCGCGCGTGGTCGAGGTGCTCGATTATGGGGTTTCCGGGGAAACACCCTTCTACACCATGGAACTGCTCGATGGTGGCGACCTGGCGGGCATGGCGCCCATGCCCTGGCGCGCCGTGTGCAGCGTGTTTCGCGACGTGTTCTCAGTGCTCGCGCTGTTGCATTCGAGGCGCATGGTGTACCGCGACCTCAACCCCAACAACATCCGCTGCACGGCCGAGGGTACGGCGCGGGTCATCGACTTTGGAGCGATGATGCCCATGGGCCCGACCCGCAAAGTGGTCGGAACGCCCGGCTTCACAGCCCCGGAGCTGCTTCACCAACAATCCCTCGACGGGCGCGCCGACCTCTACGCGGCCGGTGCCTCCATGTACTACGCACTGACCGGCCATCGCCCGCACCATGCGCGTGACATGGCAGAGCTGGCCGTGCTGATGCTGGCGCGCATCGAACGGCCCTCCCACTTCACAGCGGCCAAGGACTGTCCACCGGAACTGGAGGAGCTCATCTTGGAACTGCTGCAGATCGATCCCGCGTTCCGGCCGGCTTCGGCGGCCGAGGTCATCGATCGGCTGACGGACATCGGAAACCTTCCGCCAGACGAGCTGCTGCCGGCATCGGGCGCCTACCTCGTCACCCCGCCGCTGACAGCCCGCAACGCCGAAGTAGCCCTCGTTCGCAAGTGGATCGCCAAGGCAGCAAGGGCTCAAGGCGCGACCCTACTGTACGAGTCGGAGGCCGGCGCCGGCCGCAGCCGCATGTTGGAGGCTGCAACCCTGGAGGCCAAGCTGGCGGGAGCGGTGGTCGCGAAAGCCGACATCGGAGACGCGCAAGCGGGCGGCTATGGCGTCGCCGACCGACTGGCCGCGCAGCTCCTCGAGCAGCACCCCGACGCCCACCACCTCGCGAAAGCCCGGGCGGAGATTCTCGGGCACGTGCTGCCGAGCGTGCGAGCGGCCTTTCCCAACGTCGAGCTCAGGACCTTCGAGGACCCGCGCATGGTCCGGCCAGCAGTCCAGACCGCATTGCAGGCATGGGTACTGTCCCTATGTGAACGCAAGACCACTGTCCTGGTAGTCGATGACCTCCCCCGCATTGACGAGCCATCACTGGCGCTCTTGGCCCTGCTCTCGATCGCAGCCTGGAATCGTCGCCTTCTGCTTGTGACCAGCGCCGAGCTCGGAGTCACCGCGCAAAGCGCCGCGACCCTCGCCACGATGCGCGCGCACGCACGACCGCGCACGCTCAAGAACCTCTGTCCGGCCGACACCCATGCGCTCCTGATGGCCGTGTTCGGGGACTCTCCGCAGGTCGCGGTTGCGAGCGAACGAATCTTCTCGGTGTGCCTGGGCAACCCACGAGACATTCTGCAGCTCGCCGAGTTCCTGGTCACCGAAGGGATCGCTCGCTATGAGGGCGGACGCTGGCTCCTGCCAACCAAGCTGGACGCCCAGAGCTTGCCCACTAGCGCAGAGGACGCCAGCATCCGCACCCTGGAGAGCCTGAGCTCCGACGCCCAGACCCTCGCACAGCTGTTTTCGCTGTCGGCGCTGAGCTCGCTCACGCTCCCCGACTGTTCGGCCGCCATGCCCGAAAGCCGACGGGCGGGAACGCTGCGCGCCCTCGGAGAGCTGGTCGCAGCCAGCATTGTGCGTGTGGACGGAGAACACTATGGCCTCAGCCGTCCCCTATGGGGAGACATCGTGCGGGCGAGGACCTCTACCGAGGAAACGGCGCATCAGCACCGACGACTGGCCAACATGATGGAGCATCGGGGCCATGCACCCATCCTCCAGATTCATCATCTGCGCCATGCTCACGACGACGACCGCGCAGTCGACGCGCTGGTCGCCTTTTGTCGCGCATCGATCGCAGAGACCGACGACGACACCCACGCCTTTCACCGCTTCGTCTCTTCGCTTCCCGACAACTGGTACGGCCTGTTCGACTGGGGGATCCGGAGCGCCGAGCAGCTGGGACGGGCGCACCGAGAAACCTACGCCATGCGGCTCCGATTGACGGCGCTCCTGGGCCTCGACGCTTCGCTGCCAACGGATCATGGCCGCGCCCTGCTGCGGCAACTCAAACACGACGCGGGGCTCGACCTCTACCAGGGCCTCGAAGGCGAGAACCTACCCGAGCAGGAGCGCCTCAAGCGGGCGCTCGACGCGGCGCAGGCTCGCTACGATACGACGCCGAAAGCACAGCGGGTGCTATCACCGATGGAGGCCTTCCGGCCACTGGTCCAAACCACGATTGTGCTGGCCGCGCGCGTCGTGACAGCCATGGACTATGAACTGCTGGCGGAGCTCCCCGAACTGCGCCCCCTGGAGCCGTTTTCTCCGATGATCGCGGTGGTGCGGGGCGTGGTCGATGGCCTACGTCACCGGCTAGCAGCGCGGTTCGAACAAGCTGAGGCGAGCTACGCCGATGTGCTCGAAAGCCTCGCACAACCCAACCATGGGGGCGTAGACCCGGTCCACGCCAAGTACACCCAGCTTGGCATTACGAAGGGTCTCGCGATGACGGAAGCCGCGCTGGGACTCGACAAGGCGTTGGAACGCGCCCACGCGCTCAAGGAGGCTCCCCTCATGGAGCTCAATGCCGGCATCATCCAGATGTTGCACTGCTACTTCGACGCCTCCCCCCGCAAGGGTGACGATCTCAAGCGGACCCAGATCCTGGTGCGTATCAAAGAAAGCGCGGTGCAATTCTACGAGGGCGCACACCTCCTCATGGAACTGGTGGCGCACAGCGCGGCGAAGGACGCACCTCGGCTGCGGGATGCACTGGCGGAGCTCGAGTCCCACGCCCGACATCACGCGGGATGGCGTCCCGTACTCCTGTATGGACAAGCCGAGCTGGCCATGCTGCACGGCCGACACGCGGTGGCCCGGCGCCAGCTCGAAGGCCTCCTTTCAGGGGTCAAAGCCGGCCAGCATCAGATCTGGAGCAACGCGGCGGGCGCACACACGCGGTCCATCGTCGGGACGGGGCAGCCCCAAGAAGCTGTGCAGCTATGCCAACGTTATTTGGACGAAGCTCGCCAGGCCTCAGTGGGCATCAACGAGATCTTCGTGCGCATCCCCTTGTCCGCTGCACGCCTGGCCGCAGGCGACCACGAAGGCGCGCGCAGAGAGGCGGACGCGGTCATCCATCTGCTAGAAGCTCGCGGCATCAAGGGTCTGCTGGCAGGCAACATCCGGGAAATCAGCGCCCGGATCGCGATCGAGCAAGAGCATCTCGAACGGGCGCACGAGGACCTGGACTGTTGCACCCGGCACTTCCGAGCGGACACCAACCGACGGGGCCGGCAGCGCTGCCAAGCCCTGGTTCGCGCGCTGGGCGACGGCCCCAAACCCCTGCTAGGTGATGAGCTACAGGCCGTGACCGCACTGCGGTCGGAGCTGCGATCCCGCATCGAACACCACGGCCGGGGCATGACGGTCGAAGGTTGGTTCCGGTCGGTGGCCCGGGTGCTGGCGGAGGAAACCGGCGCATCTGCTGCCGCAGTGTTCGTGCCAGAGCAAACCGAACCTGAACAAGCCCGTGCGCTGCGATGCGCGGCGTGCATCGGCGGCGATCCTGGCGACCTCGACATGGCCGAAGCCGCCGATGCGCTCCTGCGACTCGTTTCCCAGTCGAGCAAGAGCGCCCCCGATCGCGACGACGCTGATTGGGCAACCCAGACCGGCTTCGGCGAGATACCGAACCCAAGCTCGCTGGAAGCATTCGTGCTCGGTCCTTGTGCAGATAGTCAAGCCAAGGCAACCGGAGTCGTCACCTTGCGTGGCCCAGTGCAACGCCCTACCCCGGAGCTACTGGAGGCGCTTGGCCGGCTGATGCTGGAAGCGCAGCAAGCGACCGCGTCGCGACCGATCCGAACGACCACCCCCGCAAGGCCTTAGCTTAGCTAGTGTGACGGGAGTGGGCCCGTGGCCTGGAATGATTATGCCGGGGGTCCGGATGGCTCGACGTTCAGGTGAGAAGCCATCATGATCGCGGCCTATTGCAGGATTGCGGGAAGATTCTTTCGCAGGACAGGCGTGGCCAATCGGTCCTTCCTGGCCCCGAAGCGCAACAGAAGCGTTGGCACCAGGCATTAACCAGGTGCCGAGTTCACCCGTGCACCAACGGTCGCGTCCGGATTTCGGACGGCCAGGTCGCGGGCCGCAGCAGGTGGTGTGACGACGTCCGTGCATCGATGCATGGGCGTGGCTGCTGCGGTCACCACGGGCTCGTCAACCCATAGGAGGTGTCATGAAGAGAATCGTTCCCTTAATCGCAGTCGCAGGTGCGCTGGTCGGCTGCGCGATGCCGACTTCCGACAGCGGCCCTGCCCCGGAGATCAATGCCGCGGGCGCCGCCCTCACGCTGGAAGAGTGTGCCGAGCAACGCGACAACTGCCTGTCGGAAAACCCGCTATTCGGACTGTTCACATGCAGCATTCAGTACACCCAGTGCAGGGCGACCGCAGAAGACGGGCTTCCGGCCCAGGTGATCGCAGCTGTCTCTGATGCGCGCGAGTGCCGACAGGAGGGCAGCGAGTGCCGACGCGATGCCGAATCGGGTGGGGGACTGTTGGCCTGCACCGAGGAGCAGGCCGAGTGTGTTGCGGCGATCGTCGATGTGCCGCTCCCAGCCATCGTGGAAGGGACCGCCGCGTGTGTGGATAGCGCGGTGGATTGCATCGTGGCCTCGGAGTCGACCGGGGAACTCCGCGGTTGCGGAGAAACGTTGGCGGACTGCGCGGTCGAAGAGGCCGTCAGCGTGCTGCCGGAGCCCGTCCGGGAGACCGTGGAAGAGGTCGGTAGGTGTCGAAACGTACTCGCCTCGTGCACGAGTGAGGCAAGCACGGCGTCGGGCCTGGCCCAGTGCGCCGTTTACAACGTTCGGTGCGTGGCAGAGGGTCTAGGAGTGACGCTCCCGGACCCGCCGGTCGCGGAAGGTCTGCAATGCGCAGAGGACGCCACGACCTGCGCACTCGATGCGACCTCTTTGTCGGACCTTCGAGAATGCCGCAATGGCCTGCTCGAGTGCAGTGCCGACGTCGTCAGACAAGAGCTCACCTGCGAACAAAAGTGGACCGCGTGCGTCAACGAGACTCTCAACTTCTTCGGATGCACTCGCGAACTGGCTACGTGCACCGACTAGATCGTCGCGTTCAGCAGCGCAGACCTGGGGTGTGAGAGTATGTCCCTTCCTGGACGAGACGTGCTGGATGCGGCTGTGGCTGCATGGATGGCTGCAGCGGCGCTGGCAGGTTGTGCGCCGGCCGGGTCGGAATCCGACTCGGCCGGCGCCTCCGGGCCCATGGCCGCAAAGACCGTGCAAGGCATGCGCGTGATCTCGTCCGACCGCCGCGACCCCCCCCCTGGCAAGACGCAGATGGCGAGCCCAGCACCGATGTCGAGTGCGGTACCGATGTCGAACAGGGCGCCGGGCCCCGCGGCGGCTGGGGTGGGCACGCCCCAAAGCGATGCAGCCCGCCAGGCAGCCTCTGGCAGTCAATCACCGGACAACGCGGAAGGCATGCCCGAGGACCCCTCGCCGCCGCCGGCAGAAGAAGAGTACGCCGAAGCCGTGGAGCCTGATGCCGGCCTCGCGGAACTACCACCGGTCTCCGTCGACCCTGACACGGATATCCGTCTTGGAACCGGGAGCTGCTGTGCCGTGCACGATACGCCCGGGTGCAGCAACGCGGACCTTCAGGTCTGCGTGTGCGAGAGGCTGCCCGCCTGCTGCACCGAGGCGTGGAGCGAGGCATGCGCGCTAGTGGTCCAACACAAGCACTGCCAACCGGGCGTGAGAGCCTGTGTCTGCGGCATGGAGGACGGCCAGTGGGGCCAGGCCACCTGCTGCGAAGACGCTTGGACCGATGGGTTCTGCGACCAGATCGCCACCGACAAGTGTAACGCCGAGCCGGGCTGTCGCTGACAGCGGCACCGACGTCTGGACGCTCGGCGGCCAAGGGGCGGCCAGGAGACCGCGTCTCAGGAACAAGGGAACGCGCCGGCCACGTGACGGGCACCGGGTACGGGCACGCAACGGGCACGCGCACGGGCACCGGGCACGTCGAGACGGATCGTAGGCGGTTGGGGCGAGGGTTTGATACCCTGCGGGCATGGCCAGGCGGCGTTCGATCGACGAGCAGGTGCGGGCGATCCAGGGCTTGCGCGATGTGCCCGATGGCCCTGAGGTTCGGACAGCGCTTGCGGACGGCCTTGCCAGCAAGCATAGCGTCCTGACAGCGGCCGCGGCGCAGGTGATCGCACGCACGGAACTGCCGGGGCTCGAAGAGCAGCTGGTCGCGGCGTTCGAGCGTCTCATGCACGAACCCGCCAAGCGGGACAAGGGGTGCTTCGCCAAGACTGCGATTGCTGACGCCCTATACCGACTCGAATGTGACCAAGACGCGCTCTTCCTGCGCGGGATCCGGCACACCCAGTTCGAGCCCGTCTACGGAGGGCGCGAAGACACCGCAGCAACGCTGCGGGGCACGTCTGCCCTGGCGCTGGTGCGATGCCATCACCCGGGTGTGATGCTGGAGTTGGCCCGGTTGTTGAGCGACCCACAAGCGACGGCGCGGGTAGCCGCGGCCGACGCGATCGCGTACACACTCGACGAAGCGGCCGGGGCGCCACTGCTTCGCTTCAAGATCCTGACCGGCGACGCCGACGTTCGGGTAACCGCCGCCTGTTTCGGCGCGCTGCTGCGTCTGTCCCGCGAACAAGCGATATCCTTCGTGGCCGAGTGCGCGTTGGATCAGGGCCACGAGGCGCGCGAAGCCGCCGTTCTCGCCCTAGGCGAGGCGCGCCTAAAAGATGCTCTCGCGCCGCTGTCTGCGATCGCTGAAGCACCGGCTTCAGGCGAGCTCGCCCAGGTCGCTCACCTGGCCATCGCCATGCTCCGCGACGACGCAGCCTGGGATTACCTGGTCGAAACGATTGAAGACGCCTCGGGGCCACGTGCCCGCGCCGCGATCGAAGCCCTCAGCCACTACCGCCACGACACCTCCCTGCAAACCCGTGTCATGGCTGCCACCGCAGCGCGCGCCGACCCACAGCTCGAGGCCTTTGCAGCTGCCCGCTTCGCGTAATGCCGCACCAGCGCGCCCTTGGCGGGTGCGCGTCGGTGGTGTATCGATGAGCCGCCCTGCGAAATGGGCAACGGGAGTAGCGATGGCAGTGATCGAGACGCTGCGCTCCGGCGTGAACAGCTGGGAGTGCGACCAGATGGGGCACCTGAATGTGCGTACCTACTTCGCGCGGGCCAACCAGGGCATGGTGGGCCTGGCGCTCGCGCTCGGGCTTGGTCCTGGGCGCATGCGCGCACAGGGGTGGTGCCTACGCGCCAGCGACCAGCACGTGCGCTTCATGCGGGAGCTGCGTGTGGGCGCTTCTTACACCGTACTAAGTGGCGTCGTAGCCGCCAGCTCCGAGGGCCTCGAGGTCTACCAGGAACTTTGCTTCGCCGGTGAACAAACACTTGCCGCCAGCGTGTTCACCAAGCTTGGCCTGCGCGAGTGTGCAACGGACCAGCCGGTCAGGATGCCCGAGGAGGCCTTGTCACGTGTGACTGAAGTCGAGACGACCCTTCCCGACGATGGCTTCGGTCGGGGAATCGAGCGCAGCGCGCCCCAGCCGGGGCCGAGCCGAAATGAAGCCATAGCGATGGGCATGGTAGGGGCCTACATGGCGCCGGTTTCGCCCGAGGACTGCGACGCGCATGACTTGATGACCGAAACCGCCTTCATGGCACGTGTGTCCGACGGCATCGGCCACTTCTTTCGCCGCCTGCATCCACCGGGTACACCCGTGGGCGGGGCAGCCCTGGAGTACCGCTACGTCTTTCACACGCGCCCGCGCCTTGGAGACCTCATCGAGGTACGGACCGGCCTGAAAGCCCTTGGAAACAAGACCCGTCATTTCTGCCACTTCGTCTTCGACGTCGAGAGCGGCTGCTGCGTGGCCAGCTCGGAGGCGGTAGCGGTGGGGTTCGACTTGAAGGCGCGTAGGGCCCTACCGATCTCGCCAGAAGCGCGGGCGCATATGCAGGCGCAGATCGTGCCAGGACTGCGGATCTGACCAGCTTCTGTAGCCGGTTGTCCACCCGCCCGCCAATCCGGGCTAGGTCCAGCTCGGAGGATGGGATCCAAGGGGGCCGGCAGGGCGGGCCCAAGCTGGTTCCATGCCGGCAATGCCGGCAAGCGGCTTGACGCGACGAATGCGGCCGAACCCGCTGGAAGCTTCCTCCAGAAAGGGAGCCGGATCGAGCGCAGCGCCGGTCGCGAGGGCCCCGTCCGGATCGAACGTGGAGCACAGAAGCTCGGCCGTGCGCGCGAGAGATAGCCGTACCTCGCTCGCGCGGCCCGAATGCGCCAAGCGCGAAAGGGACCGGATCACGGCGGCGGCCAGCAGGTAGCCCGTGCCATGATCCAGCGCTTGGAGGGGAAGCGGCACCGGTCGTTCGCCTTCTGCCGAACGTGCGCCTACTTCCGAATGGTTACCTTCGGGCTGCCGCCGTCCCTGTGCGGCAATCCCCGAGCTCATCTGGACCAAGCTGTCATACCCGCGCCGATCGGCCCATGGCCCAGTATGCCCGTAGGCCACCACCCGGGCGACGATCAGGGTCGGCCTCCGCGCCCAGAGGTCGTCCATATCGTAGCCGAGGCGCGCCAGCGCATCGCGTCGATAGCTCACCACCAAGACGTCCGCATCCGCCAAGAGCTCCTCGAAGCGCGCACGATCGCCGGTAGCACGCAGATCGAGCCGGGTACGACGCTTGCCCACGGTCGTGTCGGGCAGCGCGGCGGGAACGTCTTGAAAGCCGGGTGGGTCGATGCGCAAGACGTCAGCACCGTAGCTTGCGAGAAAGCGCGTGCAGGCCGGCCCCGATAGCACGCGCGTCAGATCGAGGACCCGCAAACCGGAAAGCGGTGTGGGCGGGGCAACCGGCGATCGGTCCGGAGCCTCCGGCTGTGGCGGTGCGGCTGACACCGACATGCAAGGCGGCCCCAGGGTCACATCCACCAGCGGCTCCGCGGCAACCGCACGGCCCTGTTCATGCGCCTGCCATGCGGCACGCGATCGCATCGCCGCGGCGCATCCGCCCGCAGCCACGATGGCACGTTCGAGGTCGTCGCTCGACCAACGGGAGACGGCACCTGAAACGGCCGACCGATCTGCGGCTACGCCCAGCACCTTCAAGGCCGCGACCCGGTGGTGCTCGTAATTGGTGTGCAAGCGAATGAAGCCGTCGCGGGTGCTGTAGTTCCCCGCAACCGGATCCCACAGGGCCGGCCGCTCCGAGTCGAGAAGTCTGTATAGACGCTCGGACTGGAAGGCCGCTGCCACGTGTGCGCGATCGATGCACACATCGGGTGCGGACGAGCTGCGCACTAGGCCCCAGTGCGCCGAAACCGCGGCGCTGGCGGCACCAACACAGGCGGCGGCAAACCCGGAAACGTCATACACGGAGGTCAGCAAGCGTTGCGTACCTGTAAACGCCACGGAAGGTGCGGGCTGTTGGTCAGGTCCAAGCCCTGCCCAGATCTCCCGCACCAGGCGCGACTCGGGGGCGCGATTGTCTATTGCGTTCATGCGGCCAGCGTAGGCATGTGGCGCCTGCAATCAATCTTGATTGTAGTCAACGTCCATGGTCGACGTGCAGCCACTATGCCTAAGCCGTTTTTCCAGCCTTGCAGCGCCGTTCGGCTCTCACCGCCCTGGACGGCAACGCCGGTCAGTGCGAAAGCGCTGTGGACTCGTATGGTTGGGCAGGGATCTCCGAGCGCTGACGAGCTACATCTTCATGTGAGCCAAAGCCCCTATCTGCAAACCGTGCAAGTACCGGCACATCGTTTCTCGCCCCCTACAACTCCCCCGCAAACGTGGGGGGTACTTGCCAGCCGCCCCAGGTGTTGCGATGACGCCTGAAACCGTTGTTGTCGCGCGATTGGGCTGAAAGCAGCCCCTCGCCTTGTGAGGAGCCGCGGATGAGGATTTCGAGGATGAAGTGGGTTGTCGGGCTGCTGGTCATCAGCGCGGTGTGGGGCTGCGGAGAGGACGACAGCACCACTAGCGCGAAGAGGTTCATCGACTCAGTTTCCGAGGAGCCGATGGACGACGGTGACGAATCCACCGATGAAACCTCCAGCGACTCGGATGACAGGGCCGGCGGCAACTCCGCCAGCGGCACCGGCAACGCCTCCGACCAAGAGTCCGGCGCCGGAAGTGATGCAAGTTCCCAGGCTGGCGAGGGAGGTTCCACCGGCAACGGCACGGGTGGGGACGCCGACGACTCCGGGGACGGCAACTCCGGGGATGGCGACTCCGGGGACGGAGACTCCGGTGAGGGAGACTCCGGTGAAGGAGAATCCGGAGATGGAGATTCCGGTGATGTCGATTCCGCTGATGGAGAATGCGCACAGGGAG
>JAPPOR010000377.1 GCA_028817905.1 Myxococcales bacterium
GCGGAAACCGATGCATCGACCAGGGTACCGGAAGCGTTCGCGCCAGCATCGATGGAAACGCCGAGGTCAGTATCGCCCACCTGGCTCAGCGACGCGCCCTGCTGTGGAGGCCCCGAATCAGTCTGGCCTTGCACGCTCGCCGCATCGACGGAGACGGCCACCATTGCGTGCGACCCCCGGTCCGGCGACCCGCTCGGATGGCCGGGGCCGACTGCACAAGCGCCCCATGGGCTACACAGCATGAGGACGAGCGCAGCACGCACCATGGGGACAAACAGCGCAGGTTTGTGCCCCGCACATGAACCTGCCATCGCGAGGTGCGCAACATGGGATGGGCACCAGTCGTGCGCCGGGCAAATGTAGGCTGGAGCATCCGGAGCCGACCTCCACGACCATGTCCGCACGGGGCGGCTCCTGTCATCACCCGCTTCCATCGATTGCCCACAAATAGCCCGCCACCGCAAGCCGCGCAGGTGGTGTATGCGACACCCCTAGCCCGGATTATTCATGAACACTGCGTCGGATCGCGCAGGGATTCGGCTTCACACGGCTTTTCGGCGACCGACGGGAATACTCTCCGTATTTGCTAGGGCGGCGAAAGCCGTGTGAAGTCGAAGAACAAGCGAGGCGATGCAGTGTTCATGAATAATCCGGGCTAGCGGCCGCGGGCGGCTTGCACGGTTGCGTACAGGCCCCGCACTCCGGGGGTCGCCCGCAACCCTCGGGCCACGATCGCGCGGGCCAGTGTACGCAGCGGGGTGGCCTCACCCCGGTTGATTTGGCTAGCCATCCCCGCGTAGAGCATGAACCGCTGCGGCCTGCCTCCGGATGGACACGCAAATCGACCGTTAACATTCAACGTGTCCCCACCCCATAGAAACCTGAATGCGTAGTCGAGGGCGGCGGAGGACAGGGCCAGGTCGCATTCAGCACGGGGACGCTCGCGCCGGTGCAAACCGTTCAGTGAAAACTCCAGCGACAGGCCGTGATCGGTCACATAGATGCGAGCCGGCTCGGCAAAGCGAGACAGCCAGGAACTCCGGCTTTCTGCGAGTTGACCCGCGAACCTCGCAGCGTGCTGCTCCAGCTCGGAAAGGGGTACGGGCGCACTCCGAGTCAGTGGTTCAGACAAACGGACGCGCTCGTAGTCCTTCAGGTACCGACCGATAGCGGCCCCATTGTCGTGCGGCTCGCAGAGCTGCCACGTATCCCCGGGATAGAGCACAACGGGAGAAGCGGCGGTCTCGCGTCGGACAAAGTCCGCAGCCACGTCAACGCGCACCGCTTCGTCATTCATGTACAGGTTCTCTTCGTGACAGAACCAAACGAAGCTCGCGAACGGAATGACAAAGCGGGGCTTCAGGATTCGGGCCTGCAGGCGAATCCGCTCGAGCTTCTGCTGCCCGAGCCGCCGACGTGCCAACCCGTCCTCCGGATTGCCGGCCCAACACGCGTAGGAAAACTGCGTCAGCAGAACATCGACACGACCGACCCGATCGCGAATCGCACGGATCTTTTCCTCAGTGTCGGCGACGCAATCGTTGAGATTGAGCAGCACCTTCTCGCCCATACGGACCGCAAGCCACGAGTCGCCACCTGAAAACGGCATGTTGAGGACGTCCACTTGCTCGTCGAGCGCATGCCACTCGCCCGGCGGGAGCTCCACCAGACGGCCAAACCCCAGGTCGCGGCAATAGGAAAGTACCTTCCGATCACTCGTCCGCTGGTACAGAACCGCGATGTCGCGGCGAATTTCCGGAGGAATGTCCGCTAGCGTCGGTGGACTGAAGTGGTCGGGATGCTCGTGGGAGAACCACATGTGAGTCACGGTGGATAGATCCTCGGCCCGCATGTCCGATGGACTGAGCAGGGCCCAAGAGCCATCGAACGCGAGCCCCTTCCACCAGGGGTCACAGATCAAGCGAACGTCACCCTGCGAAAGAATGAACGACGCATGATTCACCCATCGCAGCTCCAATGAATCCCCCGATCGCAAAGACGATAGCTCGCGGCGGAGCACAGCGTCAAACCGCACAACGGAACTGCATAAGCTCACGGCCTTGCACGATGGAAGACCTTGCACACAGTCGCGCGTGATGTTTCCTTGGTGACCCAAGAGACCCCGGTGTGTGCTAACGGTGCACCCCTTTCGCCGCGGTTCACGGGCCGGCAAAACGCGCCCTGTGATATCATATGACTACTCATGTCACAGTGTCCGCGGTGCAGCGTCGCACTTGCTGCGAGCGCCCTGTCGTGTCACGCGTGCGGGCAGTCACTGCTATCGCGACGCTTCATGAAAGCAGCGATCGCTGGCAGTCGCACTTCTGTCGAACGCAGACCCGCCGACCAACTCGACGACGAGGGTATGACCGTGAAGGGCACCGCCTTCTTGGCCCGGCGGCGCTCCTTGGAATCCAGCTTGGGAAGCGATCAAGTGGATGCCTTGCTCGCCGAGCTCGCGAGCCGACACGCCATCTTCGGTGGGCCCATTCTCGCCTCGACACCCGTCCCCG